>DATFTG010000032.1:0-2672 GCA_035262265.1 Gemmatimonadales bacterium
CTCGCGCGTGCGGTCGTACGGCTGTGCGCTCATCGTTTCTGCTCCGTGCGTTCGGCGGCGGCAGGATCGCTTTCTTCGCGGCCGACCCCGGGCGCCACACGGTGACTATGTTATGGGCAATCCGGGCAAACCCCAAGCCCGGCCTGCCAGCCGCGATCGGGGGCGAAAACTCGTCACTGCTTGACCAGCCCGATGCGGCGCAGGATCTCGCCGTTCGACTTGTATTCCTTCCAGAGGTCGGCGTGCAGCTGCGCGCCCGGGCGATAGTCGAGGTCGATCCCGCGCGTCGCCATCGCGTTGACGAAGAGTGGGTCGTTGATGCCCTCGCGCGCCGCGTCGTGGAGGTACTGGAGCACCGGCGCCGGCGTGCCCTTCGGCGCCACGAGCAGATAAAGCACGCCGTTCGCGATGTCGTAGCCGAGTTCCTTCGCCGTCGGCACGTCGGGGAAGAGCGGATGACGCTTCTCCTGGAAGACCATCAGGACGCGCATCCGCTTGCCGTCGACCTGCGGCTTGACCTCGCCGGGCTGCGCGACGACCGCCTCGATGTGCCCGCCGAGGAGCGCCGGGGATGACTGTCCCCACCCCTGGTACGGCACGTGCACGACCTTGATCCCGGCGTGGGCCATCAGCTCCTCGAGGTTGAGATGGCTCGACGTCCCTTCGCCCGGCGAGCCGACGCGGAGCTTGCCGGGGTTCGCCTTCGCGTCGTTCACGAACTCCTGCGCGGTCTTCCACGGCGCGTCCTCCCGCACCACGAGCATGGGGAAGTACGACACGAGGTTGACGAACGGCTCGTAATCGTCCGGTGTCTTGTACGCCATCGGGTTCATCTGCGGGGCGATCGTCAGCCCGGATGCGGGCGTGAGCACGATGGTGTAGCCGTCGGGCTGGGCTCTTGCCACCTCGGCGACCGCCACCGAGCCCGCGGCACCCGGTCGATTCACGATGACAATCCCCTTCGGGAACCGTTTCTTCATCGTCTCGGCGAGCGTACGCGTCACGATGTCGACCATGCCGCCCGGCGGGTAGCCGGCGAGCAGCGTCACCGGCCGGTCGGGATACTGCGCCGCGGCGGGCAGCGCACAGCTCAACATCAGAACTGCCACAAGCGCGATGCGTGCCATCAGCCCTCCTCGGTTGGACGACCTGCGCCGTTTATCTCGCTCAGCGACGGGGTTCCGCAAGTTCGTCATCAGTCGAAGCTCACGATCTCGACCCAGTTCGAACCCTTTCCCGTCGGATACTTCTGGAGCAGCCGCAGAGCGCCGCTCGCCTGGTCGATCGCGTATACCGAGATCGTGTCCGACTTCTCGCCGCTCGCAATCACGAACCTGCCCTTGGGATCGATCGCAAATCCGCGCGGCTGCTTCTCGGTCGGCGTGCTCCCGAGATAGGTGAGCTGCCCGGTCGCCGGATTGACGCTGAACGCCGCGAGCGTGCTGCTGGTCCGCTCCGAGGCATACAGGAACTTGCCGTTCGGCGTGAGGTGGAGGTCGGCGGCCCAGATATCGTTGTCGGTATTGCGCGGCGGCGCACCGGGCGCACCCACGGCCCCGCGCGGCGCGCCCGGCACGAGCTTCGTATCGGGGGGCAGCGCGGACGCCGAGCTCACTTCGGTCAAGAGCCCGGTCTTGGCATCGAGCGAAAGCGTCGTCACCGTCCCGACCAACTCGTTGAGGAGATAGACGAACCTGTTGTCGGACGAGACGATGAAGTGGCGCGGGCCGGTCATCGGCTTCATCTGGACCACGGGCGGGGTGTTCGACGTCAGCCGTCCCGACTGCGGGTCGAAAACAAACTGGAAGATCTGGTCGGTGCCCAGATGCGGGACGTAAACGAACCGGTTCGTATTGTCCGTGAGGATCGAGTGAGCGTTCCGCCCCGTGTGCAGCACCTGCAAGGGCTCGGGGGAAACGCGCCCGTCCGCTCCGACCGCGTTGACGCTCACGAGATGGCCGCCATAGGACGCGCTGAGCAGGAAGCGGCCCGTCTTGTCGAGCGCGATGTAGGGAAAGCTCTCCGCGAGCGGCGCCGTCGAGAGCGGCTTCAATGCGCCGGTGCCCGGGTCGATCGAGTAGGTGTGCACGGTGAAAGGCTTGGACCGGGACGCCGCGTAGAGAAAGCGCCGGTCGGGGCTGACCGCCATCGGCATCACGATGCTCGCCGCCTTGGTGCGCGCGCCCGGCTGCAGCTCACCCGAATCGAGCAACCGGTAGGTGCCGATGTCCCCGTCTTCCGCGTTCGATACGTAGACAAAGGTCGCGGCCGCCGCCGGCGTCCCGGCGGTGAGCGAAATTGCTGCGGACACGATGACCCCCTTGCTCCAGTTCCGGAAAGTCGACACGGAATGCCTCCTTGTGCCTGCTGCCGGGACGTCCCCTTTGGCCGCCCGGCAGCCAAGGATAAGCCGGTTGATCGCGCTCACCAAGGGCTGCGGCATGCCAGCCGATCGTGATAGGGCTTCTCCCGCATTAAGGAATTCTTAGGATTCCCTTACGCATCATTTAGGAATGCCGCCGGCGCTGCGCCGATACGCTGCGGAGTCATCAACCGAGGAGAAGGAGAAGGCGATGGCTCAGGCAGCAGCCGCAGTGAACAGGCAGGACTCGCGGCCGACCCCGCGCGCGACAGCGCCGGCGCTCGAACCCCGGCAATCGGCGAACGATCCG
>DATFTG010000033.1:0-8716 GCA_035262265.1 Gemmatimonadales bacterium
CAGGACGTGGTGGTCCACGACGATCACCCCGCGTTGCGCGGGATGCTGTATCAGGTGCGTCACCTCGTGCAGGTGACGCCGGTGAAGGGGTAGGCGATGGCCAAGGCGAAAGCGAAGGCGAAGGCAAAGCCGAAGGCGAAAGCCAAAGCGAAGGCGAAGCCGCGGGCCAAGGCGGCGCCTAAGGCGAAGGCGCGGACGGAGGAGCAGGTCGTCCAACTGACGCTGGGTCTGTTGCGTCCGCCCGCCGGATCGACGCGGCCGCGCCTGCGCGTCGGCCGGGGTCCGGGGTCGGGCATCGGGAAGACGTCGGGACGAGGCAACAAGGGTGAGAAGGCCCGCTCGGGCGGCGGCCGTCGGCCCGGCTTCGAGGGCGGGCAGATGCCGCTGATCCGCCGCATTCCGAAGCGCGGGTTCACCAATCCGTTCAAGCAGGATGCGCAGGTCGTGAATGTGCGCCATCTCGGGCTGCTCGCCGAGGGCGCCGAGGTGACGCCGGAGACGCTGTTCGGGGCGGGGCTGGTTCGCCGCCCCGATACCCCGATCAAACTGCTCGGCATGGGTGACGTGAACCGCCGCTTCGTGGTCAAAGGCGTCGGGGTGTCCGGCTCGGCGCGTCAGAAGATCGAGGCGGCGGGAGGCGTCATCGAAGGAGTCGGCGCGTGACCGCCCCCAAGATTCCCAATCTGTTCAAGGTGCCGGAGCTGAAGGAGAAGATCCTCTTCACGCTCCTCTGCCTGCTCGTCTATCGCATCGGGGCGCACATCGCGACCCCCGGCGTCAACCTCCAGGCGTTGGCGGATTACGCCAACCAATCCCGCAGCACGCTGTTCGGTCTCTATGACCTCTTCTCCGGCGGCGCGCTGGGGCGGGCGAGCGTCTTCGCGCTCGGGATCATGCCCTACATCTCGGCGAGCATCGTGTTCCAGCTCGCCGGACCGGTGTTCCCCATCATCGAGAAAATGCAGCGCGATGAGGAAGGCCGGAAAACGCTGACACAGTGGACCCGCTACCTCACCGTCGTGCTCTGCCTGTTCCAGGCCTACGGCTACGCCCTGTTCGTCGAGACGCAGATCCCCGGCGCCGTCGCCGATCCGGGCTTCGGATTCCGATTGACCACGGTGCTGACGCTCACCACCGGCGGTGTGTTCGTCATGTGGCTCGCGGAGCAGATCACCGAGCGCGGGCTGGGGAACGGCCAGAGCCTCATGATCTTCTTCTCGATCGTGGAGCGGATCTGGCCGGAAACGATCCGCACTTTCGAAGCGCTGTCGGCCGGGTCGCTGCGCATCGGCGTCCTGGCGTTCATCCTCCTCATGATGGTGTTCGTCGTGGCGGGGACGGTGGCGGTGACCGTGGCGACGCGCCGCATCCCGATTCAGATCCCCCGCAAGGTGATGGGCCGCGGGCGCATCGCGGAAGGGCGCAAGACCTACATCCCGCTGAAGATCAACGCCTCCGGCGTGATGCCGATCATCTTCGCGCAGTCGCTCATCATCGTGCCGGGAACGCTGGCGCAGTTCAGCAATGTGCCCTGGCTGAAGCAGTTCGCCAGCTACTTCTCGGTCACGTCGTGGGTGTATCTGGGCGCGCTGTTTCTGTTGATCGTCTTCTTCGCCTACTTCTACACGTCGATCATCTTCAACCCCGTCGACGTCGCGGAGACGCTGAAGAAGCAGGGTGGCTTCATTCCCGGCGTGAAGCCCGGGGCCGCGACGGCCGACTACATCGACGAAGTGCTGTCCCGCATCACGCTGCCCGGCGCCATCTTCCTCACCGTCGTGGCGCTGCTGCCGATCATCGTCGGCAACGTGCTGAACATGCCGTTCGGTTTCGGCGGCACCGCCCTGCTCATCGTCGTCGGCGTCGCGCTCGATACGGTGCAGCAGGTGCAGCAACATCTGCTGCTGCGGCACTACGACGGCTTCATGAAAGAAGGCCGCATCAAGTTCCGCGGCCGGCCGCGCTAAGGCCGATTTCCCCGGTGTTCATCCTGTTTCTCGGCGCGCCAGGGTCTGGCAAGGGCACCCAGGGCCTGATCGCGGCGCGCCGGCTCTGCATCCCCAAGATCGCCACCGGGGACATCCTCCGCGCCGCCATGAAGGACGGCTCGTCGCTCGGCAAGGAAGCGAAGCGCTTCTACGACGCCGGCAAGCTCGTTCCCGACAACGTGATCGCCGACCTCATCAAGGCCGAGCTCGCGAAGCCCGAAGCGCAGGAAGGCGCGATCTTCGACGGCTTCCCACGCACCGCCGCGCAGGCGGAGCTGGTCGACAAGACGCTGGCGCAGCGCGGCAAGCGCCTCACCCATGTGTTGCTGCTCGACGTCCCGGAGGATGAGCTGGTGGAGCGGCTGCGCGGCCGCGCGCTGCACGAGGGCCGGACCGATGACGCGCCGGAGGCGATCCGGACGCGGCTCGTCGTCTACCAGAAGGATACCGCGCCGCTGGTGGCGCACTACGCGCAGCGGGGCATCGTGCATCGCGTGCCCGGAGTCGGGGAAGTGGACGCGATCGCGGAAGAGATCAAGCGCGTGCTGGGACGATGATCACCCTCAAGTCACCCCGGGAAATCGACACCATGGCGGCGGCCGGGAAGATCGTGGCCGACACGCTGGCGCTGATGGAGCGCTCGGCGCGCCCGGGGGTGTCGACCAAGGAGCTCGACCGCCAGGCGGAGGAATTTATCCGCAGCCATCCCGGGGCGCGCCCCTCGTTCAAGGGATTGTACGACTTTCCCGCGACGCTGTGCACGTCGATCAACTCCGAGGTGGTGCACGGCATCCCGTCGGCGAAACGGGTCCTGAAGGAAGGCGATTTGATCAGCGTCGATGTCGGGGTCCAGCTGGAAGGACTGCACGCCGACTCGGCGGCGACGTACCCCGTCGGCGCCGTGCCACCCGAGTCGCAGCGGCTGCTGCAGGTGACGAAGGATGCGCTCGCCGCCGGGATCGCTCAGGCGAAGGCAGGAAATCATGTGGGCGACATCGGACATGCGGTGCAACAGGTCGCGGAGAGCGCCGGGTACTCGGTGGTCCGCGAGATGGTGGGACACGGGATCGGCTCGGCGTTCCACGAGGAGCCGCAGGTCCCCAACTTCGGAAAGCCGAAGCGCGGCGCCCGCCTCGTGCCCGGGATGACGATCGCGATCGAGCCGATGGTGAACGTCGGCGGCGCCGAGATCCGCACGCTGGCCGACAAGTGGACCGTCGTCACGGTGGACGGGTCGTTGTCGGCGCACTTCGAGCACACGGTTGCGATAGGAGAAAACGGAGAGCAGGCGCGGATACTGACTAAGTAAGTGCAATACTAGTAGTGAAGGTTCTCTGCTTCTTTAAGCAGTGCCGTTCCTGCTTGCTCGTTCGACATCGACGTCACATTCACGCGCACGTTTTCAACCGCCCCGATGACGGCGGTACGCGCCATCTCCTCGGCCACCTTCGCATCGGAGCGGGCGTTCTTGTTGCCGATCGTCCCGATCTCGCGGGCCAGCTCGCCGAGCCGAGCAGCCCGGCGGGCCACGTCGAGAGGGGTGATGGCGGCGCCGAGCAGCGCGGCGTCGATGGCGGCGCCGCGCGCGGGATCGTCCTTGGGGATCTTGTACGCGGCGCTGACGCGGGTGTACGCCGCGGCGTCGTCGTCCACGAGGCGGCGCAGCTCGCCGCGCAGCACGTCCGCTTCCCCGAGGATGGCGCGCGCCCGCTCGTCCACGGCGGCGTAGGCCTTCCGGCCGATCGTGAGGCGGGCCACCATCGCGACCAGCGCGCCGGCGAGCGAGCCCGCCAGCGCGGCGGCGCTGCCGCCTCCCGGGACCGGATTCGAACCGGCGAGCTCCTCCAACCATCCGTCGAGGGTGGGGCCTTCGGCGGCGCGGATCTTCGCTTCGAGCAGATGATCGGCGGCATCGGGGAGCTGCAGGAAATCCGTTCCGGCGCCGAGGATACCGCGCTCGGGGATCAGGCCGACGATCTCGCTGCGCTCGATCGCGACGCCGCGCCCGGCCGCGAGATCGCGGACCGCGGTGAATACCGACGCCGGCGACGTGATGTCGATGTCGAGCAGGTTCATCGACACCTGCGCCCGTCCGCCGACGTCGAAGCCGCTCGCCTGCACGGCGGGGAGCCCGCCGCTCGACGTCCGGATCTTCTTGGCGATCTCCTTGGCGATCGCGACGTCGGACGAGGCGAGGTAGATGTTGTAGGCGACGAGAAACGGCCGCGCGCCGATGGCTGTGGCCCCGGCCGTCGGATGGATGCGGCGCGGCCCGAAATCGGGATCGGCGGCTGCATCGGCGCCGACGCGCTCGCGCAACCCCTCGAATTCACCCTTGCGCACGTCGGGGAGCCGCTCCCGCTCCGGCCGCGCGGCGGCGCGCGCGTAGAGATAGACCGGAATCTCGAGCTCCCGCCCCACGCGCTCGGCGAGTTGGCGCGCGAGCGCGACGCACTCCTCCATCGTCACGTCGCGCACCGGGATGAACGGCACGACGTCGGTCGCCCCCATGCGGGGGTGCTCTCCGGAATGCCGGGTCAGGTCGATACGCTCGCGCGCCACCGTTACCGCGCGAAATGCCGCTTCCGCGGCGGCGGCGGGCGGGGCCACCAGCGTGAAGACCGACCGGTGGTGTGCGGCATCCGACTGGACGTCGAGCAGGCGCACGCCGGGCACGCCAGTGAGCGCGGCGCGCAGCGCGTCGATCGTCTGCTGGTTCCGACCTTCGGAGAAGTTGGGTACGCACTCGACGAGCGGCGACGGCATCAGGTCCTCGGGCAAGTAGGCGTTAACGGCTCTGTAGACGGTACCGCAGCTGCACCAGGCCATCCTCGAAGCGTTCACTGGAGATCAACTCCAGCGGCACATGGCGGTGACGTCGTGCGATCAACGGAATACCGTCTCCGATGAAGACCGGAGCCATACTGACGACGAATTCATCGATCGCCTGCGCGTCCAGAAACGAGGCGATGAGGTCACCGCCTCCCATCAGCCAGATATCCTTGCCCGGTTCCTCGCGCAGACGGCTCATGAACGGGCCGATCGCCTCGCTTACGAACTCCACCCCCGACGGGGCGTCGGCCGGCGGCGCATGGCGCGAGAAGACGATGGTCCGGCCTTTCCCTCCGAACTTCGCTCCGAGACGCAAGCTCGCCTCGTAGGTCTTCCGGCCCAGGAGCTTCGTGTCGATCGACTTCATGAAAGCGTTCATGCCGTAGAACCCGGGCGGAGCAGGGCGGGACGTCAACCATTCGAGGTCCCCGTCGGGGCGCGCGATGTACCCATCCGCGCTCGCGCCGATATGGACGATGACCTTGCGGGGTGTCGTCACGCGTCAGGCACCGTTGAGCAGGTCGATCAGCCAGCGATGCAGGTGCGCGTTGGCCGCCACCACCGACCCGTCGCGCAGCATGTCGTCGCTACCCGTCACCGTCGTGACCACACCACCCGCCTCACGCACCAGCATGATCCCCGCCGCGATGTCCCAGGGGGCGAGCGTCAGCTCCCAGAAGGCGTCGAAGCGGCCCGCGGCGACGTCGGCGAGATCGAGTGCGGCGGCTCCGGCGCGCCGGATCCCGCTCGTCGTCCGGCACACCGCCGCGAACTGGCGCAGGTACTCGTCCAGCCGGTGCAGCTCCTTGAAAGGGAATCCCGTTCCCACGAGCGCGCGTCGCGGGTCGGTGAGCCCGGAGATCGTCAACCGCTGGCCGCCCGACCAGGCGCCGAGGCCGCGGGCCGCGCGGTAGGACAGATCGCGCGTGACGTCGTGCACCACGCCGACGCTGAGCACGCCGTCCACGAGGGCTCCGATCGAGATCGCGTACTGCGGGTAGCCGTGCAGGAAATTCGTCGTGCCATCGAGTGGATCGACGAGCCACACGATCTCGCCGCGGTACTCGGCGTTGGGCGACAGCTCTTCTCCGACGACGATCGAGCCCGGCAGCATCCCGGTGAGCGTCTCCGCGATCAGCTCCTCCGACTCGCGGTCGACTTGTGTGGCGAAGTCGTGCCGCGATTTCTCGGTCCAGCGGACGGCTTCAGGCGGCCGTGCGGCCCGCACGAGGTTCGCCGCGCGCTCTGCCGCCCGTTCCGCGATGTCGACTAAGTCCTTGAGCGCTCGCACCTTGCGACGATTCCCCTCCGCCTCTTAGGTTGTGACCCCATGGCGCGCGTGTTCAGCGGCATCCAGCCCTCGGGCGAACTGCATATCGGCAACTACCTCGGCGCCGTCAAGAACTGGGTTCGCCTGCAGCACCAGCACGAGAGCCTGATCTGCATCGTCGACCTGCACGCGATCACGCAACCCTACGAGCCCGCCGAGCTGGCCCAGCGCACGCACGATATGGCGGTGGGGCTCCTGGCGGCCGGAATCGATCCTGCCAAGACCATCCTCTTCGTGCAGTCGCACGTGCGGGAGCACCCGGAGCTGAGCTGGATTCTCACCACCGTGACGCCCCTGGGCGAGCTGGAACGGCAGACCCAGTACAAGGATAAGGCCCAGCGCCAGGAAAGCGTGCAGGCGGGGATCCTGAGCTACCCGATCCTGCAGTCCGCGGACGTGCTGCTGTATCTCGCGACGCTGGTGCCTGTCGGCGAAGACCAGCTGCAGCACCTCGAGCTGATGCGCGAGATCGCGCGGCGCTGGAATCACCGCTACGGCGAGCTCTTCCCGGAGCCCGAGGCGCAGCTCACCGCGACCAAACGGGTGCTCGGTCTCGATGGGCGCGCCAAGATGTCGAAGAGTCTCGGCAACACGATCGGGCTGCTCGAGTCACCCGAATCGATCTGGGAAAAGCTGCGCCCCGCCGCGACCGACCCCGCTCGCAAGACGCGCAAGGATCCGGGGAACCCGGACATCTGCAACATCTACACGATCCATCAGGGGTTCTCGCCGCCCGCGGTGCAGGCGGATGTCGCGCAGAAATGCCGCACCGCCGGCTGGGGCTGTCTCGACTGCAAACGCGTCCTCGCGGACCACATCATAGCCGAGCTGGCGCCGATCCGCGAGCGCGCGGCGGCGTTGCAGGCCGATCCCGCCGGCGTCAGGGCGACGCTGCGTACCGGCGCCGAGCGAGCCCGGGTGATCGCGCAGCGCACGATGCGCGAGGTGCGGCGCCGCATGGGGTTTCTTTCCCCGGAGGAGGACTGATGTCGACCACCACCATGGTCCAGGTCCTCCGTCTCGAGCTGTGGCTCCAGGTCGTGCTGGCGACGCTGCTGGGCGGCGCCATCGGTCTGGAACGGGAGCTCGCGGGAAAACCGGCGGGGCTGCGCACCAACATCCTCATCTGCGTCGGGGCGACGCTCTTTACCGTGTTGTCCTACAAGCTGTCGGGGGGGCGTGGCGATCCCGCCCGGGTGGCGGCCCAGATTCTGCCCGGCGTCGGATTCATCGGGGCGGGGACGATCCTGCACGCGCGGGGCTCGATCACCGGATTGACGAGCGCCGCCACGATCTGGGTGGTCGCCGCGATCGGCATGGCGCTCGGCGCCGGCGCGTACACCGATGCGATCGGCACCACGGTTCTCGTCATGCTCATTCTCGCCGGGCTCGGTTACATCGAGACCTATATCGCCCGTCGTGCCACTAGCAGTCACCTGCTCGTGCACGCGAAGGCCGACGTCGGCACCGTGGAAGAGCTGGAAACACTGCTGCGGCGCTCGGGGCTGACCGTCTCGCGCGTCGAATCGCGGCGCGAAAACGTCGATTTGGTCTGCGAATTCGATCTTCGCGGGCCCAAGCGGCTGCACGATCAGGCGAAGCTCGCCATGCTGCATCACCCGCTCGTCCGCACCGTTTCCACCGGAGAGTGAGCCGCCGTCTCGTCGTCGACCTGCAGGCCAAGCGACCGGTCTGGCGCGTCACGCCAGAGGTCGTCACGGCGATCCGTGCCGCGGTCGCGGGGGATTGGGAGGTGGTCGAGGTCGCGGCACCCATCAACTCCGACGGCGATGGCAGCGGCGGATCTCCGGAGGCGGTCGCGGCGGCGCACGGCGCCGAGATCTATCTCGGGTTCGGTCTGCCGCCGGCCGTGGTCGACGCGGCTCGGGACGCGCTGCGCTGGGCGCACACCTGCACCGCCGGCGTCGGCTCGGCCATCGACCGGCTGCGCGGGTCGCGCATCGTCCTCACCAATTCCGCCGGGATCCACGCCGAGCCGATCGCCGACTGGGTGCTGGCCGCAATCGCCCACTTCGCCCGCTCGTTCGACGTCCTGGTGCGAGCGCAGGCGGAGCGGCGCTGGTCGCAAGACGTGTTCGGCGACCGCACGGTGCCGGTCCGGGAGCTCGCCCGGCTGCGCGTCGGCATCTTCGGTCTGGGCGGGATCGGCAGCGCGGTGGCGCGGCGGGCGCTGGCGCTCGGCATGCGGGCCGCCGGCGTGCGGCGGCACCCCGCGGCGGGCGGGCCGCCCGGCGTCGCGTGGGTCGGCGGTCCCGGGGACCTGGAACGCCTGGCTGCCGAGAGCGACGTGCTGGTCATCGCCGCGCCGCGCACCAACGGCACCGACGGCGCCGTCAGTCGCGCCGTGCTCGAGCGGCTGCCCCCCGGGGCGACCGTCGTCAACGTCTCGCGTGGCGCCCTGCTCGACAGCGACGCGCTGCTCGACCTGCTCGACCGCCAGGCGCTGCGCGGCGCCGCTCTCGACGTCTTCGCCACCGAGCCCTTGCCGCCGGACCACCCGCTGTGGGCCCATCCGCGCGTGCTCGTGAGCCCCCATGTGAGTCCC
>DATFTG010000034.1:0-12262 GCA_035262265.1 Gemmatimonadales bacterium
TACGCGACGGTCTGATCGCTAACGGTCAGGCCGGTACCAGTACCGATCGGCGAGGGCGTCGAACCGCGCGCCGAACAGCAGCGCCGGTGCGCGAGCCAGGAAGCCGAAGTAGTGCCAGTCGCCGTGCTCGTCGAACTTCCGTGTCGACGCCACGACCTTGAATCGGCGCAGCCGGTGCAGCCGCTGCCCTCGCTGCTTGCCGAGCCGCCGCAGGCGCCACAGGAAGGCGACGTCTTCGGCCAGCCGCAGCTCTTCGGGATAGCCGCCCACCCGGACGAAGTCCGCCCGCCGGCAGAACACGAGGCCGGTATCGAAACGCGTCGCCCAAACCAGCGGCACCATCATGGCGTAGGTCGCCGCCAACCCCACCGACCACCGCTCGAGCGTACATCCCGTCGCCCCGCCGACACAGCGCGGATCGTCGAGGGCGGTGGCGATCGCCGCGAACGTCTCAGGGTGAATGCGTACCGTATCGGCGTCGAGGAACGAGAGGATGCAGCCGCGGGACGCGGCAGCGCCGCCGTTGCGCGCCGCGGCGATGCTGCGTTGCTCGACGGGGGTGACGCGCGCCCCGGCCGCGGCCGCGATTGCGGCGGTGTCGTCGGTCGATTGATTGTCAGCCACGACGATCTCGACGGCGCCGCCGAGTGCGGCGTATCGATCCCGCGCCGCGGCAAGGGAGAGCAGGAGCCGAGGGAGAAAGCGCGCTTCGTTGTACGCCGGAATGACGAGCGAGATGTCCGGGTCGTTCACCGCTTAGACACTTCGAGCCGGGCCAGCTCGACGGCCACGCTGTCGCGTTGCGGCACGAGGAGCGAATCTGCGTAGCGACGGAGATCGAGGTACTCCCGATACACCCGGATCGCCGCGGTGGTATCGCCCACGGCCGCGGCGAGACGTCCTTCGGTGCGATAACTCTCGGCGAGCGACCAGTTGGGCAAACCCAGTAGCCGTGTGTGCAAAAGCCCAAGTCCCCTGGCCGGTTTCCCGGCCGCCTCCCAGTAGCGAGCCAAGATGAGTTCACCCAGCCCAGACCACGCGAACACGGCGTCGCCGGTCCGGCGCACGATGGAATCCGCGACGGCGAGTCGAGCAACACGGTCCTCCGCCGGGGCGGACAGAAATTCCAGAATGGCGGCGCACGCTTCCTGATCATGGGCGCGGAGGACGCTGTCCGGGACGCCGACCGAGTCCCGCACCACCGCATCCCACAGGCGGACCATACACGTCGCGCGAGCGTCGCGATCGGGGTCAACCGACCGTGCGGCGCGTAGTCGAGCGACTGCGGCGTTCCCCTCCGATCTCGGAACTGAGCCAATCAGTGACGACGCGGCGAGCCACAGGTCCGGGCTGATCCCTTCCAGCGTGGGCGCGTCGTCCGGCAAACCTGCCTGCGCGGCACGCGCGGCGGCCGCTATGCGACCCTGGACAGTGAGCGCGTACACATGCATGACCTTGAGCTGACCCTGGAGCTGCGGAACGACGGCGCGGCCGATACGCGTGTTCAGCTCTTCGAGCGTCGCGGGCGGGAGAGCGGTCCCCGTCGACAGCCAGCCGAACACCCGCACGAAGTCATCTTCCGTCCCGACGGGCCAACTGCGCCGGCGCAGATCCGTCTTGAGGCGGGCGTCCCCGAGTCGCTCTGCAACGAGCCATCCAAAGTCCACGTCGGCCCCGTGCACGACGCGGTCGTATCCAGACCAGGCGCGGCGCAGCAGCGCGGAGTCGCGCGTCCAGATCGCGATCTCCATCAGGTGGTGCAAGACGGTCGTCTGACTATCCAAGGCGGCGGAGCGCTCGAAGGCGATGCGTGCGCGTGCGAGCGACGAGTCCCACCCCAATGCGGGCGCGCGGTGATACAGGTAGTCGCCGAGGAAGTACAGGACCTCCGGGGATTCCGGCGCAGCCACGGCTGCCCGTTCTTTGGCCTGGAGGTTGCCGAACGCGGCATCCAGCACGACCTGGTCCGCGGACGAGAGCGCGGCTCGATACCGTCGAGCGCGCTGCCCCGCGAGCCGTTGGGCCTCCGACCCGAACCCCGGCCCCCAGGTGGCGGTCAGCCAGCGCATGAACGATGCACGCACGAACAGCGAGTCGTACGCGATCGCCCGATCGAATGCCTCTGCCGCGGCGGTAAAGCGCCCGCTGCGGAACTGCGCCATTCCCTCGATGTAGGCGCGGACGGCCGCGGGGGAATCGCTGAGCCGCAGCGGAACCTCCCGCGGCGGCGCTCCGCTCGCCACCAGCACCGACGCCGTGAGCTGCTGGATCAGGCTCGGGAGGCTGTCCGAGACACCCGAGACCGGTGCCGCCCGGCGCACCGTTCCCGATGGGACGGACACCAGTTGCGCGCTGAGCGTCAGCCGCTGGCCCAGCCCGACGACGCTCCCCTCCAGCACGAGTCCCGCGCCGAGATCCCTGGCCGCCCGCATCTCGGCCGCATGATCGAGTGGGGTGCGCAACCCGCCGCCCGCGCGCCGCCAGGTGCGCAGCGCCGATCCCATGTGCACGGCCCGCGGACCGCCTTCCCCAGTCAGCTCTTCCGCAACGAGCTCCGCCACTCCCTCGCCCAACAGGGAGTCGGTGGTCGTGACGTGAAATGGAAACACGGCGATGCGGCCGGGGTCGGGCGCGATGGTCGTCGGCCGTGCACACGGCGGCGGCGACCCGTTGGGGCATTGGACCGCATGCAGACGAGCCGCGGGCAGTAGAGCGGCGAGCAGCGGCGACACGCGCATTGGTTGCCTATGTTACGTGGTCCCTCGGAGGCGCGCCATGCATTGGCAGGTGATGATCGACGCAACGGGCCGCCCCGGCGCATCGAACATGGCGCTCGACGTCGAGCTGCTCGGAGACGCCGCTCGCACCGGACAGCCGACTCTGCGGTTGTACCGCTGGTCGCCCGCCTGTCTGTCGTTCGGCCGCAATGAGCCCGCGCTGACGCGCTACGATCGCGCCGAGATCGAGCGGCGCGGGTGGGACGTGGTGCGCCGCCCCACCGGTGGCCGCGCCGTTTGGCACGAGCAGGAAGTCACGTATGCAGTCGCCGCGCCGATCGCCGTATTCGGGTCGCTGCAACAGAGCTACTGCGCCATTCACGAGCGTCTCGCCGCCGCGCTCCGGACGCTCGGCATCGCGGCCCAGCTCGCTCCGAAGAACGGCCATCCCTTGGGGCTCGGCGCCGGCGCCTGCTTTGCGTCGCCAGTCGGCGGGGAAGTCACGGTACAAGGGCGCAAGGTGGTCGGCTCTGCGCAGGTGCGACTGGAATCCGCGTTTCTGCAGCACGGCTCGATTCTGCTGGGAGGGTCGCAGGACGTAATAAGCGCCGTCAGCCGTCAGCCCTCAGCCGTCAGCTTTGCGACTTCATTGTCCGAGATTCTCGGTCGAGCAGTCACGTTCGAGGAGGTCGTCGACGCCATCGTGAGCATTTGGTCGCCAGGATTCACCTCTGCCGTCCCCTACCGTCCTCTACCGTCCCCTACCGTCTTCTCCGACCCCTCCTGGACCTGGCGCCGCTAGACGCGCAGTGAAATCTTACGGGCCATGAACCCTGCGCTCGCGGTGTCGCGTCGTGCCGTCACCTGGCTTCCCGTGGCTCTCCTCGCCTTCACCGGCTGCGGCGGCCGCGGAGGGTGTACCAACGAGTACTGCGGCACCGTCGTCTTCGCAGCGTCCGGCGAGCCGACGTCGCTCTTGCCGGCCGTGTCCACGATGGCGGTCGAGCGCGACGTATTCGATCAGATCTTCCTGAAGCTCGCCGAGATCGGTCCCGACGGCGGGACGTTCGGCGACTCCAGCTTCACGCCCGAGCTGGCCCACCGCTGGGAGTGGACCGACCCGCTGACGCTGACCTTCCACCTCGATCCGCGTGCCCGGTGGCAGGACGGGCCGTCGGTGACCGCGGCCGACGTGGCTTTCACCTTCGACGCCTATCGGGACACCCTCGTCGGCTCGCAGGACCGGACGGCCCTCGATCACATCGCATCGGTGGCGGCCACCGATTCCGAGACCGTCGTCTTCAAGTTTCGGGACCGCTATCCCGAAATGTTCTACGACGCCACCTATCACATGCGCATTCTTCCGGCGCACCTGCTGCGCAACGTGCCGCGCGCCACGTGGCAGACCGCGCCGTTCGGCCGCGCCCCGGTCGGAGCCGGCCCCTATCGCCTGGCCAGCTGGACGCCGGGCCAGAGCATCGAGCTGGCGGCGGACTCCACCTATTTCCTCGGGCGGCCGCATCTGCGGCGGTTGATCTGGCGAATCGCGGGGAATCTCAACAACGCCGTCACCATGGTGTTGTCGGGAGAGGCCGATGCGGTCGAGGTGCTCGTCACCCCCGTCAACATCGCAAAGGCGAAAGCCGACACAGCCCTGACGCTGTACTCCTATGCCGGCTCGACCTACAATTTCGTGCGCTTCAACATGCGGGCGAACGGGGATCGGTCCAAACCGCATCCGGTTTTTGCCGATCCGCAGCTGCGCCGCGCACTCGTCCTCGGCGCCGATCGCCCACAGATGGTCGAGGCGGTCTTCTCGGGCCACGCCAAAATCCCGCCTGGACCGATGCCGCAATTGTGGTCGTGGCTGTGGAAGTCGAAACTCACCCCGGCGTCGTTCGACACCCTCGAAGCGGCGCGGCTGCTGCGCGGCCGACACCCGAGCTTCCACCTCGCGGTTCCCTCGTCCAGCCCGACCCGGGTGCAATACGCGCAGCTGTTGCAGGAGCAATACCGGCGGCTCGGCGTCGCCGTCGTGATCGACCAGGTCGACAACGCCACGCTGCAGCAGCTGCTCGAATCGGGGAAGTTCGACGCGACGCTGGAGTCGATCCAGACCGACCCGACACCGTCGTCCTCCGTCGCCGCGCTGTGGGGACGGACCGGGCCGACGAACTGGGGGCGCTACGCCAACGACCGCTTCGACGCGTTGGTGAGGACGGCTTCCGCAGCTCTGACCCGCGATGCGGCGCAGACGGCATGGGAGTCGGCGTTCGATGCCCTGGCCCAGGATCCGCCCTGCATCATCCTGTACGCCCTGGACAATATCGCCGCGGTGAACCGTCGCGTCGCGGATGTCCGCATTCAGCCGGATTCCTGGTGGGGCCTGGTGCGGACCTGGCGCATTCCCCCCAATCAGCTGATCGAGCGGGATCGCGCGGGGCGCTGAGTGCGGGCCTGGCTCCTGCGGCGGATCGCCGCCGGCCTCGCCATCGTCTTCGTCACCGTCTCGCTGGCCTTCTTCGCCATTCACCTGGCGCCGGGACGGCCGTTCCTGCCGCCCGACGAGCGTCCTTTGAATCCTGAGGTCGTTGCCCGGCTGCGGCACAGCTTCGGGCTCGACCAGCCGCTCGGAGTGCAGTACGTGCGCTATTTCGGCGCACTGGCGCGCGGCGAGATGGGAGAATCGTTCAGCAAGCGACGTCCCGTTGCCCAGCTGATCGCCGGTGCCGTTCCCAACACGCTGCTGCTCACCTCCGCCGCCCTCGTGATCGACTTTACGCTTGGCATCCTGATCGGCCTGTTCCAGGCGGCGCGCGCCCGGCGCCGGTCGGATGTCGCCCTGGCCAACGTCACCCTCTTCTTCTACTCGCTCCCCACGTTCTGGCTCGCGCTCGTGTTGCAGCTCGTGTGTGGACTCTGGCTCGGTTGGTTCCCCACCGCGGGCACGACCGATCCCGCGCTGCACGCATCACTCTCGCTGCTGGGACGGCTCGGAGATCGGCTGCACCACCTCGCGTTGCCCGCGCTGACGCTGGGACTCGTGGGCGCGGGGGGCACGGCGCGATTCCAGCGCGCCGCCCTGCTCGAGGCTCTGGGCCACGACTATGTTCGCACCGCCCGCGCGAAAGGGCTCGCCGAGCCGGCGGTGCTCGTTCGCCACGCCTGGCGCGACGCGCTGCTGCCCGTGATTTCACTCGCCGGGGTCGCGCTGCCATTTCTGTTGACGGGGGCCGTCTTGATCGAGACGGTGTTCTCCTGGCCCGGGCTCGGCAAGCTCGCGACCGACGCGATCAGCGCGCGCGATTATCCACTGGTGCTGGGAACCACGCTGCTGGCGACGTGCGCCGTCGTTCTGGGCAGCCTCATCGCCGATCTGCTCACCGCTGCCGCGGACCCGCGGGTGCGGCTCACCGCGTGACGGTCGCGACGACCGCCGCGTTGATCGCCATCGCCGTCTGGACGTGGGCGGTCGTGGCGTGGTGTCGCCGCCGTCCCTGGGGCGACGGGGGGCAACGGTTTTTCCGTCACCCGGGTGCGACGAGAGGCATGGTGGTGCTCGTCTTCCTGGCGACCGTCGCGCTGTGCGCCCCGCTCGTGACTGCCTTCGCGCCGTACCAGCAGATCCTCACGCTGCAGGATCACCCCCCGACGTGGCTGCATCCGTTGGGCACCGACTTCATCGGGCGCGATGTGTGGAGCCGGTTTGCCTACGGCGCCCGCGTGTCGCTCGGCGTCGGGACGCTCGGGATGCTCGTGGCGGTGACTCTGGGAGGGCTCGTCGGCGCGGCGGCCGGTTATTTTCGCGGCTGGACCGACGCGCTGTTGATGCGCTGCGTGGATATCGGGCTGTCGATCCCACGCATCTTCCTCGTGCTCGCAGGGATCGCCCTGTGGGGGAAACTCGGCCTCACAGCGCTCATCATGCTACTGGGGTTCACGGGGTGGTTCACGACGAGCCGGATCGTTCGCGCCGAGGTGATGAGCGTGCGGGAGCGACCGTACACCGATGCCGTGCGGGCACTCGGCGCCCGCCCTTGGTGGATCGTGCTGCGGCACGTGCTGCCCAACAGCGCTGCCGCCCTCATTGTTTCGGCGGCGCTCGGCATCGGCAATATGATGCTGCTCGAAGCGGGGCTGTCGTTCCTCGGCGCCGGTATCCAGCCGCCGCATCCCAGCTGGGGCAATATGATCGCTGACGGCCGGGATCAGCTCGGCACGGCGCCGTGGACGACGCTATTCCCAGGACTGGCCATTGCCCTGGCGGTCATGGCGTTGAACGCGACCGGCGACGCGCTGCGGGACGCCCTCGATCCCAAGGCGCGGGGAGTGTAACTGCCGTCACACTCCCCCCGTGCCCATCGTCCTCGCTCGCGAATTTGGCTGTCGCGCTCCCTCCATACCTCGTTCAGTTGTCGCTCGCATGCCGCAGACCGGCGAATCGTCGCGACCCACTCTGAGACGTCTCCCCGAGCCGCTCACGCCGGCTGTGTGCCCTCAGTCACCAGGGGAACCCCTAATGATTGGCACCATCATTGCCCATGAGATTTGTCGGTTTTTTGACAATTACTTGTTCAGTACAGGAGTGATATGCGGTCCTCGCGCGTTCTGCTCGCACTTCCCTTCGCCGCTCTGCTCGCCGTGACGGTGTGGAGCTGCCGTCCCGACAGCAGTCCGACGGGCGTTTCGGTCACCCCCACCCCGCCAGTCTCCGGCGAACTCGTCTCGGGTGTGGTGAGCACCACGACCGGCCTTGTCGGCAAGCTCGGGCTGCTTCGCTGCACGCCGCTGCCCGATGCAAAGAGCAGCGCGGTGATCGGTCCTGCGGGCGGCCGCATGCAGATCGGCCAGTACACGCTGCAGGTGCCCGCGGGCGCCCTCGCCCGGCCGGTGCAGATCTCGGGAGAGCAGTTGCCCGATACCGTCAACTCGGTACGCTTCGCCCCCGAAGGGCTGCAGTTCGCCCGGCCGGCGACGCTGACGATGACGTACGCGAACTGCAATCTGCTGAGCCGCGTCCTGCCGAAGCGGATCGCGTACACGTCCGACAATCTGCAGATCCTGACGTATCTGCTGTCGCTCGACAACCTGTTCTCGAAGCAGGTCACGGGACAGGTCAACCACTTCTCGCGGTACGCAGTCGCCTGGTAGACGGGTGCAGTCGCCGCGCTTTTCTCGCGTGCCGGGAGCACGGGTAACGCCGGCGACGTCATCGCACCGCGCCGCCGATCTGCTGCACGAGGCGAGGGTATCGGAGCGGTCGGGGTGCGTGACGGAGGCGATGCAGGGGTACATGGCGGCGGTCGACGCCGCACAGCGCAACGGGGAGTGGGCGCTGCAGGCCGAGGCGCTGCGGCGAGTGGCGGTCCTGCACCATCACCGCAGCGAGCACGACGCGGCGCGCGCCGCCGTGCAGCGCAGCTTCGACGTCGCCACGCGCGCCGGAGACGACGTGCTCGCCGCCGAAGCCCTGAACGTGCTCGGCGGCTTCGCGCTCGAAGGCGACGACCTGGGTGGTGCCCGCGAGACGTTCCTGCGAGCCCTGACGCTGGGCGGCCGCTCCCCCGAGCTGCAGGCCCGCCTCGAGCAGAACCTCGGCATCGTCGCGAACGTGCAGGGGGACCTCGACTCCGCGCTCGAGCACTATCGCCGCTCGCTCGCGGCCTATCGCGCGTCGGGTAATGAGGCGGGGTGCGCCCTCGCGTTTCACAATCTCGGGATGATCAGCGCCGATCGGCGGCAGTGGGATGAAGCCGACGACTACTTCCAGCAGAGTCTCACGATCGCCCGGGCGATCGGGGACATCCGTCTCCAGGGCCTGTGCCAGCTCAATCACGCCGAGGTGCACGTCGCGCGGCAGCGCTTCGAGCAGGCGATGTCGGGCGCCGAGTCGGCGCTCGCCGTCTTCGACCAGCTCGGCGCGCAACTCGACAAGGCCGATGCGTATCGCGTGATCGGCACGGTGTACCGCGAGACCGGCCGGCCGGCACTGGCCGACGCCCGCCTGCGCTCCGCCATCGAGCTCGCCGCCCGTACCGGGTCGGTGCTGAGCGAAGCGGAGGCGTCGCGGGAGCTGGCGCTCCTGTATCAGTCCATGGGCCGCAACCAGGACGCGCTGCAGCTGCTCAATGCCGCGCACACGATGTTCGGCCGTCTCGACGCCCGTGGGGAGCTGGGCGACGTCTCAGGCCGCGTGGCGCGGCTCGAAGCGACTTTTCTCGCCCTGGTGCGGGACTGGGGCCAGTCGATCGAATCGTCGGACAGCTACACCTTCGGCCACTGCGAGCGTGTCGCCAATTACGCGGTCGACGTGGCGGAGGCGATGGGGCTGGGTACGCACGAGCGCACCACCGTGCGCGTGGGCGCGTACCTGCACGACGTCGGCAAGATCCGCGTCGCTCACGAGATCCTCAACAAGCCGGGGCGCCTCACGCCGGAAGAGTTCGACGTCATCAAGATGCACCCGATCTGGGGGATCGAGCTGCTCGACGCCGTCGAGTTCCCCTGGGACATCAAGCCGATCATCCGCTGGCACCATGAAAAGCAGGACGGCACCGGGTATCCCGACCGGCTGCGCGGCGACGAGATTCCCCTCCACGCGCAGATCATCGGGATCGTGGACGTGTACGACGCGCTCACCACGACGCGCAGCTACCGCCCCGCCATGTCGCACGCCGCAGCGCTCGCTGAAATGAGCCAGTGCCGTCACTGGTGGCGGAGCGACGTGTACGACGCGTTTCTGCGCGTGCTGCAGCAGGTGGAGTCCACGGCCGCCTAGCCGCCGCGGCGTTATCTTGTGACGCGATGCCCGATCCGGTGCTGCGCGTCCACGATCTCAAGACGTATTTCGTCACCGACCGCGGCAGCGGCACCGCGCGCGCCGTCGACGGCGTGTCGTTCGAGCTCGCGGCCGGCGAGACGCTCGGCATCGTCGGCGAGTCGGGCTGCGGCAAGACGGTCATGTCGCTTTCGATCCTGCGTCTCGTCCCCGAGCCGCCCGGTCACATCCTGCCTGGCAGCTTCATCGAATTCGAAGGCCGCAACCTGCTGACGCTGCCGCCGCGCGAGCTGCGGGCGGTGCGCGGGAACCGCATCGCGATGGTGTTTCAGGAGCCGATGACCTCGCTCAATCCGGTTCTGCCCATCGGGGCGCAGGTTGCCGAAGCCGCGCTGGTGCACCAGAAGCTGTCGCGCGCCGAGGCGCGCCGTCGCACCATCGACCTGCTGCGCCTCGTCGGCATCCCCGACCCCGAAGCCCGGGTCGACGATTACCCCCATCAGCTTTCCGGTGGCATGCGCCAGCGCGTCATGATCGCCATGGCGTTGATCTGCCACCCCCAGATCCTGATCGCCGACGAGCCGACGACCGCGCTCGACGTCACGATTCAGGCCCAGATTCTCGACCTGCTCGGCCGGCTGCGGCGCGAGCTGCACATGGCGGTGCTGCTGATCACCCACGACCTCGGCGTCGTCGCCGGATCGGCCGACCGCGTCGTAGTGATGTACGCCGGGCAGGTCGTCGAAACCGCGCCGACCCGGGACTTGTTCGCGACGCCGCAGCATCCCTACACCGCAGGACTGCTCGCCTCCATCCCGCGCCTCGACCAGCCTCGCGAGCGGCTGCGCAGCATCCCGGGCTCGGTGCCGCCGGCCACGGCGTGGCCCGGCGGGTGCCGCTTTCATCCGCGCTGCCCGTTCGCCTGGGAGAAGTGCCGCACCGAGGAGCCGCCGCTGCTCGAGACGGGAACGGCGGGCCACAGCGCGCGCTGCTGGCTCGTCGCCGAGCCGGCGCGGCGCACCCCGCGGTGACCGCTTCCGCCGCGACGCTCGTCGAGGTCACCGACCTCGTCAAGCACTATTCGCGCGAGCGCGCCTGGCTCGGGCTGGGGCGCGCGCGCAACGCCGTGCGTGCGGTCGACGGCGTCTCCTTCGGAATCCCCGCGGGGAAGACCCTCGGTCTCGTCGGCGAATCGGGCTCCGGCAAGACGACAGTCGCCCGCACCTTGCTGCGGCTCACGGAGCCGACCTCGGGGTCGTTCCGGCTCGACGGGACCGAAGTGTTCGGCCTGCGACCCACCCCGCTGCGGACGCTGCGCCGCCGGATGCAGATCGTGTTTCAGGATCCGTACGGCTCGCTCAACCCCCGCATGACGGTGCGCCAGACGCTGCGCGAGCCGCTCGCGATCCACCGGCTCGTGCCGAAGCCGGAGCGCGATGCGCGGGTGTACGCCCTGCTCGGAGAGGTTGGCCTCGACCGGACGCTGGCCGATCAGTATCCGCACGAGCTCTCGGGCGGGCAGCGCCAGCGCGTCGGGATCGCGCGGGCGCTCTCGGTGGAGCCGGCGTTTCTGGTGTGCGACGAGCCGGTGTCGGCCCTCGACGTCTCGGTGCAGGCGCAGGTGCTCAATCTGCTGGCCGATCTGCAGCGCACCCGCGGGCTGACCTACCTCTTCATCGCGCACGACCTGGCGGTCGTGAAGCACATCGCCGACGACGTGGCGGTGATGTATCTGGGGCGCATCGTCGAGCGCGCGCCGGCGGCGACGGTGTACGGCGTGCCGCGGCATCCCTACACCCGCTCACTGCTTTCGGCAGTCCCCGTTCCCGACCCGACCGCCGCGCCGCAGCGCATCATCCTCCAGGGCGATGTCCCGTCCCCGACCGACCCGCCGCCCGGGTGCCCGTTTCATCCGCGCTGCCCGCATCCCAAGAAGAACGATCGCTGCCGCACCGAGCCGCCGGCGCTGCGCCAGATCACTCCCGGTCACCTCGCGGCGTGTCACTTTGCCGAGGAGCCGATGCGCTGACGATCAGCCGCTGTGCGCGATGATCGGCGCCGCGGCGAGGGTCTGCATCTCCGCCAGGACGCCGAGGATCCACCCCGCCGTGAAGATCCACGCCCCGACACGCACGTCGCCTCGGGACAGCAGCGCCGCCAGATAAGCGACCTCCGGCACCCCCACCACCGTGAGCAGCAGCAGGGGCAACCGCGCCGCTTTGGTGCCGCGGCGCTCCTGCCAGACGATGAGGACACCCGTGACGAGGAGGGCTATGGCTGTATCGATGAGCCCCGGCGTGTCGTCGCGGTGCTTCACTGCGAGGGCCAGGTAGCCGCCGATGAGCCCGTAGTAGACCACACGAAAGACGGCGTGCAGAGCCGCGGCGTTGCGATCGTGGAACGCGGCGAGGGGTGGCACCAGCGTGTGCAGGCAATAGATCAGCGTGGCGATCACCGGGATCCCGAGGAACAGGATCGACGACAGGTCGTGCCAGACACCGGTGATGGGCCGGACGTCACAGCTGTAGGGGAGACAAAGGCCGACCAGAAGGAGCAGGGCCGCGATTCGCTTCAGCACCTAGGTTACTCCCCCCATCATCCGCTTCACGGGCCGCACCAGGACGAACATGATCACCGCCGCCACGAGGCAGACGGCTGCCACCGCGCCGAACAGTTGCGATAATGGCATTGAAGCGAAGAGACCAGCGGTCGAACCGGCGAGGAAGTTTCCCAACCAGTTCGAGAGGAAGAACACCCCCATCATCAA
>DATFTG010000035.1:0-15815 GCA_035262265.1 Gemmatimonadales bacterium
GTGAGGCCGGCAGGGACGACGAAGATCGCGAATACCGACAGGAAGTTGGTCCAGGGGGTGGGATTCTCGAACGGATGCGCCGCGTTGGCGTTGAAGAACCCGCCGCCGTTGGTGCCGAGCTGTTTGATGGCGGTCTGGCTCGCGACCGGTCCCATCGCCAGCACCTGCTTCACCCCCTCGACCGTCGTGACGGTGACGTAGTGCGCGAAATTCTGAATCGTCCCCTGCTGCACGAACAGCAGCGCGAGAACGAAGGACGCCGGGAGAAACAGATAGAGGGTGCCGCGAATCAGATCGACCCAGAAGTTGCCGATGCCGCTGCCCGAACGGCGTGCGACGCCGCGCGCCAGGGCGACGGCGCAGGCAACCCCCACCGCCGCCGAGGTGAAGTTGTGGAAGGCCAGCTGCATCATCTGCGACAGATACGACATCGTCGTTTCGCCGGCGTACGATTGCCAGTTGGTATTCGTCGTGAACGACGCCGCCGTCTCGAACGCCTGGCGATCCACCACCCCGGGACGTTGAAACGGATTGAGAGGCAGATGCCCCTGCAGCCGCAGCGCCACGTAAGTGACGAGCATCGACACCGCGCTGAACACGAGCAGCGCCGCGGTATAGCGCGTCCAGGGCTGGTCCTCTTCCGGATCGATTCCCGCCAGGCGGTAGATCCAGCGCTCCAGCGGAGCGAGCCAGCGCAGCGAACCGTCGTAGACCCTGACGAGGTAGACGCCCACCGGCTTCGTGACGGCGAGCACAGCCCCTGAGAAGAACAGAATCTGAAACCACCCGTTCAACGTCATATCCAGGGAACCTCAGAACTTCTCGGGACGCAGCAGCGTGTAGACCAGGTACACGAGCAGCACCAGGGAGACCAACGCGGCGACGAGCGTCGCGCCGCTCACGGGCGCTCGTCTTCCCCGGCGGTGCGACCGAGGCGTTCACAGCCGCGGACGTAGCCGAGCATGAGGGCGAAGAAGCCCACGGTGAGAGCGACGTACAGGAGATCGAGCATGGTGCAGGACAACGGTAGGCCGGGCGCGGTCAAAACGGACTCAGGAATGGGCCGTCCGGCATCAAGAATTCATCAAGAGTTATCTTCGAGCGACATGACGTCGAGCCCGACCACCACTCCTGCAGACGATCGCGCGTCGGGACTCTCCGCCGCCGCGGCGCGCTGGTCCCGGCCCGACGACGCCCTGCGGCAGGTGCAGCTCGAGACGATGAAGCGGCGGGCGACCGGCTTGCTGGCGTTCGCCGCCGTCGTCTTCGTCGTCGCCCGCTACTTCGAAGCGACCTATCCGCTCGTCGGCTTCGTGCGGGCCACCGCCGAGGCGTCACTCGTCGGCGGGCTTGCGGACTGGTTCGCCGTCACCGCCCTGTTCCGACATCCGCTCGGACTCCCGATTCCCCACACCGCCATCATCCAGACGCGCAAAGACCGGATCGGGCGCACCATTGGCAACTTCGTGCAGAATCACTTTCTCGCTCGCGACGTGCTCACCGAGCGGCTGCGCGGCGTCCGCATCGCTGAGCGCTCGGCGCGCTGGCTTTCCGATCCCGGGAACAGCCGCCGCGTCGCCCGGCAGGTGGCGGCGGGGTTGGCCAAGGCACTCGACGCTCTCCCCGACGCCGAGGTACGCGAGCTGGTGCAACAGACGGTCACCGACCGGCTGCGCGCGATCCGCGTCGCTCCCGCGCTGGGTCAGACCCTCTCGGTGGTCCTCGCCGGCAATCGGCGCCAGGAGCTGCTCAGCGAGGCGGTCCGCCTCGCGGCCCAGGCCGTGGACGAAAACCGGGAGGCGGTGCGGCAGCGGGTCAAGGAAGAGAGCCCCTGGTGGGTCCCCGGGATCATCGACGACAAGATCTACCAGCGCATCGTCACCGCGATCGAGCGGCTGCTGCGCGATATCGCCACCGATCCCCAGCACCCGTTGCGGGCGACCTTCGACAGCACGCTACGGGATTTCATCGACCGGCTGCAGCACTCCCACGACGTCATCTCGCGCGCCGAGGCCCTGAAGGAGCAATGGCTGCGCGACCCCGCTTTCCAGGAGCTGTCGACGCGGCTCTGGGAGACGACCCGCGCGGCGATCCTGCGCTACGCCACCCAGGCAGAAGAAGGAAGAGCCCCGGGTGCCCTCGAGAACGGCATCACCGCCTTCGGCACCTCGCTCCTCGCCAACCCCGCCCTGCTCTCCGAGATCGACGAGGGGGTGATCGGGCTCGTCGCCGCGGCGCTGGACCAGTACCGCCATGAAGCGGCCGACCTGATCGCCCAGACGGTCGCCAGCTGGGACCCTGAGGCCGCGGCACAGCGACTCGAGCTGGCCATCGGCAGGGATCTGCAATTCATCCGCATCAACGGGACGCTCGTCGGGGGTCTCGTCGGTCTCGTGATCTATACCGTCAGCCGGTTCTGGCACTGAACGGCCGGTCCGGGCCACCGGGCCGGCAGCCCTCCCGCGTCGTGGCACGGACTGTGAAGTTTGACGGATATGACGATCGATCGAGCTAGCGACCAACCGAAGGACACCAGCATGTTCGAAACCACCGTCGACAGCGCCGCCGTCCGCCTCTGGGAGGAGTGGCCGGCCCTCTCCACCAAGAAACGCGTCCGGCGTTTCAAACAGCTCCCCCGTCACGAAGCCGACGACTTCTTCCTGAGTCTCGAGCCGCGCGAGCAGACGACCCTGTTGTTGTCGCTGCCGCAGGGCGAGCAACGGCTGTGGCTGCGCGTCCTCGCCCCGGACGACGCTGTCGACGTGATCCAGGAAGCGCCGACCGAGGAGCGAGACCGGCTGCTCGAGCTGTTCGACGAAACGACGCGCCGCGAAGTCCGGGCCCTGCTCGCCCATTCGGAGGACGACGCCGGGGGATTGATGAACCCGCGCTTCGCCCGCATCCGTCCCGACATGACGGTGGGCGAAGCCATCCGGTACCTGCGCTTGCAAGCGACGTCGGTTGAAACCATCTACTACGTCTACGTCCTCGACAACGACCAGAAGCTGCAGGGCGTCGTCTCGTTCCGGCAGCTGTTCCAGGCCGCCGAAGACAAACTGGTCCACGACATCATGGTGACCGATGTCGTCACCGTGCCCGAGCACATGGACCAGGAGCTCGTAGCGCGGCTGTTCCAGAAGTACAACGTGCTGGCGCTGCCGGTGGTGGACGAAGGCGGCAAGATGGTCGGCATCATCACCTTCGATGACATCGCCGACGCGATTCGCGAAGAAGCCACGGAGGACATCCAGAAGATCGGCGGTGTCGAAGCCCTCGAAGCGCCGTATCTGACCATCGCGTTCAGACAGCTGCTCAAGAAACGCGCCGGGTGGCTCGCCGCCCTGTTCCTCGGCGAGATGCTCACCGCCACCGCGATGAGCCACTACCAGAATGAGATCGCGTCCGCCGTCGTCCTGGCGCTGTTCGTACCCCTGATCATTTCGAGCGGCGGCAACTCGGGCTCGCAAGCCACGACACTCGTCATCCGCGCCATCGCGCTCGGCGAAGTGCGGTTACGCGACTGGTGGCGCGTGCTGCGCCGCGAGGTCGGAGCGGGTCTCGGGTTGGGATTGATTCTGGGATCGATCGGCCTGGCGCGGATCCTCCTCTGGCAGGCGATCGGCGGGACCTACGGCGTCCACTTCATGCGCATCGCGCTGACGGTGGCATTCAGCCTCGTCGGCGTCGTGTTGTGGGGGAGTGTCGCCGGCTCGATGCTGCCGTTCGTGCTGCGGCGCGTTGGCTTCGACCCCGCCAGCGCCTCGGCACCGCTGGTGGCGACGCTCGTCGACGTGACGGGGCTGGTGATCTACTTCACGATCGCCAGTATCGTGCTGCGGGGAGTGCTGCTCTGACAACCACTGCGTGAGAGGTGAGCGGCACCCCTCAAGCACGCGGAGTCACGGCGAGCCAGCCCTTCAGCGCACGGACCCACCGCTCGACGAACCCGACACTCAGACTCTGACGTAGCGCACGCTGCAGGGCCGCCGCCGACTGCCAGCGCCGCTCCGCCCGCCGGGCGAGGCAGCGGTCCACGACGGCGGCGAGACGAGCCGGGACCTCGGGGGCCATGCTCCGGAGCGGCGGCGCGTCGAGGACGGTGCGCTGGGCCGCGTGGGCGACGGGCGAGCCGCCGGGGAACGGCATCCGTCCCGCCAGCGCGAGGTAGGCGACCAGACCGAGCGAGTAGATATCGCCGCGATGGTCGGCGTCCCACGCCCCGAGCGCCTGCTCGGGGGACATGAACTCCGGTGTGCCGAACCGCTTGGTCACTTCCGACCGCGAATGCTCCGACGTCCGGAGCGTCGCGATCCCGAAATCGGCCAGATAGGGACGCCCGGTACTGCGCTGCAGCAGAATGTTGGCGGGCTTCATGTCGCGGTGCACCACCCCGATCGCGTGCGCGTGCGCCAGCGCATCGGCGATGGGGGCGAAGATGGCGACGGCCTCGGCCGGATCGAGACGCCGGCCACCGGCGAGGAGCGCGGCGAGCGAACGTCCGGCGATATACGGCATCACGGCGTAGACGACATCACCGCAGCGAACGAAATCGTAGCAGGCGACGATGTTGGGATGCGCGAGACGGGTGGTGATCCAGGCTTCGCGTCGAAAGCGCTCGCGATACTCGACGGAGAGACTGAGACCCGGCGCGAGGACCTTGATGGCGACGCGCCGGCGGCCGAGCCGGTCCCACGCGAGAAAAACGCTGCTCATTCCGCCCCGCCCCAGCTCACGCTGGATGTCGTAGCGGCCGCGTACGGCGGCCACGAGGCGCAGACGCTCGTCGTGCTGCGTCGTGCGGCCCGCCGCGGGCTCCTGGAGGTGAGGCAATGCCGAGCGCATGTCGCACCCGTGCAAGGCAACCGCCATGCCAGCGAGCCCCTCACGCCGACAGGCTTGCGATGGGCGCCTCCGTCCGCTCCTGGGACGGCTGGTCCCGCATTCGGGCACCACAAATGCCACGACCCGCCGCTAGCCATCAGGTCGACGTCAGTTTCCGGCTGTAGCTTACGCACCACCCGCGCACAGAGGAGATGCACGCATGCGGACCACCCGCGTCATTCGGCTCGTTGCGATCAGCTACTTGTTCGCGACTACTCCGGGGATCGCGCAGCGACACGCCCGCGGCGTGTATGTGGATGCGGGGAGCATGACGACCATCGCGGACCTCAATTCGTCGGGGAGCGCCAAACTCACGGGCGGGCTCTTCGTCGGAGGCGGCCTGTGGTGGCAACCGATCGGCGGCGATTCGTCCCTGACGGTCCAGGGCGACTTCGTCTGGAATCGCCAGCAGCTGCACACCACGCAAGCCGGCTCGGGAACGAACGTCGACCTGTTCCTGTACGGCCTCAACCTCGACTACATCTTCTGGACGCGCCGCCGGATCGCCCTCACCATCGCCGGCGGGGGGGGAGCGGCAGTGCTGCACGCCTGGGATACGACCGGCGCCATCGGCGTGCGACCGTTCGCGCGCTTCGGCCTCGGCGCCCGCTATGCGGCCAGGCGCCGACTGCAGCTCTTCCTGCAGACGTTCGGCGTCGTGTACGATCTGCCCAGCTTCCCCGCGTCCAGCGTGCTCGGGCGGTACACCCACCGGCAATCGGGGGTGGGGTTCGGCCTCGGGATGACGTTGCGGCTGTAGATCCTGCGACTGGCCGTTTTCAACCGGAAACATCCTGTACCGGAGGAGGTATCACGCACGCGCCCCTCGCGTGACAACTGATTCGTCCATTCACGAACGAGCATCGCATGACCCCTTCATTCAGATCTCGTCGCTTGATGTGGATCGCTCCGCTGCTCCTGTTCGTCGTCGCCTGCCGGCCCAGACCTCCCGTTCCGCCCCCTCCTCCCGGCAACACCGGTCCCGAGGCGCTGGCGGGATTCGACAATCTCAGCAACGGCGCGGTCGCGGACTCGACCCACGCCGCCGACCTCGAGACCTTCGACGAAACCGAAGAGATCAGCGATGGTCTCGGGCCCTTGTACAACGCGCAGGCATGCCGGGAATGCCACCAAAACACCGTCTCGGGAGGCGCCAGCCAGGTGAGCGAGCTGCGCGTGGGGCACACCGGAGCGGACGGGAAGTTCGTGAATCCCGATCTCCCGATCGGTCGCGGGACCACGGTCATCCAGGCGCGCACCCTCGTCAACGACCGCGCCATCTGTCCCAACGCGCAGTTCCCTGATTCCGAGATTCAGGAGCGGGTCCCCGACAGCGAGAAGATCCGCACCTTCCGGATCTCGCTCAGCGTTCTGGGAGATGGATTCGTGGAGGCGGTGGACGACACCACCCTCCTGGGGCTGGCCCGCGAGCAGTGTCGCGCCAGCCAGGGCAAGATCTGCGGCCAGGCACTCTACGTTCCCATCATCGAAGCGCCCGGCACGACGCGCGTCGGCCGCTTCGGATGGAAAGACCAGCACGCCAGCCTGTTGTCGTTCTCCGCCGACGCCTATCTGAACGAGATGGGAATCACCAGCCGCCTGCAACCGGACGAAGTGACGGCGATCTGCAATACCGCGGCAGAGCCGAACAACAGCGGCGCCTTCGCCGACATCGACCGCTTCGCCCGGTTCATGCGCGCCACCAAGGCTCCCGCCCGCGACACGATTCAGGCCAAGACGACGCTGGCCGTGCTCGGAGCGAGACTGTTCGATTCGATTGGCTGCGCGACGTGCCACGTTCGCACGCTGATCACCGCCCCCGCGGGGACCGTCATCAACGGCGGCCTGGACACCATCCCCGCCGCCCTGGGCTCGAAGACGTTTCATCCCTTCGGCGACTTCCTGCTGCACAACGTCGGGACCGGAGACGGCATCGTGATGACGATGCAGGAGCACTACGGGAAGAAGGCGCTCCAGATCCTGTGGCGCAACTACTCGCGGGCCGATTTCGGCAACACGCAGAACAAGATGCGGACCGCGGCGTTGTGGGGCGTGCGGCTGCGCCCCCGGCTGATGCACGACGCCGCGTCGCTCACGCTGCGCGATGCCATCGTCCGCCATCGGGGCGAGGCGAGCGGCGTCACCGATCGGTTCCTCAGGCTCTCGGGCAGCGAGCAGACGGCGATCGTCGAGTTCTTGAAGTCACTGTGAGATGTCGGCGATGAGGCGCTCCTGGGAGCCGGGCGCCCGGACCACGCTGTCCGGGCGGATGTAGGAGCCGTCGGACTGAAGCTGCCAGGCGCCCGGGTCGGTCAGCTCGAGCGCGAGAATGCGGTCGAGCCGCGCCCGCGCCGCCGGGTCGGTGACCGGGGTGATGACCTCCACGCGGCGGCGCAGGTTGCGCGGCCGCCAGTCGGCCGAACCGGTGAAGTACTCGGGCGCGCCGGCGTTTTCGAAGCGGTAGATCCGCGCGTGCTCGAGGAATCGGCCCAGCACGCTGACGACGCGGATCCCCTCAGACAGCCCCGGCACCCCGGGACGGAGCATGCACAACCCGCGCACGACGAGGTCGATCTGGGTCCCGGCCTGCGCGGCACGGTACAACGCCCCGATCACCGTCGCGTCGGCCAGCCCGTTGAGCTTGGCCTGGATCCGGCCGCCGCGCCCGGCGCGGGCGTGCTCGCTCTCGCGCGCGATCAGGGCGAGAAAACGATCGAGCATGTTGGTCGGGGCGACGAGCAGCCGCCGGAACGCGGCCTGCGGCGGGCGGGATGATCCAGTGAGCTCGTTGAAGAGCGCGTGCACGTCTTCCGCGACGGAATCGTCGGCGGTGAACAGGCCCAGATCGGTATAGACCTTCGCCGTGTCGGGGTTGTAGTTCCCGCTCCCCACGTGGGCGTAGCGCCGGGTGCGGTTGCCCTCGCGGCGCACCACGAGCGCGATCTTGGCGTGGGTCTTGAGCGTGGCGAGCCCGGTGATCACGTGAATCCCCGCGGCCTCGAGACTCTGGGCCCAGCCGATGTTCAGCTCCTCGTCGAAGCGCGCCTTCAGCTCGACGAACACCGAGACTTCCTTGCCGTGGGCCGCGGCGCGACGCAACGCGTCGCCGATTGCGGAGGGCCCACCGGGACGGTAGAGGGTGAGCTTGATGGCGACCGTCGCCGGATCGTCCGCCGCCTCGGTGATGAATCGCTCGAAGCTTGCCGCGAACGAATCGAAGGGATGGTGCACCAGCACGTCGCCGCGATCGAGCGCCGAGAAGATCGAGCCCTCCCCGGCAAATGGATCCCGGGCGGCGTAACGGCGGTAGTCGAGACCCGCCCGGGACACGTGCGTGGCCACTTCGTCGAGCGCGCTCAGATCGACCGGATCCCCGGCCTCGTACACGTCCGAAGGTCCGAGCGCGCTGTGCAGCTCGCTCTCCTCGAACCGCAGCTCGCGCTGCAACAGGTCGCGCAGCTCCTGCGGCATGCCGCGCTCGACCTCGATCCGCACGACCGGACCCCAGGGCCGGCGGCGCACCTCCTCGGCGACGGCCTGAACGAAGCTCGCCGTCCCCAGCTCATCGAGGTGAATGTCGCCGCTGCGCGTGACGCGAAACGCGTGTGCGGCGACGACCTCGCGGCTGGGAAACAGCTCTCCCACCTGCCCGCGCACTACGGATTCGGTCGGCACCATTGCTCCGGGCACGGCCAGGAGCCGGGGCAACGAGGCCGGCAGCTCGACGGCGGCGAAGTGCACCGGGCCATCGGCCTGGTCGCGCAGCATCACCGCGAGTGCGACCCGGCGGTCGCCGAGCTGCGGAAAACGGTGGCCCGGCGCCCGGGTGAGCGCTTTGGGGGTGAGGAACGGCATGATCTCGGACCGGAAGCGCTGCGCCAGCGGCGCGCGCTCGGCCGTGCTCAGATCGGCCCAGTCCACGAGCCGGATTCCGGCGGCGGGCAGCGGACCGGCCGCGAGCTCCTCCAGCACGCGATACTTGCGAGCGATCAGCGGACGCAACCGGATCGCGATCGCGTCGAGCTGCTCGGGCGCCGACATCCCGTCGGGAGACGGCTCCACCACGCCGGCGGCCACCTGCTCCTTGAGCGCACCGACTTCGACCATGAAGAAGTGGTCGAGGTTGGTGCTGAAGATCGACAGGAACCGCAGCCGCGCCGCCAGCGGGGTCTCGGGATCCTCCGCCAGCGCCAACACGCGGGCGTTGAATTCGAGCGAGCTCAGCTCGACATTGATGAACTGGTCCGGGGCGCGGGTCGCGGCGTCGCGGATCTTCGCCGGGAGCACCGGCACGCGCAGCTCGCTGAGGGTCAGCCGCGCGCGCTCGTCGGTCGATCCCCCCGACACCGGCGCGGGTGGCGCATCGGCTTCGAGGGGCGCGGCGGACCACTCCGGCACCAGCTCGGAGCGCGCCGCCACCGCCAGCGCGGCCAGCGTCGCCGCATCCCGCAGCACCGGCGACCCGACGCGCGCCACGATGTCCGCGGGAGCGAACCACTGCAACCCCGCGGGCGGCGCCGCCGAGAGGTCGCGGCGCAGCCGCCGCACCAGCCAGACTTCCACGACCGGCTGCCCGTCGCCGCCCGGAGTGACGCCGAGCAGCCGGATCTCGCCTTCGGCGTTGCCGAACCAGCGTCGCATCGCGCGACGGCAGGCATCCTGTCCCGCGCCGTCTTCGAGCGGCAGCTGCAGCGCCGCTTCGGCATGGCACAGGGCCATCCGGCCATGCGCCACGGCGACGACCGCGACGCGACGGGACGTGCCGGTCGATTCGGCCACCCGCTCTGCCCGCGCATCGAGCAGCTGCGCGGCACGATCGACGCGATCGAGTCTCGCCGGCCCGACGCCGTAGCGCGCGGCGATCGCCCGTTCCAGACGGGGCAGCGGGACCACGCCCCAGCGGTCGCGCCACACGACGAGCTCGTGGAACGCGAGGCCGGCACCACCACGGCGCGTTGTGATCGTGTCGCAGGCCAGCTGAAACTGGCTGATGGGAATCACGGGGAGCCGGCCGCGGCGCAGCCACCGCTCGACCTGCAGCTCGAACTGCAGCACGAGCCGCTCCGGATCCACGAGCGCGCGCAAACGGCGCGCGGGCTCGGCGCCGCCGCGGAACACGTCGCGCGGATCGAGCTCCTGAACCGCCGCCTCCCAGCGCCCGGCGCCGGGAGCATCGAGCGCCAGCCAGCGGCGGTCGTCCATGTCGAAGCGCAGGCGGCAGCGCGCGCCGCGCCGGGCGAGCTCGCGCTCCGCCGTCTCGAAGTAGAGATCGCGGTAGAACGTGTGCACCGGCGGTCCGCTCGCGAGCCCCAGCGGCAGCGGCGCCGCGACGAGCTCGTCGCGCAGCGCGGTACTGGGAATGTCCCAGCGGCGCTCGGTTACGGCGCCCACGACCGGCGCGTCAGATCAGCGGCGCGCGCAACCGTTGATGAACTCACGCCGCGTCGCACCGGCATCGTTGATGGTCTTGTAGAAATCGTCGTAATAGTCGAGGGCCTGCTTCACGCGCTTGGGCTCCAATCCCTCTTGAGTCCGGTAGAGCGCATAGATCGAGTCCTTCTGGGCGTTGAACCGCGTCAACACGCGTGCGAGAATCGGCGGGATGTAGCACTGCGAGTTCCGGAACGTGCGCTGGCGCACGTTCACAAGGTCGAGCGACGGATCGGGGTTCGCGTACGGCGGCCAGATGATGCCCGACCAATCGAAATCGTACGGGACGGGATCAAAGGCACCGGCCGAATCGCGCAGCACGACCACGTTGTGCAGGGCGGACACCGCCCAGTCGGTGTTGCCGATCATGTATTGGAAAACGGCGAACAGGGCCATCTGATCGACATCGGTTTCGCCCTGATTCACTCCGCTGGGATAGACCGTCCGGTGATTGCGCCGCGCCATTTTGTCATCGTCTTCGAGAAAGAACGCATACCGGGTTTCGGGTTTGTGCTTCGGGTTGGCGTCCACGTAGGTGACCTGGGCGAGCCGCGTCCGGAAGCTCATCTCGGTCAGCAGATTGTAGACCCGGTAGATGAGATGCTCTTCCAACAGGTAGTTGGCATAGCTGCCGCCGCTGCGGCACTGCCCCACGAGCTTCAGGCCCTTCTGGTTCGCGAACACCGTCCCTCGGACCTGGTCGCGATCGAAGACGATTTTGAGCGGCGGGTACTGGCAGATCTTCAGGCGGTAGTGGCCGCGAGTGTAGACCCGGACCTTGAAAGTGACGCTGTCCCCGGAAGCCTCGACGACCGTCAGCGACCCCGGAAGAGTGTCCTTCTTGGTGCCGCGATCCTTGGAGAGAGCGCCGAAGTCGGCGGAGAACGTCACGCGCAGCGGCGTGGGCGACTCGAACAGCGGCTGCGGCTTCGGAGCCGACGTATCGGCCGCCGCGGCCGGTTGCTGCGCGGCGAGGCCGGCGCTGATCCCCGGGATCCAGACCAGGACGGAGAGGAGTCGGGACACGGGTCTCAGAGGTGCTGTACGACCTTGGCGACCAGCGCGCGCGCCTGATCGTAGGGAATGGTGCGCAGGTCGACGGTCAGCATCACGTCCTGCTTCACCGCGCTGAACTGGAGCCCGGAGATCAGCGCGGCTGCGTCCCACGGACCGGCCACCGCGGTATCGGTCTTGAGACCGCCGTCGGCCAGCTGTGTCCCGATGCCCTGCGCGCGCATCGTCCCCTGCACCTGTTGCATGAACTTGCCGTACTCCGAATCGCCGGCGGGGACACCGGGTGGCGAGCCGCCCACCTGACGTTGCACCAGGTTCGCGGTATAGAGGGCCCCTTCCAGAGCGGCGAAGCCATCACGCCACTGCACGGAGAGAAGCACTGTCTGGCCACCGAGCCCGCGGCGCGCGGCGAGCGTGAACGAACAGCCGCTACCGTCGCCGGCGATCTGCGGAGCGCGCGCCAACCGCCCAATGATCGCTTCGACTTCGGCGCGCGGCGCCAGCGTGCAGGGATCGCGAGGCTGGACGAGCGGGGCTGGGGCCGAGCGAGCCGCGGCACCACCATCGTAGGCCAGCGGAGCGGCGACCCGCTCCAAGGCCTGATCGGCGAGCCTTGCCGCTCCGGCGACGCCTGTGCCGCTCCCTTGATAGCCGATGTCGACCATCGCGTCGCCCTTGCGCACCATGAGGTGACCGGGGATGAGATGCATCTCGTCCCAGTGACCTTTCAGGGAGGCGAGCTCCGCGCTGTCGTTTCCGAACACCGGGCTCGCGATCTGGACCCCGAGATTGATGGCCCGCATCCCGAGCTGGGCGCCCTCGAAGGTGACGTCCATGACGAGGTGACGGCCGACCGGCGTCTCATACCGGCAGGCGGCACCGTCGGGAGCGGGGTTGCCACCCGGCTCGACCCGGTAGGGATCGGCTCGCAAGGCGCCCAGCACCTGCTCTGCCTCGGTGCGGGTGAGCAGCGCGCAGGGATCGTGGGCGGCGCGATCCGCGGCGCGGTCGAGGGCGCCGGCGCGGTGCAATGAGTCCACCATCCGCGAGATGCGATTCTGCTGCTCGCGCATGCAGCCGGTGGCACTGGCCAGGGCCACGGCGAGCAACAGCAGGGTCGGTTTCATGAAACGGCGCAGCTCCGGCAGCGTGGTGGTACCGAGTGGTGTGGAGCAAGCTACGGACCGGGGCCCCGCTGGCAAGGCTACTGCAAGATCAGGATCCTTCCCACCGCAGGCACGCCATTGCCGTTCACCAGAAAGAGCAAGTAGGGCCCGGGCGGCGCGATGTTGCGGCTCGACGGCAGCGTGACCGAAATCCCGCCGCTCACCTGCGAGAAGCTGAGCGTGATGAGCCGCTGCCCTTCGTCGAAGGCGTGGGTGACCGAGCCGAACCGGATCAACGTCACCTTGGTGATGCTGGCTGCATCCGTTGTCAACGCGGTGAGGGTCTGTCCGTAGCCCGGCGTGCCGGTCACGCCCGTCACAGTGGGACGGGCGCCCTTGAACAGGTACGGCGGCGAAAAGATCTCGTAGTTGTAGTTGTCGACGGTCCCGCCGCCCGCTCCACCGCCGGCGTGAATCACCCGCCCGTCCGGCAGCAGCAACGTCGTCGAGTGATAGCCGCGGAGTAACGGGGCGCTGCTCGCCAGGGTTGTCCAGACGCCGGTGCCGGGGTTCCACAGCTCCGTGGCGTTGACTTTCAGGGCGGCATTGGAACGGTCGCCGTTCACGCCTCCTGTCACGAGGACCTGCCCGTCCGGCAGCACCGTCGCGTTGAGGTTCCAGCGGGCGTAGGTCAACGAACCCGTGTAGGTCCATTGCGGATTCAACTGGTTGAGATCGATGATCTCCGCCGTATTCGTCGGTGTAGAGTTACCGCCCACGAAAAGGATCTTTCCCGACTCGTACATCACCGCCGACCCGTACGTGCGCGAACCGTAATGCATGGAGGGGCCGGGCGTCCAGCTGCCCGAGCCGGAGACGTCGAGCCATTGAGACTGCTGCATCGGCCCGGCGGCGAAGAGGCGGCCGTCGGGCGCGATGAAGTCGCGCGGGTAATTCGGCAACGCGAGGTTTGCGCCAGAAAGCGAACGCCAACTCGTCCCGTCTCCCATCTCCGGGATCGGCACGGTGTTCCCGTTTTCGTCCGCGCCTCCGATCGTCACGACCTGGCCGTCCGGCAGGGTGGTGACCGTCGGATACCACCGGGCGTAGGCCATGTTCGGTCCCGTGATCCACGAATTGGTAGCGGGATCGAAGATGTCGGTGTTGAAGTGGCCGAGACCGTTCCCCGATCCACCACCGCTCACGAGCAGCCGCCCGTCCGGCAGCCAGCTGTGCCCGCTGCAGAACGTGATTTCGGAAATGGACTTGGCGGTGAAGACTCCGGTTGCGGGATCGAACACTTGAGGAATTGCGCTGGTGCCCCCGAAGATCAGCACCGTTCCATCGAGCAATAGGTGCTGGTGCACCTCGATGATCGGGGACGATAGCACCGACGACCACTGGCCCAGCGTCGATGCCCCACCGGCCGTGACCGTCACGGTCGCGCTACCGCTGACCGCCTCGCTCGTCGCCGTGATCGTGGCCGTTCCCGCCGCGAGGCCGGTGACGAGCCCCGTGGACGAGACGGAGGCGACACCGGACGCGTCCGCCGACCAAGTGACAACGCGGCCTGCGAGAGGATTCCCCGTCGCGTCTTTCGGAGTCGCGGTGAGCTGCACCATTCCACCAGAGGCGATATTCGACGTCGCCGGGGTCACTTCGACCGACGCCACACTCCCCGAGTTGGACGAGACCGTCACGCGCGCAGTCCCACTGACCCCCTCACTCGTCGCGGTGATCGTCGCCGACCCGATCGCGACACCCGCCACGAGGCCGGTGGGCGACACCGTCGCGAACTGAGGTGCATCGCTCGCCCAGGTGATCGTGCGACCGGTCAGGGGCTCACCTCCGGCATCCTTGAGAGACGCGCTGAGCTGGGCCGAGCTTCCCACAGGGACGTCCACTGTCGCCGGGCTGACCTCGACCGAGGCCACCGGGACTACGGGCACCGCATTGCCCGCCTTTATCTCGAACGCAAGCATCCCGGCTCTGACGGAGGTTGCCCAGCTCGCCCCGACCGTCGGCTGATCCGTCGTCCATTCCGCCTGCAACGCCGAGGTCTCCCCCGACGAAACCTCCGCGATCTCCGTGAAGCCCGCGCCGGGCGTGACGAACGGTCCATTCTTGGCCGCAGCTACGACACCGGAGGCAACGTCCTTGGTGGACGCGAAGGCCGCGAGCGAAACCGACAGGCTCGTCGCTGCGTCGCTGCGCGCCGTCGCGGATTGCACGATGGCCCCCGAGCCGTTCGTGCCGCTCGTCTCGACGCCGTCCCACTGCGAGACGATCCATTGGCAGTTGGAGACACTGCCGGCAAACTTGATCGTGATCGGCCCAGTGCCGGGCGATCCGCTCAATGCTCGGAAGATGAGGACGCGTTTGGTGGGCGAGCCTTGTGTATCGAAGTCCACGCTCGCCACGAGATCCCAGGCTGCCATACCACCGCCCGTCACAGTCGGCGTGAGCACACCGCCGGAGCGACGCGTCAGGACGGCCACCGTGATGAGCGCGTTTGGCGCGGGGGAGATCGAGGCCGTCGTGTAGATCTTTGCGTTCGCCGCGTTGTTGCCCGATGTGAGCAGTATGTGAGTGATGTCGGCAGGAGTCTGGCTGCCCACCGTCACCGTCGCCGTTTGCGCAACCGCGGTCCCGCCGATCGTGGCGGAGATGGTCGTGACCTCCGCCATCGTTGACGTCACTGTCCCCGTCGTCACGCCGCTCGAGTTGGTCGTGGCGGCGGGTTGTCCGAGACCGCTCATGCTCCCCGTCTGGGCGAGGACGACCGTAGCGCCGTTGATCGGGTTCCCGTTGGCGTCTTTCGCGGTCACCGTGATCGTGGACGTCGCGCCGCCGGGCGCGATCGCGATCGGTGAGGCGGAAACGGTCGATTGGCTCGCGGACACCGGCCCGGGTGTCACCGTGACGGTCGCGGTTTGGGTTATCGACGTCCCGTTGATCTTGGCCGAGATCGTCTTCGCTTCCGCGACAGTCGAGGCGAGAGTTCCGGTGGCTCGTCCGTTGCCATCCGTCGGACCCGCCGGCTGCGACAGCGTATTCCCCGTTCCCGTCGCCGCCAGCAGCACCGTCGCACCGCTGACCGGGAGATTGTTCGCGTCCCTGGCTGTGACCGTGATCGTGGCGGTCGCGCTGCCGGCCTGGATCTGTGATAGCGCGGCCGTCACGGTGGAGAGCGATGCTGACACACCACCACCACCGCCACCGCCGGCGCCAGCCTTGAGTTCGATGCCCAGCGCCCCGGCGGTCTTGCTCGACCAGGCGGCATCGATCGTGTTGTCGGCCAGCGCCCACTCTGCGAACAGATCGCCGGTCGTGCCTTCACCCGAGGGTTGCTCGTCGATCCGCGTGAAGCCGTTGCCCGCTGTC
>DATFTG010000036.1:0-13332 GCA_035262265.1 Gemmatimonadales bacterium
GCGGAAGTGCGCGAGGTACGCGTCGTAGTCGGGAACACCGAATACGCCGCGCCAAGCCTCGCGCCCGCGCGCGCCCGCGGCGCAGAGCCGTGCGAACACGCCCTCAGCGCCGTTTCCCACCGGTTCACGCATACGCGGCACCCTCCGCGCGCGGCACCGCTGGTGTTTCCTGCGCCGTCGGTTGCGTCGCCTGCAGCGCCCTGAGCGAGATCAGGATGGCGTAGACGCACATCGCCACGACGAGCACCACGAAGAAGCCGCACACCGCCGCGTCGAGGTAGTTGTTGAACGCGACACGCTGCGTCTCCTCGATCGTCTTCGCTGGAGCGAGGATCTGCCCGCTCGCCGCCGCCTCGGCGAACCGGCGTGCCTGCGCGAGGAAGCCGATCGCCGGCGTCGGATGGAAGATCTTCTGCCAGCCGGCCGTCAGCGTGGTCACGAGGAGCCATGCGGTCGGCAAGAGCGTCACCCATACGTAGCGCTCGCGCTTCATCTTCATCAGCACCACGGTGCAGAGCAGCAGCGCAATGCCGGCCAGCATCTGGTTGCCGATGCCGAACAGCGCCCACAGGGTATTGATGCCGCCAAGCGGGTCGACGACGCCCTGATAGAGGAAGTAGCCCCACATCGCAACGCACAAGACCGTGGCGAGCACGTTCGCGGGCAGGATCTCGGTGTTCCCGAGCGGCGCCCAGACGTGCCCGAGCATGTCCTGGATCATGAAGCGGCCGACGCGCGTCCCCGCATCCACCGCCGTGAGGATGAACAGCGCCTCGAACAGGATCGCGAAGTGGTACCAGAAAGCCTCCAGCGTCTTGCCGCCGAGCGCCTGCGCGAGAATCTGCGCCATGCCCACCGCGAGCGTGGGCGCACCGCCCGCCCGGGAGAGGATCGTCGTCTCGCCGATGTCCTTGGCGGTCTGGTTGATCACGTCGGGGGTGATGACGAAGCCCCAGCTCGACACCACCTCGGCGGCCTTCTCGGCGGTCGTGCCGATCAGCGCCGCCGGGCTGTTCATCACAAAGTAGACGCCAGGGTCGAGCACGCACGCCGCGGTGATCGCCATGATCGCGACGAACGACTCGGTGAGCATGCCGCCGTAGCCGATCATGCGGATGTGGCCTTCGCTCTCGATCATCTTCGGCGTCGTGCCCGACGAGATGAGCGAGTGGAATCCCGACACCGCGCCGCACGCGATGGTGATGAACAGGAACGGGAACAGGCTCCCGGAGAACACCGGGCCGGTGCCGTCGATGAACCGCGTCAGGTCGGGCATGCGCAGGCTCGGCGCGACCAGGTAGATGCCGATCGCGAGCGCGACGATCGTGCCGATCTTGAGGAACGTCGACAGGTAGTCGCGCGGTGCGAGCATCAGCCAGACCGGGAGGCTCGACGCGACTGCCCCGTAGACGATGATCGCCCAGGCGATTTGCGTGCCATGGAGCGTGAACGCCGGGCCCCAGCTCGCGCTCTCCGCGACCTCGCGACCGAGCCAGATCGAGATGAGCAGCAGCACCACGCCGACGATCGAGGCCTCCCCGACGCGGCCGGGGCGGATGAAGCGCATGTAGACGCCCATCAACAGCGCGATCGGGATCGTGCAGGCGATCGTGAACGTTCCCCACGGGCTCTCCGCGAGCGCCTTGACCACCACCAGCGACAGCACCGCGAGGATGATGATCATGATCGCGAGCACGCCCACGAGCGCGAGCGAGCCCGGCACCGGGCCGAGCTCCATCTTGACCATCTCGCCGAGGGACTTGCCGTCGCGCCGCACCGACGCGAAGAGGACGATCATGTCCTGCACGGCGCCTGCGAGCACGACGCCGGCGAGGATCCACATCGTCCCCGGCAGGTAGCCCATCTGCGCCGCGAGGACCGGCCCCACGAGCGGTCCGGCCCCGGCGATGGCGGCGAAGTGGTGGCCGTACAGCACCCATTTGTTGGTGGGCACGTAGTCCATGCCGTCGTTGTGGCGGAAGGCGGGCGTCGCGCGGTTCGGATCGACCTGCAGCACGCGCTCGGCGATGAATTTGCTGTAGAAGCGGTAGGCGAAGTAATAGATCACCAGCGCCGCCGTCACGAGCCAGACCGCATTGACGCTCTCGCCGCGCTTGAGCGCGATGGTCGCGAACGCGAACGCGCCGATCGCCGCGATGACGCCCCAGAGCAGGATCGATAGGAGTCGGTTCATGGTCCCTCCATTCCCGGCGCCGCCCCGAGGCGGCAGGCGAGCGGCCATTATGTCGCTCGCGGGCTGCCGCGCCAACTGGGGTAATTCCGGGCGGATATCGCACACCGGTCGTCGCGGCCGACAATCGGTGCGGTCCACCGCGCGGACGTCAGTTTGCAGGGACCTGAGCGACCTTCTAGAATCGACGCGGGCCGCGGGTGTAGTTCAATGGTAGAACGGCAGCTTCCCAAGCTGCATACGACGGTTCGATTCCGTTCACCCGCTCCAATCGACCCGAGGCGCTGACCCGGGTGCGCTCAGTTGAGTTCGCGCTGGGTGAGACGATCGGCATCGGTATCGCCGCCGGAACGGGGAGCCGCGCTGCCGAACGAGGGCCGGGGCGCGGATCTCGCCGGGTGGTGGCGGGTGCCCACGACCTCGCTCACCCAGTAGCTCCGCCCGAACGTCGCTGAACGCAGCACGAGCTCGGCGAGGAGGCCGATCAGGAAAATCAGCAGGCCTACCAGGAGCAGGAACACCGCCAGGATCAGCAGCGGCCGCATGGTCAGCTGGAACCCGATCGTGGCGTCGATCATGTGGAGCACGTGGTTGACGAGCAGGTAGCTGCCGATCAGCCCGCCGAGGACGAGGAACGGCACGCCGAACAGGCCGAAGAAATAGAGCGGGCTCTGCGAGAACTTGGTGAGCAGGATGAGCGTCGCCAGGTCGAACGCGCCCTGGAAGTAGCGCGCGATGCCGTATTTGCTGACCCCGTGCCGGCGCCGGTGGTGCTGGACCGCGATTTCGCCGATGCGGGCCCCGCGCCAGGAAAGCAACGCGGCGACGAAGCGATGCTGATTGCCGCGCAACTGAAGGTCGGTGATGCACCAGCGCCGGTAGGCCTTGAAGCCGCAGTTGTTGTCGTGCGACTTCACCCCCGACGCCTTGCGCACGACGGCGTTGAAGAAGCGCGACGCAAGGCGCTTCTCGAGCGGATCGTCGCGCTCCTTCTTCCATCCGCACACGAGGTCGTAGCCGCTCTGGATCTCGCGGATGAAGTTCGGGATTTCGCGCGGGTCGTCCTGCAGATCCGCGTCCATCGTGATCACGATGTCGCCGTCGGCTTCGCGGAAGCCGGCCATCAGCGCCGCGGCCTTGCCGAAGTTGGTTCGCAGCAGCACCGCCTTGATGCGCCGGTCCTCGCCGGCGAGGCGCCGCATGACCTCGGTGGTTCCGTCGGTCGAACCGTCGTCGACCAGGACGAGCTCCCACGAGCGACACGACAGCGTCTGCGCCACCGCGACGAGGTCGGGGACGAGCAGCGGCAGGCTCTCGACCTCGTTGTAGGCCGGGACGACGATCGACAGCGTGTAGTCGTCACTCATGGCGCTGCACCTTTCCGTGCTCGAGCCACTTCTGCAGCATGAACAACACCCAGATCTGCTTGTAGCGATTATGCCGGTTCCCGAAGTGCTCCTCGAGGAGCCGGCCCACGTAGTCCTCGTCGAAGAGCCCCTGGCGCCGCACGTGCTCGCGGCCGAGCAGCGCCTCCACTTCCTCCTTCAATTCCCCCTTGATCAGCGCCGCCACCGGCGCGGTGAAGCCGATCTTCGGGCGTCGTGCGATCGACGCCGGGAGAGCCTTCCGCGCGATGGCGCGCAGGATCGCCTTGGTCCGATGGCCCCGCATCTTGAGCGCATCCGGAGTCGCGTTGAGCAGCCGGACGAGATCGCTTGCGAGAAACGGCGTGCGTAGTTCGACGGAATGTAGCATTGCCGCCCGGTCCGAGTTGGCGAGCACGTAGTCGGGCAGGTACTGCTGCTGGTACAGGTATGCGAGGCGGCCGAGGCGGCCCCTCGCCTTTTCCCAGCGGGCCTTGAGCAGTTCGAGCTGGCGGTCGACGTCGTGACCGTCATAAGCCTCGGCGCGCAGCAGCTGGTGCAGCTCGGAATCGGGAAACGGGCTGGTCCAGTAGAAGTTGCGAAGGTGCGCCGGCGCGGGGAAGCCCTTGGCGAATTGCTTCAGCTTGAGCTCCCAGCTGAGGTACCGATCGCTGGCGGGCAGAAGCTGCGTCAGCGGACGGATCACGCCGTGGTGCAGCGCGCCGGGCACCGCCGCAGCGAGGCGCGCCGCCCGCTCCGCCCGGAACACCTCGTAGCCGTAAAAGAACTCGTCGCCGCCATCGCCGGTCAGCGCGACCTTCGTCGTGCGCGCGATTTCCCGGCACACGAGGTACTTCGGCAGAATGCCGGGGTCGGCCTGGGGTTCGTCGAGCTGCGCCGGCAGCTCGCGCGCCGTCGTCGCGAGCGCCGAGGGCTCCGCCGTGACGACGGCGTGCGCGGTCCCGAAGGCGCCGGCGAGCAGCGCCGCCGCCTCGCTCTCGTCGTACGAACGATCGAGGTTGCGGATCGTGAAGGTGCGGAGCGACGCGCCCGGGTGGACCTCGCGCAGGAGCGCGAGGACGAGCGAGGAGTCGAGGCCACCGCTCAGCAGCAGGCCGACGGGAACGTCGGCGCGGAACGTTCGCGCCACCGATGCACGCAACTGGGCGTGCACCTCCTCTTCGAGCTCGGCCGCCGACGCGCGGGGCGGACCGTCCTGCGGCACGCTGTCGAAGTACGGCGCAACGTGCAGGTCGCCGTCGGCGAACGTGAGAGCGTGTCCCGGTGGCAGCTTGCGGACGCCGCGAAAGATCGAGCGGTCGAACGGCAGGCACTCGAACGCGAGGAAATCGGCGAGGGCAGCCGGGTCGATGTCGGCGTGGAAATCCGGCAGCACTGCGAAGGTCCGGGACTCCGAGGAGAACGCCAGCGTTCGCCCGGTCTGCCGATAGAAGAACGGCTTCTGGCCATAGGGATCGCGGGCACAGAACAGCGTCCGGCGGCTCCGGTCGTAAAGCGCAAACGCGAACATGCCGTCGATCCGCTCCAGGATGCCGGCGCCCCACTCGCAATAGCCGTTCACCAGCACTTCGGTGTCGGACGCGGTGCGGAACGAGTGCCCTGCGCGGACGAGCTCCTCGCGCAGCTCGACGTAGTTGTAGATCTCGCCGTTGTACGTGACCACCACCCTGCCATCGCCGGACGCGAAGGGCTGCGCGCCGAGCGCCAGATCGATGATCGCGAGCCGCACATGGCCGAACGCGAAGTCCGGATCGACGACGACGCCGGAGCCGTCCGGTCCGCGATGCCGCAGCAGCGCGAGCTGACGTCGGATGCGCGCCTCGATCACGCCCGGCTCCGCGGCGATGCCGACTTCACCGACGATCCCGCACACGTCAGCGCTCCCGGCCCGCGGGCGGTCGCGCGGCGAGCCGCGCGCGGGGTGCGGCGCCACGCATCGTCACGAGGCTCGCGCCGCGGCGCCCCGCGGGTCGTGAAGGAGCATGTACCGTCCGTAGCGGCCGAGCGGTTTCAGCAGCGCCCGGAGCTCCGGCTGGGCGGAGAGCTGCTCTTCGGTGAGCGCGTAGAAGTCGCCGCGCCGCTCGGCGAGGACGCGGTCGAGCTCGGTCGGTGTCGCGGCGTTAGAAACCCGACCGCGCGCGTAGAACTCGGCCGACAGCGGAGTCTTTCCCAGGTAGTAGAGGCGCTCCGAACCGCTCCCGCGAGCCGCCATGTAGGCCGCGACGAGCGGCCGCGCCGAATGCATCGTCTCGAGCCATGCCCCCGCGAACGGCAGCGCGACGACGAAACCGATCGGGACCCACAGGCTGGAGAGCTTGAGCATCGCGTCCCACCGCGGCCCGGGGCCGGCGGCCTTCCAGGCCTCGGCTGCCAGCAGCGCGAAGGCCGGGAGTCCCGGGAGAACATAGGTCAGGAGGATGTTCCCGGCGAAAGTGAAGAACACCGGTGGCGCGAGCATCCAGAGGCAGAGGTACGCGCGCCAGTCGGCGTCCGCCGCGGCCGCTTGCCGCCCCGCGGCGCGACGCGAATGCCAGCGGACGACGAGCCATGCCGGCCACCACGGCAGCGTCGCCGCGAGCGCGAAGAGCCAGATCGTTCCGTGAGGGCGCGCGTGGGCACTGCCGAAGCGATCGCCCGTCCAGCCGCTGTCGATGTAGCGCTTCCAGTGCTCCCCGACGAAGAAGTACTCGAGGAACCCCGGCGTCCGCGCCTCGGCGGCGAGGTACCAGGGCACCGCGGCCGCCGCCGTGAGGAGGCAACCGGCGATCCACGGCAAGCGCTCCCACGCCGTGCGAACGTTGCTCTTCCACAGCACCCAAACGCCGACCGGCCCGAGCGTGAGCACTACGCCGACCAGTCCCTTCGCGAGCAAGCTGACGGCAAGGCCGGCGAAGAACGCGTATCCCCACAGCCGCGCAGCGCGATCGGTGCCTCGCATTGCGTTCCAGAATCCCGCCATCGACAGCGTTGTGCCGAGCACCAGCGCCGGATCGGTCATCACCGCGCCGGCGGAGACGAAGAAAAGCAGCGTAGTCATCAGCACCAGGGCGGCGCGCAAGCCGGACGTGACACCGCCGTACGTCGCGGCCAAGCGGTAGGTCAGCCAGAGGACGGCGAGGCACGCGAGGAGCGACGGCAGACGCGCGCTGAACTCGCCGACGCCGAGGGCGAGATACGAAACGCTCGTGAGCCACATGGCTAGCGGCGGCTTGCTCCAGAACGGGACGCCGTAATGGAACTGCGGTGTGATCCAATCGCCAGTCTCGACCATCTTGCGGGCGATTTCGGCGTAGCGCGCCTCGGTGTTGTCGCTTAGGACGTACGCGCCCAAAGTCGCGACTCGGACCGCTACCGCGATCGCCAGCAGCGGGAGCAACCACCGCCGTTCGGCGGTCGCGGCAGCGCCGGTGGCGGTTGCGGCTGCGGCGGGGTTCAGAACGTCCATGCGCGATTGATCGCGAAGGCGGCGATCAGTACTACGCCGGTGGCGACCACTTGGGCGACCACGTAGTGCCAGCCGAAGGCGGCGGTCCCGAGCAGGACCACGAGCGCATTGAGCGCGACCCCCACTAGGGAGACCATACCGAATTTGAGCAGTGATTCGCGGTGCGGCCGCCGGCTGCGGAAGGTGTAGCGATAGTTGAGCGCGTAGTTCACGAGCGCGCCCGCAACCGCGCCACAGGTCGACGCCGCCACGGCGCCGATCCGCGCGATCTCAACCAGGGCGAGCAGGATTGCGTAATGAAGCATCGTACCGACAGCGCCCGCTGCCGCGTACCCCATGAACTGCGCGGCCACGCGGCGAGGACTATGGGTGTCTGGGATGGACTTGGGCGGCAAGCGTCTGGCAAGTGAGTCTTACCCGACAGCGCGCGGGATTCTACCCGGGCGATGCGTTCGGGTCTCGCGGATCGAGCGGGTCCACTGCTGTGGTTCCGGCGGCGCTTCGCCGACGATCAAGGGCGATCGAAAAGCTGACCGCCCGTCGTATCTCACTCACGTGAGCCTGAGACTGCCCGATCCGCGGGAGAAGACGAGGGCGGAAAATCGCTGCCCATGTTCCGAGCTTGGGGCGCTAGTGTCTCGTCATTGAGACGTTCATCCCCTCCATCGATTTTCGTTCGTCGGTTTTCGGCGATTGATTGCGACGGAGTGACAGATCCGGGAAAACGCGTCGACGAGAATCGAGTGCTTCGACCCGGGTTTTTTCTTGACAACGCCACAGGCGCGCGCGCACCATGAATCTCTCGCCGTTTCGGCGCGCTCAACACTCGGGAAACAAGAGCTGTGTAGCGGCCTTCCCGTTTCGTTCGCCGCGCTGCAGCGACCACAAGGGGGTGGTTGGTACCATGAACCGACCGCGCGGCGGGCTGGCGCATTCCAAGCTGCTGATCCTAGTGGCAACTGTCGTGGGCCTCCTCGGGCTGCTGACCTTCGCGATCGACCGCGGAGCGACCGGCACGTCGCCGCTGACCACCGCCAAGCCCCCGGCTCAACCACCTCGTCCGGCCCTGACCGCCGCGGAAGAGGAGTACATCCGCGAGCTCTGGCCGATCCACGGCGACGTGGAACGAAGCGCGATGCGGATGGCGCTCGGGCAGATCTTCTACAAGACCGAGGATCTCGGCCGAGCTGAGCTCGGCACCCGGGTCGAGCAGGCGCTCGCGAGCTACCGGACGGCGGAGACCCGGCTCCGGGCGCTGCAGCCGCCAGAGTCCTTGCGCCGCGATCACGAGGAGTACCTCACCGCGGTCCGCCTCTTCCAGGAGTCCGCGGTTGAGCTACAGAAAATGTTCACGGACGGGCAGGACGACCACATGCTCGCCGCGTATCCGAAGGGCCAAGAGGGAAGCGACAAGATCAGAGAGGTCGGGGGAAAGTTCTGGCCCCACGAGTTCCCGCCTCACTGAAACCAGGGCCAGCCATGACGGCCCGGCATGAAGCGAGATGCAAGACGAGGTGGAGGGATGTGAGCGCTGGCACGGCTCGTCTGTAAAACGTACTAAAGGAGGTCGCGTTCATGATCCGCAAACGATTGCTGCATCGCGGGATACTGGCGGGAGTTTTCGCCATCGTCGGGTGTCTCGCGGGTGGCCAGATCCTTCTGGCCAACGACGACGACGACAGGGATGGCCACAAGGACAAGCAAAAGCGCCCGCCCCAGGTGTTGAAACAGGGGTTCGAGAGCACCGACGACCTGCTGGATGATGTCAGGCGGAACGAACGGGGCCCCGACTTCTCAGTCTGGCTCGTCGAGAGCAGCCGGTTCATGAATGTGGCTCACCGGTCCTTCACGCCGGACGTGGGCGATCCTCCCACCGTGGATCTGCCGGTGAACGTCGGGATCATCAAAGGCAAGGACGGAAAGATCACACTGTACGACAGCGGTTGGAAGCAGCTCGCCTACATCTTCGACTGGAACGGCTCGTGCTGCTGGCAGGACTTGCGCGTTGAGATGAATGCGATCGGGCTGAAGCCCGAGGACGTCGTCCGGATCATCATCGGGCACGGCCACTGGGATCACGCTGGCCAACTCGACTCGTTCCCCAACGCCGTGCTTTACGTCCAGAAGCAGGAGCTCAAGCAGATCGATTTCTTCCTCAACTATCCGGCGACGTTCAACGGCGGGCACATTTCGGCCGTCAACACCCAGATCAACGGCGTGCAAGTCGGGCCGCCGCAAAATGCTTGCGCGCGCACTCCGGTGTGCGGGTATCCGCCGCAGACGGTGGCGCAGATCCTAGGTAAGGTGCTGGCGGGCAAGGCGAAGATTGTCGACGGACGCCACGAGGTTGCGCCGGGACTGATCATTCACCCAGCGTTTCGCGGGCACACTTACGGATCGCAGCTTCTGCAGGTCAACACCCCCCGCGGGCAACTCGTGTTCGGTAGCGACACGTACTCGTCCTGGACAGGCATCCGCGACTGGAACGTGGCGAACATCCAGCAGACGGACACGATCCAGCAGTTCCTCGCTTACGAGAAATGCTACGTCTTGACGTCGACGCAGAACAGCTTCCAAAACTGCGTATCGGCGCACGAGCCAATCTCGTATACGGCTGGGTACCCGCTCACGGCGAATTGGTGGAATCCCCAGGCTGCGACTGGGCACTGCTGGCGTGCCGCGGAGCTGATCTTGGCCAACGGCGAGCCGACGCACGTTCCGGCGAGCCCCAACAAGACGCCCTGCGTCGACAACATCGTCCCACCACATCCCATCAACCCGTAACGTTGGCTTGTTGAGGCACGGGTCTGGAGCTCGCGAGACCGGCGGGCTCCCGACCCGACCTCTGATGTCGCTTCGCCACGCGCGCTTCCTCGCGTTGATGCTGGTCAGCGTCCTGTGGCCGGGTGGCGCGCTCGCCCATGATCCCAGCGCGTGGGGCGGGCTCTATCGCTCTCGCGATGTCGGGGCCACGTGGACGGTGATCAGTCCCGGAATTTTCACAAGCGGCGCGCTTGCGCTGGCGGTCAGCCCGCGGGATCCGAATCACCTCTTGCTCGCGACCGATAGCGGCGTATGGCGGTCGCGCAATGGCGGGCGCGACTGGGACGTCGAGGCGCCGAACATCCTGGCGGGCCCCGCTTTCGCCGCAGCGTTCGACGTCGACGGCGGGCACGCGCTCGTCGCGGGAATGTCGAGCCTGTTTCGCCACGACGGCGACCGGTGGCGGGCCGTCGCTGCGCCGACCGGCGCCATGCCGGCGCGGGCGTTGATTGCGACGTCGGTCCCGGGGCGCGTCTACCTCGTCGGCAGATCCGGCCTCTATCGCAGCGACGACTGGGGCCGGTCTTGGGTGAACATAGGGAGTGCGCTGCGGAGCGAGCACGTGGATTCGCTGATCGTGCCCTTCGGACGGCCGGAAGAGGTCTACGCGGTTGCCGGCGGCGCCGTGTGGTCGAGCCGAGACGCTGCCCGGAGCTGGCAGCCACGCTGCGACGGATCTGCCGCCGACGCGATCGAAGCGGTCGGTCTCGACCCGTCCAACCCGGACCGTCTGTGGGCAGTGGAAAGCGGGGTGTTGCTCCGGAGCGATCGTCAAGGGGAGCGCTGGCGCCCTGTCGGCAAACCGATCCCCGACGGGCCAGGCACTGCGCGAGCGGTCACGATCTCGGGCGATCTCGTGCTGATCGCGACCGACCGCGGCGTCTTCCGGAGCGCCGACGCCGGCGGAAGCTGGGAGCCACCGAAAGAGGGTCTCCCCGCTCACTTGGCCGCCGGCGTGCTGACGCGCGACCCGCGCAATCTCTCGACGGTCTATGCCGGCTTCGCGCTGGCGCAGTACGCGGACTTGCTACCGCGAGCGCCGCAGACTGGAAGCGCATCTGGAAGAGTCGGATGGGTTACCGCTATCGGCGGCGTCGTGCTCCTCCTCGTGCTCGCACTGGGCGCGATCGCGGCGGTCCGACATCTGGTCCGCGCGCGGGTCCGACGCGACCCGAGCGTGGCGCGCTCGGAACACCAGTCGGTCGCGTCACGATGAATCAAGCGATGAGACTGCAGTTCCTTCCGCTCTGGTCGTGGCGCGCGTGGCTTGGACTGGCGATCGCCATCGCGGTCGTGCTCGTCATCGGCGTCGCGATTTTCCCATGGCCAACCACCGGTCCGCCAAAGGCGGGCGGCATCGAGGAGGTTAGGCTGCGGAGCGGCGCTGATATACCGGTCGCGATTGCGACCGCGCGCGACGGCACGGTGTGGTTCACGCTGGAATCTTCGGATTCGCTCGGACGGTTGCGCAACGGGCAGGTCGAGCGGATCCCAAGGGGCGCGGCGAGCATCGAGCCGCTCGGTCTCGCCGTGGGCGGCGACGGCAGCGCTTGGTACACGGACGCACCGAAGCAGCGCATCGCCCGCGCTTCGCCGGACGGCGGGATCGCCTTCTTCGGGCTCGCGACGCCGATCGCGCGGCTCGGCCGGCTCGCCGTCGCGCCCGACGATGCCGTGTGGTTCGCCGAGTCCACCGTGGCGAGCGTGACACGGCTGCACGACGGTCGCTTCACTCGCCATGTCGTGGCGACGCTCGCCCCAAGGATTCCCGCGGATGCGTGGCCGTTCGGTATCGCTATCGCGCCCGATGGCGCGGTGTGGGCCACGCTTCCGAGCGTAAATCAGCTGTTGCGGATCGCGCCCGACGGCAAGGGCACCGCCTTCGACGTGCCGACCCGGCAGAGCGGCCTCGGCGACATCGCGGTCGCACCCGATGGCACGGTCTACTTCCTCGAGATGAGCGCCAACAAGATCGGTCGCCTCGCCGGCGAACGCTTCGAGGAGTTCACAGTTCCCATGGCGGGCGCCGGGCTGACCGCGCTCGCGGTGGCGCCGGACGGCGCCGCGTGGTTCACCGAGCTACGCAGTCATCGGCTCGCCCGTCTCCATGGCGGCCGGATCACGGAATTCGATCTGCCCCGGCCCGACGCGCGCCCGTTCGGGATCACCGTCGACGCCGAGAACAACGTCTGGTACGCCGATCTCAGCGGATGGCTGGGACGGCTCGACGCAAGCCACGCGCGGGTCCGGTAGCCTGAAGCCCCTCTGGTCGTAACCGCGGCGGATTTCTCCCGCGGCTTTGATCATTTCTCGAGGAGATCGCCGATGCTCACCCAGCCATCACCGCCCGCCTGGCGTTTCGCGCTCGCCGGAACGCTCGCGCTCGCCGCCCTCTCGCCGCCCGCGCGAGCGGACGGCACCGGCTGGTTCACCCCGGACCAGGCGAACCAGGGCCGGTGGGTCTATGCGCAGCGCTGTGCGACGTGTCATGGCGCCGACCTGGAAGGCTCGGGCGCGCCGGCGCTCAAGGGCACGGCGTTCAACGCTCAGTGGAACGGCAAGACGCTCCACGAGTTCTACCAGTACGTGCATTCGCAAATGCCGCTCGGCGCGGCCGGCAACCTCAAGGGACAGGACTACGTCGATGTCGTCGCGTACATCCTCGCGCAGAGCGGCGTACCGGCGGGCAACCAGCGCCTCAACGTGCGCTCGCCGATGGAGCGGGCGCTGACACTCTCCGACGCGCAGACCGCGGCCGGCCCCGCGCCGGGCCCGGCGGCGACGCCGACCAAGCTGAACGAACTGATCGGTTCCCTCAAGCAGCCGACCACCTCCGGGCCGACACAGGCCGAGCTCGACGCCGCCGACGCAGCCACGACCAACTGGCTCATGTACAACAAGGGTTACCGCGGCGAGCGCTACTCGCTCCTGCGCAGCGTGAACGCCGGCAACGTCCGCAACCTGCGGCCGGTCTGCATGTACCAGCTCGGGGAGCTCGGCACGTTCTCGACCGGGCCGGTGATGTACGACGGCATCGTGTACGCCACCACGCACCTCGGCACGTACGCGATCGACGCCGTCACCTGCGCCATGCGCTGGACGCATCACCACGTCGCCCAAGGCCCAGAGATGAACGCAACCAACAAGGGCGTGGCGATCGCCGGCGGGCGGGTGATCCGCGGCACCCAGGACGGGTTCCTCTACGCGCTCGATGCGAAGACCGGGGCGATGCTCTGGAAGCGCCAGATCGCCGACTGGCGCATCGGCGAGGGGATCGGCGCGGCGCCCACCGTCTGGAACGCTTTGGTGTACATCGCCAAGGCGGGCGGCGATTGGGGCATCCAGGGCCGTCTGATGGCGTTCAAGGCCGAGGACGGCGCGCCGGTCTGGCACTTCGATCTCGTCCCGACCGGGAACGAAGTCGGCGCCGACACGTGGAAGACCCCGGGCAGTGCCGAGCACGGCGGCGCGGCCGCGTGGACTGCGTA
>DATFTG010000037.1:0-18878 GCA_035262265.1 Gemmatimonadales bacterium
TTCAACGACCAGTCTCTCGGCGAATGATCCGTTCTTCGTGCGGCTGGGTGCGCCCAACGCCGCGAACACCGGGCTCGCCGTGGAACAGGTGATTCGCGCGGGAGGCACCGCGCTCACCGCGACGATCAAGAACCACGCACCCGCCGCAGCGCAGCTCGTGACGAGCGCGACCAACGGCAACCAGGTGACTGTGCAGATCCTGGCCGGTCAGTCGCGCTCACCCAACACGCTGGCAACGGGTGGAGTCGAGTACGATCCACTCGGTGCGGGTTCGGACACGGTCACGGCGACGATTCCAGGGTTCGGGATTCTCAAAGGCGCGTCGGACTCCGTGGCGATCACGGTGACGGCCCCGCTGATCAACATGTTTACGCCGGCGCAGGGCACTGGGCGGCTGGGAGCGGGCCTGCAGGATCAGGCCAGCGGCAGCCTGCAGACCGCCAACCCAGGACCTGGATCGCTGACCGTGCACCTCGTCAGCTCGCAACCCTCGGTGCTGCTGCTCGCGCCGGATGCATCGACGCAGGGTACTCAGACGCTCGACGTGCAGGTACCGCTCAACCAGAGCGGGTTCTCCTACTTCGTTCAGGGTGTCGAGAACGCGAGCGGAACGGTGACGATCACCGCGAGCGCGTCCGGATACACCAATGGCACCACGACCGCCACCGTCGCGCAACCTGGGTTTGACGTCCTCGGCGTGCCCTCGACGATCACCACCCTCGCCGCTAACGATGCCTTCTTCGTGCGCCTCGGGGTGCCGAACAGCGCGCACACCGCGCTCGCCGCGGAGCAGGCGATCCGCGCCGGCGGGATTGCGGTGACCGCCACGGTGCGCAACGCGAATACCACGGCGGCGAAGCTCGTGACGTCGGTGGGCAGCGGCCAGCAAGCAACGGTGCAGATCATCGTTGGGCAGGCGCGCTCGCCCAGCACCGTCGTGGCCGGCGGGGTCGAATACGACCCGCTCGCCGTCGGCATCGACACCGTCTCAGCGTCGATTCCCGGGTTCACCATCTTCCAAGGTGCGCCCGACTCGGTCGCGGTGTCGGTCACGACGCCGCTGATCAACATGTTCACTCCGGCGCAGGGGACGGGACGCCTCGGCGTGGGCCTGCAGGACAACGCCAGCGGCAGCCTGCAGACCTCCAACCCGGGGCCCGGGTCGCTGACGGTCCATCTCGCCAGTTCGAACCCGTCGGTCCTGTTGATCGCTCCTGACGCTGCCACACCCGGCACGCCGACGCTCGACGTCCAGGTGCCGGTCAACCAGGGCAGTATCAGCTATTTCGTGCAGGGTGTCGCGACCGGGACCGCCACGATATCGGCGAGCGCGCCGGCATACGCTAATGGGACGTCTCCGACGGTGAACATCGTGCAGCCAGGGTTCGACATCTTGAGCCTGCCGACGTCGATCAGCTCACAGGCGGCGAACGTTCCGTTCCTGATCCGTATCGGTGCGCCGAACGTCACGAACACGTCTCTGTCGGCCGAGCAGAGCGTTGCCGCTGGCGGATCACCGCTGACCGTGACGGTCACCAGCACCAGCTCGACGGCGGCGCAGCTCGTCACGACCGCGACGACGGGACTCTCGGTGAGTGTTTCGATCAATGCCCAGCAGGCGCGCTCGCCGAGCACCGTCGCATTGGGCGGCGTCGCATTCGATCCGCTGGCGCAGGGGTCGACGAACGTCTCCGCGGCCATCACCGGTTTCCTCGCTATGACCACGGGGAGCATCCTCGTCAACGTAGGCCCGTAGTTGGCTTGACGATCGGCCGGTCCGGCGATCACTTGGGTTCCATGCTGCGCACACGCGTTCCGCTGCTTGGCGGCATCGCCGCCGCCGTGCTGGTCATCGCGCTCGTCACCTGCGGCCGCGACACGGTGGCGCCGCGCCCGCCGGCCGCCCTCTCAGTCGCCGCGATGCTGCCCGCCGGGCTCAACCTCGCGGCATTCAACCTCAGCATCGATCACGTCCGCCTCATCGCCCGCAATTCCAAGGGCGACACGGTGTTCAACCAGGTCTTCTCCTTCCCGGCCAACCAGTCGTCACTCTCGCTCACGGCCGATGTGCCGCTCGCGCAGTCACCCGAGACGTTCCAGGTGACGATCGAGCTGCTGTCGGGGACGGTGGTGCTCTTCTCGGGGACGCAATCCGTGAGTCTCTCGAGCGGCCCGAGCAATCCGACGGCCCAGATCCCTGTCAGCTACGCGGGGCCGGGGCAGAACGTGGCCTCGCTGACGCTCGGACCGCTGGACTCGCTGCTCACCCAGGGCGCCATGCTGCAGATGCGGGTGACCGCCAAGGACGGGACCGGCGCCAACGTGCCGAGCTTCTACGTGTCGTGGTCGACGAGCGATACGGTGGCGGTGCCGATCGATGCCACGGGGACGCTAAAGGCGCCGCTGCTGCGGAAGACGATCACGGTGAAGGCGACCACGCCGAACGCCGTCAACGCCACGACGACGCTGCAGTTCATTCCAGTGCCCGCGGCGGTGAGCTTCGACAGCGGCTGCGCGCAAAGCGGGCTCCCGGGCGTGCAGCTGCCGCAGCCGATCGTGGCCCGGGTGCTCGGCGGCGACGGCCTCGGCGTGCCGGGCGTAACGGTGCAGTTCGCGGCCGTGGGGGGAGGATCCGTCACGACCGCGAGCGCCGTCACCGATACCGGCGGACGGGTGCGGACACTGGTGACGCTGCCGAGCGTGGCCGGCACCGCCCAGTTCAACGCCACCGTCACGGGGCTGACCGCCGCTGTGTGCGGTCCGATGGTGCTCAGCTCGCCGCCCACTCAGCTCGCGTTCAAGACTCAGCCGGTCACTGCGGTCGCCGGTGCGGCGATCGGTTCGTTCCAGGTCGAGGTGCGCGATGCGAGTGGGACGCTGGTCCCCGGGGCCACGAACCAGGTCACGATCGCGATCGCCAATAACGCGGGCGGGGGAACGCTCGCCGGCACGAAGACGGTGAACGCGGTCGGCGGCGTCGCGACGTTCTCGGCGCTTTCCCTCGACAAGGTCGGGGTCGGCTACACGCTGCAGGCGACCGCGACCGGCCTCTCGAGCGCCACCAGCTCGGCCTTCAACATCACCGCCGCCGCGCTCAACAACCTCGCGTTCACGACGCAGCCGGTGAATATGAGCGCCGGCACGGCGATCCCGACGGTGGTCGTCACAGCACGGGATGCTTTCGGCAACACCGTGACGTCATTCACGAACAACGTGACGCTGGCCTTTGGGTCACACCCTGCCAGCGCGACGCTGGCCGGAACCACGGCGGTGGCGGCCACGGCCGGTGTCGCAACCTTCTCCGCGCTGGGACCGCTCCCCATCGCGGGAGGCTACACCCTCGTCGCGTCGGCGTCGGGTGTAGGCAGCACGGCCAGCAATTCGTTCACGGTGAATCCGGCGCCGCCCGTGGCGCTCGCATTCACCGTGGAGCCGGCGACGGCGCTCGCGGGCGCGATCATCTCGCCTGCCGTCGTGGTCGCGGTCGAAGACTCCGTCGGCAACGTCGTGACGTCGGCGACGGATTCCATCACCATCGGGTTCGCGCTGAACCCCGGTCAGGGGCCGCTTGGTGGGACCATCGGCAAGAAGGCAGCTTCGGGACTTGCGACCTTCACCGATCTGTCCGTTGCCATCGCCGCCTCTGGTTACAAACTGTCCGCGAGCGCGACCGGACTTGCCACTGCGATCAGCGCGTCGTTCGACGTGCTGGTCCGTCCACCGGGTGTCGTGTGGACCAATCTCCAGGGCGGCAGTTGGAGCAATCCTGCGAACTGGAGTCCCGCGCGCGTCCCCGGCGTCTCGGATACGGCGTCGATCGTGTTGCCGGGCTCGTATGTCGTCAGTCTCGACGTGAATGCGCACGTGGCGTTCCTGGCGGTCGGGGACACGATTGGCGGCGTCCTGCTGAGTGTCCCCACGGCGCGGCACATCCTGATCGACTCCTCCGCCGTGCTGCTGCGGGCCGGATCCATGGTCCTCGCGGGATCGGATACGATCGGTGGGCCCGGCAACTTCACGAATCAGGGAACCCTCACGATGGAGGGGGGCGCTCTCACGACTGCCTTTGTCTCGAACACCGGGTTGCTGCAGGCCGCGGGGCCCTCGAGCATCACGGGCTCGTTCAGCAACTCGAGCACCGGGACCTTGTTCGTCTATTCGAGCTCGACGGGCGCTGCCACGCTCACGATCTCCTCGGGGTTCCTCAATGCGGGTGGGATCGTGCTGGAGAACGCCGACGCTACGGCGCACAACGTGACGCTGTCGGTGCCGAGCGGTGTGCTCACCAACGTCCCCGGCAGCAGTCTGCAAAGCACGCTGGGGAACGCCGGCGGTAACCGCACGCTGGCCGCGATGCTCGACAACCAGGGAACGGTCTTTGTGCAGCAGACGCTCACGATCGACCAGGCTGCGGCGACGCACGGCAATTCGGGCTCGATCATTCTTTCGGGTGGTGACCTCAACGTGATTCTCTCGGGGTTCCGGCCCGCGTTCTCGAACGAGTCGGGCGGTTTAATCGACGTCGGAACGAACAAGCTGGTGATCACCAACCAGTCGAGCGGCTCATTCGTCAATCAGCCGGGAGGGACGCTGCAGGGGTCTGGGACGATCGACATCGGGACGTCGAGCTTTATCGACGACGGCTTCCTCAACGTGGGCGGGACGCCCGGTACCTTGCAGTTCGTCGGGCCCTACACGGAGGGCCCCAATCCCGCTACGATGACCGTCGACATCGGCACCGGCTTCGATCAATTCCAGGTCAATGACACTGTGTCCCTGCAGGGCGGGACCTTGAATGCCGGTATGCTGGGCGGGGTGTACACGCCAGGCAGCTATCCGATCATTACGGTTCCCGCGGGGAAGACGATCACTGGCGACTTTGCCACAAAAAATCTGCCCACCAATCCGCTGAATGGTGGGCAGTGCCTCGGCGCTGTCGCCGGCCTTCAGTATGTGATCAGCTGCCCGCCGTGATCGGCGAGCAGGGCTTGTCAGGGCAGATTGAGCCGCACGTCGATGTCAACGAGCACATCGCTTGGCGCGTCGACGAACACCACCCGGCGCTCGGCGGGAATCTGGCGGATGATCATCTTCGTGAGGGGCCCTTTCCCTCTGCCGCGGCCGTGATTGCCGGCCCGGTACCAGATCACCCGGTCGTCGCCGTCGTTCTCGATCTTCACGACCTCGAAGCCGTGGCGGCCCAGCACGTCGTGCGTGACCACGTAGGCCCGGTCGCTGGTGACGGCGTAGTGCTTGTTCCCGTGCCCCTGGGCAGAGAGGGTGACCGGGATCACGAGCGCGGTGAACAGGACGGCAAGGGTGTGGAGTCGCATATCCGCTCCTTTCGGGCGTATTGGTACCCCACAAGGAGCATCGTAGCAGCTAAAAAGTCACGAGGCCCTAGCGCAGCAACAACTTAGCGATCGTATTGAGCTGCATGTTGCTGGTGCCTTCGTAGATCGTGCCGATCTTCGCGTCGCGGTAGAATTTCTCCGCCGGATACTCCTTCGTATAGCCGTAGCCGCCGAACAGCTCCAGACAAACGGAGGTGACGCGCTCCGCGACCTGGGACGCGAACAGCTTCGCCATGGCGGCGTTCTGCGTGTACTCGGCGCCCGCGTCCTTGAGACGCGCGGCGTTGTAGACCATGAGCCGAGCAGCCTCGAGCTCCGTGGCGGCCTGAGCCAGCTGGAACTGCACCGCCTGAAATTCTGCCACCGGCTTGCCGAATTGCTTTCGCTCCTTCACGTACTGCGTCGCTGCCGCGAGGGCGCCGCGCGCCACGCCGATCATCTGCGCGCCGATCCCGATGCGGCCCGTGTTGAGCGTCTCGATCGCGACCTTGTAGCCCTTGCCCACTTCACCGAGGACGTTCCCCTCGGGGACCTCGCAGCCCTCGAGGATCAATTCCGTGGTGGACGACGCGCGGATGCCGAGCTTGTCCTCCTTCTTGCCGACCGAGAACCCCTTGAAGCCGCGCTCCACGATGAACGCGGTGATCCCCTTGTAGCCTTTGGTGAAGTCGGTATTGGCGAAGATGACGTAGACGCCGGCTTCGGCGCCGTTCGTGATCCACAGCTTCCGGCCCTGGAGGATCCAGTGGCTCCCCTGTTTCGTCGCCCTGGTCTGGAGCCCGAACGCGTCGGAGCCCGATTCGGGCTCGGAGAGGGCGTAGGCGCCCACCATGTCGGCGGCGAGGCGGGTGAGGTAGCAGCGTTTCTGGTCCTCGTTCGCCCAGTGGAGCAGCGGCTCGATGACGAGGGTGTTCTGCACGTCGACGAGGATCGCGGCCGAGGCGTCGACGGCGGACAGCTCTTCGACGGCGAGGGTCGTCATGAAGAGGCCGCCGCCGGCGCCGCCGAACGCCTCGGGGATCTCGATACCCATCAACCCCAGCTCGAACAGTTTTGGGATGAGAGCGGGGTCCAACGCGGCGGCCTGGTCCATCGCGGCGACGCGCGGCCGGACTTCGGTCTCGGCGAAGTCGCGCACGGCGTCGCGGAACATCTGCTCTTCTTCGAGCAGCGCCGTGAGCGGCGGGTTCACGACTTCTTTTCTGGTCCGGCGAGCATCTCACGGATGCCGCCGAGCGAGGACAACACGCCCGTCGCTTCGTAGGGCAGGTAGACGACCTTGTTGTTCGAGCCCGAGACCATCTGCTTCAGCGCCTCGATGTAGCGGATGGCGATGAGGTAGCGGGCGGGATCGCCGCCGGTGCCCTTGATCGCCGCCGTGATGCGCTCGATCGCCTGCGCCTCCGCCTCCGCGACTTTCAACCGCGCGGCCGCCTCGGCGTCCGCCGCCAGGATCTTGGCCTGCTTGTCGCCCTCGGCCTTGTTGATCTCGGACTGGCGGATCCCCTCCGCTTCGAGAATCGCCGACTGCTTCCCGGCTTCCGCGGTGAGGATCGCGGCGCGGCGGTCGCGCTCGGCGCGCATCTGCTTTTCCATCGCGTCGCGGATGTCGCGCGGCGGGTTGATGTCCTTCAGCTCGACGCGCGCCACCTTGGCGCCCCACTTGTGGGTCGCCTCGTCGAGGATTTCGCGCAGCTTGGTATTGATGTGCTCGCGCGAGGAGAGCACCTGGTCGAGATCCAGCTCGCCGATCACGTTGCGCAGCGTAGTCTGCGTCAGCTTCTCGATGGCGTCGGGGAGATTGGCGATTTCGTAGGTCGCGCGGACGGGATCGGTGACCTGGAAGTAGATCAGGGCGTCGATCTCGACGACGACGTTGTCCTTGGTGATCACGTTCTGGCGCGGGAAGACGTACACCGTCTCGCGCAGGTCGATCGTGCTGGAACGGTAACGGCGGGTGATCGTCTCGCCTGAGGGCAGGCTGATTACCTGGTGCCAGTCGAGCGCGCGCGGCTGATCGAACCAGGGGATGACCAGATTGACACCCGAGGATAGGCTGCGGCTGTACTTACCGACCCGCTCTATCACCATCGTCTGGGCCTGCCGCACGACAATGATCGTCTTCTTCAACGTCAGGGCCACCAACAGCACGGCCGCACCGAGGAGAATCAGCCCTGCGCCCATGGGTCACCCGCCTCCTTCTCGACGATCAGTGTACTCCCGTCCACCTGCACCACGACGATCCGCGTACCCGGTTCGAGCGCCAGTGTGCGCTCGTCCGCCTCGAGGAGCGTGCCGCGCCAGTCTTCGCCGTCGACGACAACCCGTCCGAGCCGCGTCACCGGATCGAACCGCTTGACTACGACGCCGGTCTTGCCGACCAGCGCGTCGACGTTGGTGCGAACCTCGGTCCCGCGGGAATGCAGGAAGCGGCGGACCAGTACCGGGCGGAGACCGAAGAGGCTGCCGAGGGCGCCGGCCGCGAAGGCAATTACCTGACCCGCCAGGCCGACGGGGAAAAGACCCGCCACACCGGCCGCCAGGCACCCCACCGCCACGCTCGCGAGCCAGAACCCTGGGGCGAACATCTCGGCGACGAGGAGCAGGGCCGCCAACACGATCCAGATCTGCCAGCTGGACACGGTCCTTCCTGCTGGTGGGGCGGTGGAAGTTACCGCCGGCTGGGGCGGCGCGCGACCAGTGCAACCGTTTGCGCCGTCGCGCTATCCATCACCTGGAACCCCCCGCCGTCCGCCTGCGTACGGCTTCGCGACCCCCTTCACGCTGGAGCAAGCGATGCGTACCTCCGTCCCCGGCGCCCTGATGCTCCTGGCCGCCGCTCCCCTCGCCGCGCAGACGCCACAGCGCTACACGGTGAGCGGCGACAACGTCGCCATCTACAATCTCGCCGGCGCCGTCCGCGTCGAAGCGGGCTCGGCGGGTGACGTGGTGGTCGAAGTGACCCGCGGCGGCGCCGACGCCGCGAAGCTCGACGTGCAGACCGGGCCGATCGGATCGCGCCAGACGCTGCGCGTCATCTATCCCGATGACGACATCATCTATCCGGCACTCGGCCGGCATTCCAGCTCCTCGCTCGACGTGCGCGAGGACGGCACGTTCGACGACGAGCACGACCACCATCTGTTCGGCCGCGGCCACCGGGTTCGGATCCGCGGCGACGGCTCGGGCCTCGAGGCGTACGCCGACCTGCGCGTCCTCGTGCCCGCCGGCCGGCGCGTGGCGATTCACCTCGCGGTCGGGAAGATGACGGCCGCCAACGTGAACGGGCAGCTGACGCTCGACGCCAGCTCGGCCGACGTCACCGCGAGCGGCCTCACCGGATCGCTCGACGCCAATACCGGATCGGGGGACGTGCACGCCAGCGACATCACCGGCAGCCTGAACCTCGACACCGGCTCGGGGAACGTCAGCGTCACCCGCGCCAAGGGCGATGATCTCTCCGTCGACACCGGGTCAGGCGATGTGACGATCGATCACGCCGAAGGCCGCTCGCTGAAGATCGAAACGGGATCGGGCAACGCCGACGCGACGGCGGTGAAGGCCGACGCGCTCAAGATCGACACCGGCTCGGGGGACGTGACGCTCGAGCTGCTCGCGGGCGGCGGCGACATCTACGTCGACACCGGCTCGGGGGAAGTCAATCTCACGCTGCCGGCGGACTACGGCGCCGATGTCGTGCTCGACACCGGCTCCGGCGGCATCGACCTCGGCGGCATTCCAGTGACGGTGCGGAAGATTCAGGAGGATCATGTCGAAGGCAGGATTGGGGACGGGAAGGGGCGGCTGCATGTGGAGACGGGGAGTGGGGAAGTGCGCTTAAAAAAGGCGTAATGAGTCTTGGGTAATGGGTAAGGTCCTAGCGGCTACCTGTTGAGACGCAGGTAGCCGCGCGTTTTTGTGCCAGTTCCGCAGGTATTCGATGTCGTCTCGACTGAGACATTCGCTACGATATGTCGATGCAGAACTTCCGCGTTTTGCGTGTCTACCAGCACGCCTATTCATTGACCCTCGAGGTGTACCGACACACCAAGCAGTTTCCTCAGGCGGAGCGTTACGGTCTGGTCGCTCAAGTACGGCGCGCAGCGGTCTCGATCACGGCGAATATCGCGGAAGGGTGTGGTCGGATGACTAGGAAGGATTTCATCCGGTTCTTGTCATTTGCGCGCGGGTCGGCCGGTGAGCTCGAGACCGAACTGGCGCTCTCTGCAGATCTTGGTTTTCTTCCGAAGCCGGATCATGTGAGGCTCGAATCAGCGGCGATCGGCGTACAACGCGAGCTCGGTGCCCTCATTCGTCGTCTGGCCAGGTCGGGTCAATGAATCGCTGGCATTTACCCACAACCCATGACCCATGACGCCGTTCGATTGGACAAATGGCTCTGGGCGGCCAGGTTCTTCAAGACCCGGGCCGACGCCTCTCAGGCCATTGGCGCCGGTCAGGTCGAGGTCAACGGGGCCAAAGCCAAGCGGGCGAAGATCCTGCATGTCGGCGACCGAATCCGGATCAGAAAGAGTCCCTTCGAATTCCGGCTTACCGTGCGGGGTCTCAGCGAACAGCGCGGACGGGCGGCACAGGCCGCGTTGCTGTACGAAGAGGATCCCGCCGCCAAGGCCGCGCGCGAGCGGCTGGCGCGGCAGCTGCGCATTGCCCCGACGCCGAGCTATGAGGGGAAGGGAAGACCTACGAAGAGAGACCGCCGCGAGATGGAACGGTTGCGCGGCGACGAGGACAGCTGAGCGGGGGCGGCGCCAAGAAATAGATAATGGTGGCCGTCGTCCTGCTGATCGCGGGGAAGACTATCTACGGGCGCTGGGGAAGCGGTTCGGAGAGACGGTCGTTCCCGCGCGCGCGCCACCGGTGCCACCTGAAAAAGAAACGGCGGGCGCTCGGCCCGCCGTTCCATTGATATGTGCTGCGCCGTTTAGCGTCGCCGGGCGTTCGCAAGGAGGCGCAGGATCTCGAGATACAACCAGATCAGCGTCACCATCAATCCAAACGCCGCGTACCATTCCATGACCTTCGGTGCCCCGTGCTCTGCCCCGCGCGCGATGAAATCGAAATCGAGCGCCAGATTGAGCGCCGCAATGACGACGACCACCAGACTGAACACGATCGCTCCGGTGCCACCGTACAACAGCGGGACGGACACGTGGAAGAATCCCAATACGATCGACACGAAGTAGAACAACGCGATCCCACCGGTCGCCGCGAAGACGATCATGCGGAACCGGTCCGTCACCTTGATGATCCCCGACCGGTACAGCATTAACATCACGGCCAGCACACCGAAGGTCAGGCCGATCGCCTGGAAGACGATGCCGTGCAGCTGCTGCTCGTAGAACGCCGAAATCCCGCCGAGCGCCAGGCCCTCCGCTGCGGCGTAGAGCGGCGCCGTGATGCGCCCCCAGGTCGGCACGAAAATAGTCGCGAGGGCGGCGACGGCTCCGCCGAACACCCCGACCAGGAGATACGGCATGATCGCCGCGGGATCTTGCGCCTGGAAGTAGCGGGTCCACACCCACGTGGCCCCCGCGACGACGAGCAACAGGAGAAACGCCGTCTTATTGATTGTCCCTTCGACCGACATCAGCTCACCGGCATCCACCTGAGTGTACTGGCCGGCCCGCTGGAACGCCTTGTCGTTGAGCACCGGATTTGCCATACGTCCCTTCGAAGTGTCAGGAAGTGCCTGGAATATAACCCACCCGCTCGATCTCATCCGACTCGAATAGGTTGACGCCGCGCGGTGCGCGAAGCGCAACGCGCACCATCGCTTCCGCGACCGTCGCGGCGGCGATCGGCCGGTACTTGCGCAAGCGTCCCACCATCGCGAACGCAGACCCCCGCATCACCGCCGCACCGATCGACTCGCCCGTGCGTTGCTCGCGACGCTCGCCGACGAGGATCGACGGGCGAAAGATCTGCCGGCCCTCGAATGGCAGCGTCGACACGGCCGCCTCGGTTTCTCCCTTTACTCGACTGTAGAAGATCCGTGACTTCGGGTTCGCCCCGAGCGAGCTGATGAGCAGGAACTGCCTCGCTCCCGCACCGAGCGCCAGGCTCGCGAGCGAGAGCACGAACGTGAAGTCGACCTGCCGGAATGCCGCCTCCGAGCCCGCCTGTTTCATCGTGGTTCCGAGGCAGCAGAACACATCGGTGGCGCGCGGAAACTCGAACCCTGCCGTGCCAAGCCGTTCGAGCTCCACCACGCGCTGCTCGAGTCGGGGATCGGCGCGATCCAGGTGTCGCCGCCCCAGCGTGATCACCCGAGTGTAGGCCGGCTCGCGGAGCAGCCGGTCGAGACAGCGACCGCCGACGAGCCCGGTCGCTCCCGCCACGAGCGCGACGCGATCGGTCATTGCAGGTCGGCGAACGCCCGGTTGAGGATCGGATACTGGCGCCAATCCTTGTAGTCGAAGTGCCACCACTCGTCGAAGTTGCGCGTGAACCCTTCATCTTCCATCACGCGGCGCAGCAGCTCGCGCCGCCAGCGCTGCAGGTCGGTCGTCACGGGGTAGTCGGGGAACGAGCGCTCCGTCGCCTCATCGTACGTGCCGCCCATGTCGAGCGGCTTTCCGGTGTGCAGGTCGTAGATCGTGAGATCCACGGCGCAGCCGCGGTTGTGGCGTGAGCCGTTGGCGGGGTTCGCCACCATCCAACGCTCTGCCGGCGGCGTCGCGTCCCAGAACGTCTTGGTCACGTACCAGGGGCGGTACCCGTCGTGAATCAGGAGCCCGTACCCCATCGCGCGCAGCTTCTGATGCGCCCGCAGCACCGCCTGGGCGGCCGGCCGCTGCAGGAAGGCGTGCGCCGTCGAGTAGAAGACGCTACCAAGAAAGTTGTTCGTCGTCGCATAGCGGATGTCGAAGCGGATCGTCGGGTCGAGCGTCGCGAGGTCGACGAGCTCTGGGGCGCGAAAGCTGCCGCTTTCGGCGGGCGGCCGCTCGGTCTGCGCCAAGGCGAGCAGCTCCGCGACCGGGCGGACCGGCTGCACTTTGAGCTGGCCGCCGCCCGCGGGACCGATCGCTCGGCGCGGGAAGGTCACCGCTCCCGCGATGGCGGCGATCGCGGGTCCGCGTCGCGAGCCGAGGAAGGTGATCCGCTCCCCGACGTACATGCTGCCCGCCGGAAAGGCGAAGACGCTGTCGGAGATACGTGTCAGCTCGTCGTCTTCGACCCACTCGATCAGAGCGTGCAACGCCCCGTGACGCTCGTAGATGAATAGCGTCTCGTATCCCCAACCATACTCCCCGAACAGGCGCCCCCACCGTGCGGGTGCGGGCGGCGGTGGCGGCTCGACCGCCCGTGCGAAACTATCGGTCCCGAGCACGACATGGTTCGGGAGCAGCCGGACCGAGCCGCCATACGTCAGGGCATCGTCGAAGACGAGTGTGTCCCCCGACGTCCGGATGCGCGCGGGAACGACGCTGCCGTCCCTTGCGAGATACAGCTCGCTCTGACGCTCCAGCAGCTCCACTGACGACCTCCTCTTCCCGTCCTTCACGTAGTGTCCCGCTGCCGCGCGAGCGGCACCCGGGGCCAGGGGCCCGGTTTCGGGGGGCTCCGGGACCGGCCTTCCGTCGCGCACGGCCAGCATCGCGCGCAGCGCCGCGTCGGCGATGCGGTCGGTGACGCTGTTGGCGCCGTCCGTCGTCGTCACGACGACGACGCCGAGGCGCTCGTCGGGCAGCGCGGCGAGCGTCGTCGCGAAGCCGTAGATCGCGCCGTCGTGGCCCACCCGCCGGTGCCCGTCGAAGCGCGAGACGAAGAATCCGAGGCCGTTTCCTTCCGTCGCCCCGGAGTTGGCGAACTGCGGCACCCACATCCGCTCGAGGGTCGCGCGCGAGATCACCGGATTCGAGTCGGCAAACAGCGCCGCCAGAAATTTCCCGAGGTCGACAACCGTCGTATACAGCGTGCCGCTCGGCGCGTTGCGGCGGAATGTCGGCGCGACGAAGCGCCGACCGTCGGACGCCCACATGAAGGCGGTCGCGACATCGGGCGCGAGCTCCGGTCCGGGCTCGAAGAAGGCGCTGCGTGTCATGCCCAGCGGCACCAGCACCGAGTCGTGCATGTAGCGGGGGAATGGCTCGCCCGCGGCCCGCTCGAGCGCGAGCCCGACGACCTGCAGCGCGCCGTTGGAATACTTGTAGCGCGAACCCGGCCGGTAGACGAGCGCGGTGCGGTTGAGACTCGACACGACCTCGGCGAGCGGTGGCGCGGTCGAATCGAAGTAACTGCCCACCGGCGGCTCGCGCACCAGGCCGGAGTGATGGGTCATCAGCTGGCGCAGCGTGATGCTGTCGCCGTAGGGATTCGTGGGATGGAAATCGGGAAGCGCCCGCGTGACCGGGGCGTCGAGGTCGAGCGCACCGCGCTCCACGAGACGCATCAACGCGATATCGGTGAACAGCTTGGACACTGATCCGACGCGGTACACCGTGCGGGCGGTGGCCGCCACGCTGTCGCGCGGATTGGCGTGGCCGAACCCCCGCGCCCAGACGGTGCTGTCCCTGTCGACCAGGACGATCGACACCGCGGACAGATCCTTGTCCTTCATCTCGTGGGTGATGTACGCACCGAGTCGCGCCGCGGCGGCGGCGTAATCGGCTCGGGCCCCGATGGAGTCCTGGGCGCGGAGCGGGGCAACACAGAGCGCGAGCGCGGCGGCTGCAAGGAAACCTCGGGTCATGTCGAATCGATCCTCGAGCGGTGGAGGCGTCACGCTGCTCCCCGGGCGCGGCGCCACACCCACCAATAAAGCAGGAAGTTCACGGCGACAACGAGCGCGCCGAGCACGACCTGGCCTCGTGGGGTGAGGCCGTCGGGGTAGACGAGACGGGTGATGTAGTGATCGATGAATCCGCCGGCGTACCCGGCCTGGCCGGCACGGGCGCGCAGCGCGTTCTCGAGCGGGGTCAGGGGACAGGTTTTGGCGAAGAACTCGACCCAGACGCCCCACGCCACGGCGGGGAGGTGCAGCCACATCCACCAGCGCCGCTGCAGCACGAGCAGCGCCCCGCCGATCACGAAGACGATGTAGGCGAAATGCAGCAGCATGATCCCGTCGGCGAGGATGCGATAGAGCATCGGTGATGGAAGGCTACGCTAACCGCAACTGGCCGCCTAGTCCCGCCTGCTGCATCTTCAGCGGCGCGCCATGTACACGCTCACCGCCGATCGCATCCTCCCCTGCACGATCACCGGCTCCTGGCCGCGGCCGCGCTGGTTCGACCTCAGCATGTGGGGCCGGCCGATCGACAGCTGCATGATGGATGTGCGTTTCCGCGAGAAGTTCCAGGATGCCATGGCCACCGTGCTGAGCGACCAGGAGCGCGCCGGCATCGACATCCTCACGCATGGCGACCTGCATTGCGACGACGACATGGCGGGGCGGTCGTGGCATCACTATCCGCTGCAACGCTGGGCCGGGTTCTCGGGTGACTACCTGCAATCCGAGGAGACCCGCTCGCCGTGGCTGCGCTATCCGCCGGGGACGCTCCTCAACGAGATCTACACGGGGTGGCGCTGGCCGCGCGTGGTGGACAAGATCGAGCATCGCCCGCTCGACTACGCCAAGATCTGGCGCATCGCGCAGAGCAAGACCGCCAAGCCGGTGCGCTTCGGCACTTGTTGCTCGCAGGTGATGGGGCTGTTCCTCGACCTCCACACACCGAAGTACAAGGACCGCCACGAAGTCCTCTGGGACATGGCGGTCGCCATGAACACGGAGCTCCTGGCGTTACGCGACGCCGGGTGCCGCTGCATCCAGATCGAAGAGCCGACGGTGCATTTCTGGGCCAACACCTACGGCCGTGCCCACGACGAAGTGAAGTTCATGGTCGAGTGCTTTAACCGCGAAGTGCAAGGCCTCGACGACGTGGAGCTGTGGGTCCACACCTGCTGGGGCAACCCCAACATGCAGCGCGTGATCGAGAACGACAGCTACAAGGAGTCGTTCGAGCTCTATCTCGACGCGATGCGCGGCGACGTGTGGACGGTGGAGATGAAAGACCGCGGCATGCGGGAGCTGGAGCTGTTCGGGCCGCTGAAGGGCCGTCTCAAGAAGAAAATCTGCATCGGCGTCGTCAGTCACCGCTCACTCCAGGTCGAACGGCCCGAGGACATCGCGGCGTCGATCCGGAAAGCCCTGCAGTTCATCGCTCCCGAGCAGTTGATCGTGTCGAGCGATTGCGGTTTCGGCCGCCAGGGCGGCAACCGCGACATCGCCTTCTTCAAGACCACCGCCATCGCGCAGGGAACCAACATCGTGCGCCGTGAGCTCGGGCTTCCGGTGACGGAAGTCCGCGCGGCCAGCCCTGCGCTGCAGACGGACATCGTGCCGAAGACGCCCGATCGCTAGGGCTCCATGAGCGACGCCGTCGCCTCTCTCAACGCTGCGCTGGCCGACCGCTACCGCATCGAGCGCGAGCTCGGGGTGGGCGGTATGGCGACGGTCTATCTCGCCCAGGATCTGAAGCATCAGCGCCGCGTCGCCATCAAAGTGCTGAAGCCGGAGCTCGCAGCGGCGATCGGCGCCGATCGCTTCCTGCGCGAGATCACGACGACGGCGAGTCTCCGACACCCGCACATCGTACCGCTGTACGACTCGGGTGCGGCGGGCGATACTCTCTTCTACGTCATGCCGTTCGTCGACGGCGAATCGCTGCGCGGCCGGCTGGGGCGCGAGAAGCAGCTCCCACTCGACGACGCGCTGCAGATCGCGCGCGAAGTGGCCGACGCGTTGAGCTACGCGCACGCTCGCGGTGTCGTCCATCGCGATATCAAGCCGGAGAATATCATGTTGGAGGCGGGTCACGCCGTCGTGACCGACTTCGGCATCGCGAAAGCGGTGAGCGGGGCGGGTGGCGACTCGCTGACGCAGACGGGGATGGCGATCGGCACGCCATCCTACATGAGTCCGGAACAGGCCGCGGGGGATCAGGAGCTGGACGGGCGCAGCGACCTCTACGCCCTCGGCTGCGTGCTGTACGAGATGCTGGCCGGCCAGCCGCCGTTCACCGGTCCGACGGTCGAGAGCGTCGTGCATCAGCACCTGGTGGCCGAGCCGCGCGCGATCTCGCTCCTGCGACCTGCCGTGCCGGCGCCCGTCGCCGCGGCGCTGCAACGCGCCCTGGCCAAGACGCCCGCCGACCGGTTCAACCCGGTGGCCCAGTTCTCCGAGGCGATTCGTCCCGGCGCGATGGCGCCCCCGGCGGCCGCGAGGGTCGCGCGGCCACGGATTCGCTTTGCCCGGACCACGGCGCTTGCGGTCGCCGCCGTCGTCGTGCTGGCGGCGTTCGTGGCATGGCGGTCGTTCTCCCATCCGACCGTACCAGACGCCGCGTCGGTCGCGGTGCTGCCGTTCGTCGACCTCAGTCCCGACCACGGCAGCGCGTATCTCGGCGACGGCATGGCCGAGACGATCATCAACGCCCTGGCCAACGTTCCCGGACTCAATGTGGCGGCGCGGACCTCGGCGTTCTCGTTTCGCGACAAGGCCGAGGACGTGCGGGAAATCGGGAAGCAGCTCGGCGTGGCGACGGTACTCGAAGGCAGCGTCCAGCGAGCCGGCTCGCACCTGCGGGTCACCGCGCAGCTGATCAAGACGTCCGACGGGTTGCATCTCTGGTCGCAGAACTTCGATCGCGACGCGGCGGACATCTTCGCCGTTCAGGATGAAGTCGCCCGAGCCGTCGTCGCCGCGTTGCCGGGCAAGTCCAACGCTCCGGCGCCGCATCAGAGCCCGGCGACTCACAGCCAGGCGGCGTATGAGTCGTACTTGCAGGGACTATTCGCCTGGAACCGGCGGACCGAAGCCGATTTGCGGGAGGCGATCCGATTCTTCGAGCAGGCGATTGCGCAGGACTCGACATACGCCGAGGCGTGGGCCGGCCTGGCCGATGCGCGCGTGCTGCTCCCTTTCTACAGCAGCTTCATTCCGACGCGCAATGAGGTTCCCAAGGCAGAAGCGGCAGCGCGACGCGCGCTGGCGCTCGATCCCACTCTCGGACCGGCTCACGCCGCGCTGGCGTACGCGCTGATGAACTATGACTGGCAATGGGCCCGGGCGGACAGCGAGTTCCGCCTGGCGATCACGCTCAGTCCGGGGGACGCAACGGCACACAAGTGGTACGTCGACGTGCTCATGGTCGCGGGTCGCCGCGATGAGGCATTCCGGGAGATCCAGCGAGCGTTGGAGCTCGATCCCCTCTCCCCCAACGTCCTCGTGATCTCGGGAGAATGGTATTGGGACGTCGGCAGGGACTCGGAGGCGTTGGCACAATTTCACAAGGCGCTTGCGATCAACCCGGAGCATCCCCTCGCGCTCGAATACGCCATGCGCCACGCATGGAGTGTGGGAGACGCGGAGCAGTTTTTCGCCTTTCGCGATCGATTCGAGGCGATTCCGCCGGGCGTGTCGCCGTCGACCGGGGAGCTGCGGCGCGCCTACGCCGCCGGCGGTCGGAAGGCGGTGCTGCGCGCTCTGTTGGCGGCCGCTGGTTCGCGGTCGGTCGACCGTGCGCGCTGGGCTGGTGATCTGGGAGACCTGAACACCGCGTTCGCCGAACTGACGCGGGCCGCGGATGAGCGCGACATCCGCCTGCCGTACATTGCCGTGTGGCGCGACTATGCCCCGCTCTGGAGCGATCCCAGGTTCACGGCGCTTATGGCGCGCATTGGCGTGCGGTGGGATCCGAAGGAAAGGTCCGGCGTGGCGGCTGCCCCAACCACGCCGTAACTTGGCGCGACCCTGCCGAACCGTGGACTCGAACAGTGAGAACTTCCCTGATGCGCCACAGCCTCCTGCTGTCCCTTTGCGCCGTCTCCCTGACCCCTGTGGTAGTGGCGGCGCAGACCGCTTCCGCCGACACGATGCTCAATAAGCTGACGCCCGCCGAGCAGGCCGCGGGGTGGCGGCTGCTGTTCGACGGCCGGACGACGGACGGGTGGCGCGGATTCAAGCTGAAATCAATGCCCGATGGGTGGAAAGTCGTGGATGGCGCGTTGACTCGGGTCGCCGCCGCAGGCGACATCCTGACGACGCAGAAGTTCAAGAATTTCGAGCTCGACCTCGAGTGGAAGATCTCCGAGGGCGGCAACAGCGGCATCTTCTATCGCGGCAGCGAGGACGAGGACGCGATCTACTGGACGGCGCCCGAGATGCAGGTGCTCGATGACGCGCACCATGCCGATGGCAAATCACGCCTTACTTCGGCGGGTGCCAACTACGCCCTGTACGAGGCCCCGGCCGGGATCGTGAAGCCGGCGGGGCAGTGGAATCAGGTTCGGCTCATCGTCAACGGCCGGCACGTCGAGCACTGGCTCAACGGCGTGCGGTTGCTGCAATACGAGTTTTACAGCCCGGACTGGGAGATGCGCGTGCGCGACAGCAAGTTCAGCGCGCATCCCAAGTACGGCCGCAACGCCGAGGGATACGTCGGGCTGCAAGACCACGGCGACTGGGTGGCGTACCGGAATATCAAGATTCACGTCTTGCCC
>DATFTG010000038.1:0-21507 GCA_035262265.1 Gemmatimonadales bacterium
CCAAGCACCCGCTCTCGGTGGCGACGCAGCACCTCGAACAGGATGTATCCGCCCATCGAGAGGCCGCACCAGACCGCGCGATCGATTCGCGCTCGGTCCAGCACTCCCACGAGGTCATCGGCATAGACGCTCATCGCGTACCCGGCCGGCGGCGGATTGCCGCCCCTGATTCCGCGCAGGTCGGGCGCGAGACAGCGCCACCGCGTGAGCCGCTCGAGCTGCGGCCGCCATTGCTCGTGATCGAACGGGAAGCCGTGCACGAACAGGATCGCTGGGTATGTTTCGGCCATCTCCAACTCGCGAAGGTGAGCGATGCGGGTTCCGACTGAGTATATACGGCACGCCGCGCGAGCCGCCCGCAAGTGCGCTGGCGATCCTCTGGGGGGCGCGCCGCAGCCGGCCGACCCCGAGTTCTATAAAGTCCTGGCCAAGGCATTAGAGGAGATCGCGTCCGGCCTCGAGCTGGTCGGCAAGCCGCACGAGTGACCGACTACCGCTACGTCGAAACCGCGGCGGCGCTCGCGGAGGTGCTCGCCGCCGCGCGCGCCGAGCCGCTCGTCGCCGCCGACACCGAGGCGGCGAGCTTTCACCGCTACAAGGACCGGGTATACCTCGTCCAGCTGTCCACCCGCCGCGCAACCAGCGTCATCGATCCCCTCCCCATCACCGATTTCAGTCCGTTCGGGTCGCTGCTCGCCGACGCCAATGTCGAAAAGGTATTCCATGACGCCGATTACGATCTGCGCACCCTCGATCGCGACTACGGCTTCCGCGCGCGGCACCTCTTCGACACCCGCATCTCGGCCCAGCTGGCGGGGGAGCCGGCCATCGGTCTCGCCGCCCTGCTCGAGAAGTACCTCGGGGTGCGTCTCACCAAAGCACATCAACGCGCCGACTGGTCGCAGCGCCCTCTCACGCCTGCGATGCTGGCCTATGCCGCCGACGACACACGCCACCTGCCGCGGCTGCGGGACGCCCTCCGGGAGCGGCTCACCGCCCTGGGACGCCTCGGCTGGGCCGAGGAAGAGTTCCGCCATCTCGAGGATCTGCGCTGGACGGGCCCGCTGGACAACGGCCAGGCGTATCAGCGCATCAAGGGCGCCAAGGCGCTGCCGCCGCGATCGTTGGCCGCGTTGCGCGAGCTCGTCGCCTGGCGAGAAGGGGTCGCCGCCGAGCGCGACACCGCGCTGTTCCGCGTGATCGGCAACGAGGCGCTGCTCGGTGTGAGCCGGGCCCTGCCCCGCTCCGTCGGCGACCTCGCGACGATCAAAGACCTTCCCGCCAGCCTGGCGCGCCGCCACGGTGCGGTGCTCGTCGCGGCAGTAGGGCGGGCGCTGGCGCTCGCCGAACGGGATCTTCCCACGCGCGAGCGCGCCCCGCGGGCGCCGCATGATCCAGAGCTCGAGGGTCGGGTGGAACGGCTCAAGGTCGCGCGCAACACCGTCGCGCAGCAGCTCGGGCTCGACCCCGGTGTGTTATGCGGCAAGTCGACGCTGGAAGCGATCGCGCGGCAGCGCCCCGTGGACCTGGCGGCGCTCGGACGCATCGAGGATGTGCGGAAGTGGCAGGTAGACGTGCTGGGGGCCGCCCTGCTCGCGGCACTCTAGCCGGCTAGAAGCCGAGCATCGCCCGGATCTTGGGCTCGATCTTTTCCGGCGTCCAATACGGCTCCCACACGATCTCGATATCGACGTCCTTCACGCCCTCCATCGGGCGCAGGGTCTTGTGGATGTCGTTCATGATCTGCGGGCCCGCGGGACAGCCGGGAGAGGTCAGCGTCATGCGGATGTGGACGTTGCCGTCCTCGACGTCGACCTCGTAGACCAGCCCGAGATCGATGATGTTGAGATTCAGCTCCGGATCCTTGACGCCCCGAAGCGCCGTCCAGACCGCATCCGACAATGTCGTTTCCGTCGTCACCACAGCCTCCTCCTACGCCAACCTATGGGGCGCTGCCCGTACCCGGGAGCCCCCGTACCGCGCAGCGCCGCCGCTCGGCGATGCGCCGGTAGACACGCCGCGCCACCGGCCGCACGCCGGGGACGGCGAATCCCCACGCCCACCAGCGTTTCCCCGGCAGCAGCTTGCCGAGTTCGGGGACCGCGTCGGCGCCGGCGAACACCCGGCCATCGGGAAGCACCAGGTGCATCGCCGCCGCGAGCGCCGGCAGCGCGATGCCGAAGCGCGACACGGCGTTCTCGTCCTGAAACGGCACATAGCGCAGGCGATGTTCCCGGTCCCAACGCTCGAGCCGCTGCACCGCCTCGCGGCACATGCCGCACTCGCCGTCGTAGATCAGCGTCGGCACCCGCCCCTCAGCGCCGGGCATCACTCGCCTCCGCGGCGAGATCGGCGAGCCGGCCGCGCACTCGCTTCAGCGTCGTGAACGGTTTGCGTGCGCGCGGCTGGTAGGCGCGATTCGTGAGCAACACCACGAAGACACCGCGATCGGGATCCACCCATAGCGACGTACCCGTCCACCCGGTGTGTCCAAAGCTGTGTACCCCGAAGCGTGTGCCGGCGCTCGACACTTCCTCCCCCGTGGGCACCGCCTGCCACCCCAGGGCCCGCGCTTCACTCTTCCCTCCGAACCACGCCGCCCGCGTAATGAATGTGTCGACCGTCGCCGCGCGCACGATGCGCGCACCGCCGGCGTTTACGCCCCGCCGCAGCATGAATTGCGCGAAGCGTGCCACGTCCCTCGCGGTGCTGAACACACCGGCGTTGCCCGACATCCCGCCGAGCTTCGCGGCGGTGGGATCGTTGACCACGCCGGCGACGGGATGCCCGCGCCACACTCCCGTCGGCGCCGTCCGGGACAGCACCGCACGCGCCGGATGAAAACCGGTCTGCGTCATCCCCAGCGGCGTGAAGACCTCGTGCGCAACGAAGCTGTCGAGCGGCACGCCGCTCGCACGCCGCACCACCTCGCCCAGCAGCACGGCGTTCACGTCGCTATAGACGACACGGCTGCCGACCGGGATCCGCGGGGTCTCGGCGTACACCACGCCGAGCAGCGCCGCAGCATCGCGTGCGCCGCGAATCGTGTCGACCGTCAGATCGGCCCGCAGCCCCGACGTGTGCGTCAGCAGCTGCCGCACGGTAATGGCGCTCGTGCCGGCGCCGTTGAATTCGGGGACGTAGGTCGCGACCGCCGCATCGAGCCGCACGCGCCCGCGATCCACGAGCACCATCAGCGCGGCGGTGGTTGCCACCACTTTGGTCACGGAGGCGAGGTCGTAGAGGGTCCGCTCGGGATCGACCGCCGGACTGGCCGCGGACCAGGTGAGGTGGCCGTATCCCCTCATGAAGAGAACCGAATCGGCCGTGCCGACGGCGAGGGCCGCGCCGGGGTAGGCGCCCGCCCGGATGCCGTCCAGCACCACGGGATCGAACGTCGCCGCATCGAACCGCGCGGCGGCGGCGACCGCCAGCGCCGATTGGAACAGCCCGCCTAACACCAGATCCCGGGAATGCGACGCCTGCACGTGGGACAACTTCCGTCCGCGCCGACGCGCTGCTCACGGATCACGTAGCCCGATCGCTCGATCAGCCGCTCGCCGCAGTCGGGGCACCAGGTGTGCTCCCAGCGGCCCACGCGGCCCGGGAGGTTTCCGGCGTAGACGAATCGCAGACCGGCCTGGGCGCCGATCTCGCAGGCACGCACCAGCGTCCGCGATGGGGTGTTGTCGGGCTCGGTCATCTTGTAGTCCTGATGGAACGCCGTGACGTGCCACGGAATCTCGGGCGACACGCGGGCGATGAACTCCGCGGCGCGCCCCAGCTGGTCGTCATCATCGTTGAATCCCGGCACGACAAGCGTCACGATCTCGAGCCAGAAGCCGCGCTCGTAGACGAGCCGGATCGCGTCGAGGACGTGCTGCAGCACGCCGCCCAGCTCGCGATAGCGCCGGTCGTCCATCGCCTTGAGATCGATCTTGTAGCAATCGGTCCAGGGGCGGATGAAATCGAGCACCTGCGGTGTGCAGTTGCCGTTCGAGATAAAGGCGGTGCGCAGACCGGCGGTCCGCGCCGCGCGAAACACCTCCACTGCCCACTCCGCGGTGATCAGCGGCTCGTTGTACGAAGACCCGACGACGCGGGCGCCCTGGCGCGCCGCCAGCCGGACCAGCTCCTCGGGGCTGAGATCGGTGGGCTCCACGCCCGCGGCCTGATCCCGCAGCGCCTGGGAGGTAAGCCAGTTCTGGCAGTACCCGCAATGGAAATCGCAGCCCAGCATCCCGAAGGTGAGGGTGTCGCTCCCGGGGAGGCAGTGGAAGAACGGCTTCTTTTCCGTCGGATCGCACTGCAGCGCTGCGACGTAGCCGGCAGGGACGTACAGCGTCCCGTCGCGATTGAACCGGACTTTGCAGATGCCGCGGCGCCCCGGCTTGACGAGGCAGCGGTGGCCGCAGGCGAAGCAGCGCACCGCTCCCCCCGCGACGGGCTCGACCAGCGTCCCGGGTCGGACGCGCGCATCCAGCTGCTGGGCGAGGCTGGCGGCGCCCCCGTCTGGGGCGGTGTGGTGCAGCAACGAAACGATCGAGCGTTGCGGCATGCGACGCGGCGTGCTAGCGCAGGCTTCCCGGCGCGAGCTGATAGAGCAGCTGGGCCGTGCGAACGTCGCGCTGCGACAGATCGCGGACCACCGCCTTGGCGAACATCAGATCGGTCGAGTCGGGTGAATGGTCGAGCCCGATCAGATGCCCGATCTCGTGCAGCGCCACGACCCGCACGTCATCCGGGCCGAGCGGGCGTCCGTGTGGATCGAAGGTGGAGATCGTGACGATCGCCGTCTGCAGGTGTCCTTCGTGGTCCCACTCCAGGTCGGTCTCGCCGGTGCGGTCGATCGGGAACATCACCCGCCACAGGAAATGCACCTCGGCGTTGCTCGAATCCGCGCTGAGATCGAACCGCACCGGAAGGTTGAGGTCCCCCCAACGGCTGAACGCCGCGCGAATCGCGTCCAGAAACACCGGCCGGAAATTCGCGATCGTGTCGCTGGCGAGGAATACCCGGATCGGCCGCACCGCGCGGTCGTCCCAGCGGTGCAACATCGAATCGCTCGACTCCCCCACGACGTCACGCAGATAGGTGAGGGGATAACTGTCCCGGATGCGGCGGCGGATATCCGCCCGCGCGGCCTGCTCGAGGATGCCGGGTCCCGACGTGTCGGCGCTGGGCATCCCCGTCCCGACGGTGGTGCGCGTCGGCGGAGGCGGCGCATCCGGTGCTGCTGGCACCGTGTCGACGTGCGCCGGCGTCGCAGGCGGCGTCGGATGTGATGCCATGCGCCGGATCATGTCCCACCCGACGGCGAGCAGCAGCCCGACGATGATGATGCCGATGAGACCAGAGCGTTGCCGTTCTTCCATGGATGGCAATATGTCAAACCGCTGCGGAGCGCCGCTAGCTTTGCCCCTACCCGCGGCCTATGATTGTGGCCTGCTTATGGTTGGACGCTGAGTGATCGCCCTCCCCGCCCGCCTGGTTATCCGGTATCGCTGGGTGGTGATCGCGTCATGGGTGGCGCTGGCTGCGCTCCTCGTGCCGCGCGCTGCGCACGTGCAGAGGGTCCTGGCGGTGCGCGGCGGTCCCGAACGGGCGACCGAATCGACGCGCGCCTCGGACCTGATCGACTCCGCCTTCCCCAGCCCCTTTGCCGAATACGTCGCGATCGTCGTGCACGGACCGGTGCGAGATCGCGACGACCGTTTCGTCGCGGTGCTCGACTCCCTCACCGCCGACGCGGAGCGCGAGCCCTACGTGCGCCAGGTCGTTTCGACCCGCACCGTCACGGAATCGACCTTCGTCAGCCCCGACCACCACACCACCTTCCTGCTGGCGGCGCTGGCGCGGCAGCGGCCCGGTGAGCTCCGCGACTTCATCCCCGAGCTGCGCACCAGCCTGCAGGCGACGCTGCGCCGCCTCCCGGCCGCTGACGGATTCGACGTGAAAGTGACAGGGAGCCCGGCGCTGGACCACGACGTGCGGGCGATCAGCGCCGAGGACACCGAGCAGGGCGAGCGCAAAGTGCTGCCGCTCACCCTGCTCGTCCTGGTGCTCGCCTTCGGTGCCCTCGTCGCGGCGACGCTCCCGATCATGGTGGGACTGCTGGCGATCACCATCGCCCTCGGCCTGTTGACCGAGCTGGCCCATTTCTGGACGATGTCGGTCTTCGTGCTCAACATCACGACGATGGTCGGGCTGGGTGTGGGGATCGACTACTCTCTGCTCGTCGTCACGCGCTTTCGCGAGGAGCTGAACCGCGGGCTCTCGCCTGTGGACGCCGCGATCCGCACCATTCGCACGGCCGGCTCGGCGGTGATGACGTCGGGGCTCATCGTGGTGGTCGGGTTCGCCGCGCTCGTCACCACGCCGCTGATCGAGACCCGCTCGGTCGGCATCGGGGGACTCGTGGTCGTGGCCACCGCCGTGCTGCTCGCGACCACCTTCCTCCCCGCCACCCTCACGCTGCTGGGACGCGACATCGACCGTCCGCGCTGGCTGGCCCGCCCGCTGGCGCGGATTCACGCCCCCAGCGGATGGGAGCGCTGGGCACGCTGGCTGGGCCACCGGCCGTGGCGGGCGATTGCCTTCGGTCTCGGCGTCGTAGCGCTGTTGATGCTGCCGCTCACGCAGATTCGCATCGGGCTTCCCGCGACGAACTGGTTCCCGCCCGGATCGGAATCGAGCCAGGGCCTCACGATGTTGCGTACCATGGGAGCCAACGGGTTGCTGCTGCCGACGCGGGTCGTCGTACAGCTGCCGCCCGGTGCCTCCGCCTTGCGGGGCCCCTGGCTCTTCGGCCTCAAGGCCTTCACCGATTCGCTGCGCCGCGACCCCCGGGTCAAGCAGATTCGCGGCATCGCGTCGCTGAAGCCGGGCATGTCGTCATTTCAGCTCGCGGTGTTCTACAGTGATCCGGCCGGCGTGCGCTCGCGCTACCCCAAGTTTTTCGATGCGTACCTGAGCGACGACAGTCGCACGACCCTGATCGACCTCTCCCCCGCCGACAGCGTGTCGCTCACCGGCATGATGGCGCTCGCGCGCCACGCCCGCGCCGTCGCCGGACGGGGCGTGCGGGGGCTCACCGGAGCTCAGGTGCTGGTCGGGGGATTCGCCGCCTCGAGCGTCGACCTCCAGGACGATCTCCTGTCCCGCTTCCCGACCGTCGTGCTGCTGGTGCTCGGCACCACGGCGCTCATGCTGCTCGTCGCGTTCCGCTCGCTCCTGGTCCCGCTCAAGGCGGTGCTGCTCAATTGTCTCTCCGTGGGGGCGGCGTTCGGCGTTACGGTGCTGGTGTTCCAGCACGGCTACGGAGCCCGGATGTTCGGTCTCGAGGGCCCGACGGAGGCGATCTTCGTGGTGGTTCCGGTGCTGGTATTCGCGACGGTGTTCGGCCTGTCGATGGACTACGAAGTGTTCCTGCTGACGCGCGTGAAGGAGGTCTTCGACAAGACCGGGCGAAACGATCACGCGACGATGGAAGGACTTTCCATGACGGCGTCGACGATCACCTTCGCCGCCGCGATCATGATCCTGGTATTCGGCACGTTCGCGTTCGCGCGCGTGCTGGCGGTACAGTTCATGGGGTTCGGCCTGGCGGTCGCCGTCCTGCTCGACGCCACGCTGATCCGTATGATCCTCGTCCCCGCGATCATGCACATCGCCGGGCGCTGGAACTGGTGGCCGGGGGTGCGCGCGCCGCGCGCCGAGCTCTAGCGGGGAGGGTCGAGCAGCTTGAGGCGCGAGCCGAGCACGTCCCAGTGCCACGCCTCGACGCGCGCGCCGGTGCGCGGATCCTTGAGGGGCTTGTACTGCAACCAGGCCGGGGTGAAGCCGAGCATCCGGCCCACGGCGAGCAACCGCTCTTTGTCGGCGCTCACCAGGTGGGCCATCGGCTCATCACGGATGCGCCAGCGATGCAGCCAAACGCCGCCGTCGAGGGCGAAACACATCCCCTCGCGGCGGCGTGCGAATTCTTTCCAGGGCCGCTCTAACTGCAGTTGATGTGGCCCTCGATGGTCGCCGACCCGATCGGCCCCGCGCTGCCGTAAAAGAGATAGCACTTGTGGGTGGTCTGGCTGCTCGACGCCGTCGCCGCCCAGCCGCCTCCCGTCGCGGAGTTGACGACGATCGTGACCCCCGTCGACGGGGCCCACCCGTTCATGGCAGCCAGGTTCGTGGTATAGGTCAGGCTGTCGAACAGGTACGACTCTTCGGCGGTCGCGAGGTTGCGCAAATCCGACTTCATCGACGCCAGATATGCCTTCTCCTTCGTGTTGGCGAACTTCGGGATCGCGATCGACGCGATGATCCCGATGATCACCACCACGATGAGCAGCTCGATGAGTGTGAACCCCTTCGCCGACTTCACGTCAGAACCCCCCCGGGCACGGACAGGGACGAATGCCAGACCGCTGCAGAAGCAAGACCTGTGCTCAACCCTTGGCATCCACCCAATTCATTCCAGCACCGACACTTACGACGAGCGGAACGCGCAAACTGGCCGCCCCCTCCATGTGGCGTTTTACCACTTCCTTGGCGGAGAATTCCTGAGTCTCGGGGACCTCGAATACGAGCTCGTCGTGCACCTGCAGGAGCATTCGGCTGCCGGCCGCCGCTTGCGGCAGCGCAGCGTGAATCCCGATCATCGCCACCTTGATCAGGTCAGCAGCCGATCCCTGTAGCGGCGAGTTGGTGGCCGTGCGCTCCCCGAAGGCGCGGATATTGAAATTGCGATCCTTCAACTCCGGGATGTAGCGCCGCCGCGCAAACAACGTCTCAACGTATCCCTTCTCGCGCGCCTGCGCGATGGTGCGGTCGAGCCAGGCGCGCACGCCGGCGAACCGCTCGAAATACTGTTTGATGAAGGCCCTGGCCTCCTCGAGCGTAATCCCCAGCTGGCGCGCCAGGGCGACCGGCCCCTGGCCGTAGATCGTCGCGAAATTGATGGTCTTCGCCTGTGCCCGCATCTCGGTCGTCACCTGGTCCTGCGGCACCCCGAAAATCACGGCTGCCGTCTGGCGGTGGATGTCGCCTCCCTGCTCGAACGCCCGCACGAACGCCGGGTCCTCGGAGAAATGCGCCAGCAGCCGCAGCTCGATCTGCGAGTAGTCCGCCACGAGGAGGCGGAACCCGGGCGGCGCGATGAACGCGCGGCGAATCGACTCCCCGCGCTCGGTGCGGACGGGAATGTTCTGGAGATTGGGATCGGAGGACGACAGCCGACCCGTCGCCGCTCCGACCTGGTTGAAGCTGGTGTGGATGCGGCCCGTGTCGGGGTGGATATAGCCCGGCAGCGCGTCGACGTACGTCGACTTCAACTTCGACAGCTCGCGATACGCGATCAGCAGCTTCGGAACCTCGTGACCCATCCCGGCGAGCTCCTCGAGTACGTCGTAATCGGTCGACGGGCCGGTCTTCGTCTTCTTGAGGACGGGCAGCTGCAGCTTGTCGAACAGCAGCGTGCGCAGCTGTGGGGTCGAGTTGAGGTTGAATTCGGCGCCGGCCGCCGCATGCAGTTGGCGCTCGATCGTCACCAGCTCCGCGGTGAAGCCGCGCGACAGCTCGGCCAGGAGCGCGCGGTCGACGAGCACCCCCGCCCACTCCATGTCGGTGAGTACGCCGACGAGCGGCAGCTCGACCCTGTCGAGCAGCGGCTGCAGGGCATGATCCTCGAGCTCGGACGCGAAGGCCCCGCGCAGCCGCAGCACGGCCTCGGCGTTGTCGCACGCGGCGCGCGCCGCCTCCGCAACCGCGACTTCCGCGACCGCGCGCTGGGTTTTCCCACGGCCGATGAGATCGTCGCGCGTCTTGAGGCGGACCCCGAGCCGGTCGCGTGCCAATTCGTCGAGGGCGAAGGAGCGCCGCCCCGGATCGATCACGAAGGCCGCCAGCAGCGAATCGTAGGAAAGGCCCGCGAGCGCGACACCCGCGCGGCGCAGCTCCAGCCAGTCCCGCTTCGCGTTGTGGCCCGCCTTCGGCACGCTCGCATCGGAAAGCAGTCCGCGGATCCCCGCCAGCGGCGCGCTGCCGAGCGCCGGCAAGTTGCGCGGCGCGGCGGACCCCGCGAGCAGGCCTTCGGGGGCGACATGCGCGAAGGGGAGATACCAGGAGGCGTCGGGCCCGACCGCGAGCGCCAACCCGACGAGCTCGCCGCGCAGCGGATCCGGTGCGGACGTCACCGTGTCGAGTGCGACGAGCGGCGCGCGACGGCATGCCGCGATCACCCGCTCGAGCTCTGCCGCGTCCGCCACGATGGCGGCGGGCGCGGCGCTCGGTGCCTCCGCCGGAGCGGGCAGCGCCGCGGGAGCGGCGCCACTCAGCTCGGGAAGGTCGAGCTTCGGAATGAGGGTGCGGAATTCGAGCTCGATGAACAGCCGCTCCAGCTCCTCTCGATCGGGAGCGGAAACGACCAGGCGATCGAGCTCGAGGGCGATCGGCACGTCACGGCGGATGGTGACGAGGTCGCGCGACAGCACCGCCTCCGCCGCGTGCGCGAGCAGCGCCTCGCGCGCCCGCTTCCCCGGGATCTCCGCGGCGCGGGCGAGAATCGTGTCGAGCGTGCCGTAGTTCGTGAGCAGCTCGACCGCCGTTTTGTCGCCGATCCCCTTCACCCCGGGAACGTTGTCCGAGCTGTCGCCGACGAGCGCGAAGTAGTCGACGATCTGCTGCGGGGGGACCCCGAACCGTTCCGCCGCGTTCGACTCGTCCACCCACTGCTCCTCCACCGCGCCGGGACCGCCGCGACCCGGATTGAGCAGCGCGATGCCGGGCGCGATGAGCTGGTAGAAATCCTTGTCGCCCGACACGATCACCGACTGCAGCCCCTGAGCGACGCCGGCCGGTGCGAGCGTGCCGATCACGTCGTCGGCCTCGTATCCTTCGACGGCGAGCACCGGCACCCGGAAGGCCGCGAGCAGCTCGGCGATACGCTCGAGCGAGCGGTCGAAGTCCTGTTGCAGCTCCGCCCCCAGCTTCTCGCGCGTCGCCTTGTAGTCGGGATACTCGCGGTGCCGGAATGACTCGCCGCGATCGAGCACCCACCCGAGGTAGTCGGGGTGATGCTTCTCGCGCAGCCGCAGCAGGAAGTTGGTGACGCCCCACGCGGCCGACGTGTTCTCGCCGCTCTTGGTCGTGAGCGGCCGGGCGATCATCGCGAAAAAGGCCCGATAAATCAGGGCGTAGCCGTCGACGAGGAAGAGGCGCTGCGGCGGGGACTGCGACATGGGCGGGGAAGATAACTCCCGGAACAGTCGCGCCCCGCCGGAGGGCGTCCGGCGGGGCGCTGCGTTCGGGCGTGCGGCCGTTACACTCGCATCACGTTGGCCGCGTGCAGTCCCTTGTCGCCGGTCTTGACCTCGAATTCGACCGCCTGGCCCTCGGCGAGCGTCTTGAAGCCGTCCATCTGTATCGCCGAGAAGTGGACGAACACGTCTTCACCACCCTCCTGCTCGATGAAACCATACCCCTTCGCGTCGTTGAACCACTTCACCTTTCCGCGTGCCATGGCGATCCGCCCTCCTGCGAAGTCTCGACACGAACATCGGCTGGCCCCCTCGCCCGAAGCGTTCGGGCGAGCGGGATTGAAGAGGCAGCGTGTTCAGCGGGTTGTCAAGCGAAGCGGACGCTGTCCAGACAAGCGGCTCCGGATCAATTACTTGCCGACCCGTACAGCGCCCGATAGATGGCGCGGTTGCGGAGCACCGATCGCACGTAGGCGCGCGTCTCGGGATACGGAATCTGCTCGATGAATTGATCGGGATCCTCGGCGCCGGGCCGGGCGAGCCAGCGGTCGACCGGCACCGGGCCCGCGTTGTAGGCGGCGATCGCGACCTCCACGCGCCCGTGATAGCGGCGCAACAGCATGCCGAGGTGCGACGCCCCGAGATGGAGGTTCAGGTCCGGCACGGTGAGCCATTCGGGATAGAACGTGACGTCGAGCCCGCGCGCGGCCTGGGCCGCGGTCATCGGCATCAGCTGGGCGAGGCCGCGCGCGCCGGCGCGCGACAGCGCCTCGAGATCGAAAGTGCTCTCCTGCCGCACGAGCCCGGCGAACAACATCGGGTCGACGCCGAACTCCCGGGCCTCCGCTTCGACCGCGCCGCGGCGCGGCCACGGCCAGATCGCCCGCAGCACTCTGGGATCGTTGCCCGCCCGCTGCGCCGCCGTCCACCCCAACCGCACGCCGACCGAGCCCCAGCCGCGGGACGACAGCCCAACGCTCCAGGCCAGCAGGTCATCGAGCGCGGGGAACCCGCGGCCGCTCAGCGCGCGCACTTCGAGATCCGCCTCGGTGTCGAGACCGGCGAGCAGCAGCGTGTCGATGCGTGTGAGTCCCGAATCGGCGCCGGGCGTGGGTCGCGCGCTATAGGCGGTGATCTTCAAGGGCGCCAAGCCGGCGACCGTGCGGGCGCGGACGCCGTAGTAGCCGAGCGAATCCTCGCGAGCCAGGAGCCGCCACAGCGAGTCGGCGATGCCCGAGTCGCCGCGTTGCTGTGCGATCCGCCCCATCCAGTACCGCGCGGCGGTGCGCTGCACGCCGCCCACCCCGACTTCGGCGCCGTACAACTGCACGGCGCTGTCCGCCGCGCCGGTGTGCAGGGCGATCGCGGCAAGGCGGAAGCGCCCCAGCGAAGCCCGGGAGTCGGACGGGTAGCGCCGCAACAACTCGCCGAGCCAGCGCTCGCCACCGCTCGAGTCGTGGTGGTCGAGCAGATAGTCGCCGACGAGATAGAGGGCGGTGGGCGACGCAGTATCCGAGGGATACCGGTCGGCGAACGCCACGAGCGCCTGCGGCGCCCCGGGGTCTCCCAGGCGGACCAGCACGCGCCCGCGGCGATACAGGGCGAGGGCGCCGGTGCCGCTATCGCGGACGGCCGCCTGGTAGGCGGCGGCGGCGTCGACGTATCGGCCCGCGACGGAGTACAGCTCGCCCGCGAGCAGCAGCGTCTCGCCGCTCGAATCACCGTCGGCCAACGCACGGGCGACGAGCCGACGCGCCTCGTCGGGATCGCCATGCCCGCGCACCACACGCGCCAGGGCGACGCGCTCGGCGGGAACGCGAGGTGGCAGGGGCCCATGGGCGAGCGGGACGCCGGCCGCCGCGTCGTCGGACTGGGGGGCGCGGGCGAAGAGCTGGTAGAGCTCGCTGCGCGCCGCCGCGCTGTCGCCTGCAGCCAGGGCCAGCTGCGCCGCCACGAGCGCCTTCCCCGCTTCATGAAACGCAGACCGTGCGGCGCTCGTGTCGCCGGCGAGCAGCAGCACCGCGGCCCGCGTCGCGGCGATTTCACGCGCGGCGGACGGCGGCGCGCCGGCCAGAAGACGCCACGCGGCTGCGGTATCGCGCTGCACCCGCGCCGCCCGCAGCCGCAGCCAGCCGTCGATCGAGCCGAGCGTCCCGCTGCGCGCGACGGCATAGTAGCGGGCCGCGCTGTCGGGAAGCTGCGCAGCCTCGAACGCGAGCGCCGCGTGCACGGCGAGCAGCGCCGCCGCCGCTCCCTTATCGCCGGCCCGCTCCCGCGCGGTGACGAAATGCGCGGCGGCGAGCTCAAACTGTCCCAGCCGCCATTCCGCTTCTCCGAGCAGCGCCAGCGCCTGCCCGCGGCCATAATCCTGCAGCCAGGGTTGTCCGATCAACAGGCTGCGCGCGCGATCGTAGCGCCGCGCCTCCAGCTCGGCGCGCGCTCCTTGCACGATGAACGCGGGATCCTGGCGCGGCGCCCGGGCCGCGGCGTCGAGCAACGTCTCGGCGGCGTGCCAGGGCCGGCCCGACAGCCACAGCGACTCGGCGCGTTGCGACGGATTGACGAACGTTTGTCCCGCCAGGAACAGCGGCCAGCAGGCGCCGGACAGGGCGAGGAAGACCCGGCGGATCACTGGGTGCGGCGGATGCGGGCGAGCACCTGCTGGTAGTCCGCTCGCGAGCCCGGAGTCATCTCGAAGCGGCCGAAGCCGGTGAGGTCCTGAAACAAGAGGCCGAGCCGCAGCGTGGTGTAGCTCCAGCGGATGGTCTGCGGCGTGCTGCGCGACACGTTGTTGCCGGAGAAATCGGTCACTTCGTCGGGCTCGCCCAGCGTAATGAACACTTCGCCGCGGTCGGTGAGCCAGCCCGGTCGTCCCTCCTCCTGAAACCGCACATTCGCGACCTGAATGCGGTGCAGATAATCGTCCAGCGCTTCGTTCTCCGGCGTGAGCGGCACCGGGTCGGTCGCCGCCCAGAACGTGTGCCACGCCTCGGCGCGCTGCTCGGGCGGAGCGCTCTTGAGCTTGCTCACCAGGTCCTGGCGCTCGAAGTACCGCAACAGGTTGAGCATCTCCCCGTAATTGGTGACGACCCACAACGTCGAGAAGCTGACGAGAAAGGCCGAGGTCGCCTGGGCCGTCCCACCCACCGCCGCGACCCGCAGCTCCTCCTGCCCCACCGGCAGCCTTGAGCCCGCGATCGGCAGCACCAAACGGGCGAGCCCCGTCGTATCGCGCAGCGTGACGGTGTCCCGCCATTGCACCGTCCCGCCCTGGTCGATCGCTTCGGCAGCAACCCGCGTGCCGGGCGGCAGGTCGTACCCCTCCAGATAGAAGCGCAACGTGTCCACCCCGTAGGGGAGCGTGGCTCGCGGATTGGCGAGCAGCTGCGGGCGGTCGCCACGCATCCCCCGGCCAACCCCCTGATAGATCGGAATCGGCGACGACAACGCGGGTCCGCCGAAGCGCGGCACCGTGTCCGCGCGCTCGCGACGCGACATCGCCGGGCTGTTGCGATCGCGAATCAGCACTTCGGCGGTGTACACGCCGGGATGGACCAGCAGGAAGCCTTGGAACAGGACACTCTCATCGGCGCGCAGCGTTTCCTGGAACGTCCGCACCCGCACCGTCTGATCGCTCGCCAGCCGCGCCGTGCTCCCGGAGTCTGAGCGGAACGACACCTCGATGTGGTATTCGGCGACGAACTCGTTGGCGTCGCGGTGAAAACTGAGGGAATGATTTGCCAGAGACAGGGTAAATACGGCAAGCGTCGAATCGGTCGTCGGGCCGGCGAGGAAGTGCGCGTCGGCGATGGCGGGGAGCGGCGCGGGGGTGACGAACAGCCCCATACGGTCGTACACCGTGGCCGCGTCGAACAGCTTGGCCACTTCGCTGGCGGGCTGCGGATGTTCGCTCGAGCCGACGCGCTGCCATTGACCGCACCCGGCGACGGAGGCGATCACGATGAACCCGGTGACGACGACGCGTCGTATCACTTGCTCAACCTCAAGCCCGGACGTTAGTTTCGCCGATCCCCATGGCCAATGAGAATCTCGCCGGTCGGACGATCGCCGGCTATCGTCTCCTCGAACGTGTCGGTGAAGGAGGCACGGCGGAGGTGTATCGGGCCGAGCATCCGGAGCACAACCGCTGTGCGTTCAAGGTATTGCGGCCACGCTTGCGGGGCGACCCGACGGCGGTGAAGCGGTTCCTGCGCGAAGCGAGCTACGGAGCCCGGGTGCAGCACGGCGGCGTGGTGCGTACGTACGATTATGGAGAAGCCGACGGCCTGTATTACCTCGCCCTGGAGTGGGCAGGCGGTCAATCCCTCGCCGATTTCCTACACCAGAATGCACCTGTCGCTCCGGCGGACGTCGCCGTGATCGTGGCGCAGCTCGCCGCGGCGCTCGCCGCGGCGCACCAGGTCGGCATCATTCACCGCGATCTGAAGCCCGAGAACATCGTCTACGATCCGAAAACCGGGATCACAAAGTTGCTCGACTTCGGGATCGCCCGCGATGCGGAGCTGCCGCCGGAGGAGCGGCTGACGCGCACCGGGTTCTTCGTCGGCACGCTGCAGTACGTCGCCCCCGAGGCGCTCTCCGGGGAGCTGGTCGACGCACGCGCCGACATCTACAGTCTCGCCACCATCGCCTACTACATGCTCACGGGGCGGCACCCGTTCAGCGGCCGTAATCCGCGCGAGCTGTTCCAGCAGCTGCTGCAGCAGGATCCTCTGCCCCTCAATCAGGCGGCGCCCGGCAAGAAATTCCGGCCGGCGCTGGAAGCGGCGGTCATGAAAGGGCTGAGCCGGGACCCCGCCAAACGGCAACCCTCGGTGACCGATTTCGCGCGCGAATTCGTGGCCGGTGTGGAGGGCGGCGATGAGCCCGCTGCGGCGGGGCTGTTGGGCACGATTCGCCGGTTTATCGGCGGGCAGTGAATAGTAGTAGCAATGACTACTACTAGCCGTTCAACTGAAACTTCCCGCCTCATCTCCCTGCTGCTCGAGCGCTCCGTCAGCCGCGGCGATTTCGTGCTCGCATCCGGTCGCAAATCCAGCTACTACGTCGACGCCCGCCGCACCACGATGTCCGGCGAAGGCCAACTGCTCATCGGTCGGCTCGGGCTCGCCGCACTCGATCAGCAAGGCTGGGCACCTCAGACCGTAGGCGGTTTGACCCTCGGCGCTGACCCGGTCGCCTATGCGATCGCTCATGCCGCGCGAGCTGCCGGCCGCACCATCGACGCGTTCACCGTACGCAAGGAAGCCAAAGGCCACGGGCTCGGGCGCCGTATCGAGGGGTGTCTCGCCGCGGGCGACGCGGTCGTCGTGGTCGAGGACGTGATCACCACGGGGCATTCCGCGCTGGACGCGGTGGCCCAGGTCCGCGAGGTGGGTGGGCAGGTGCTCGGCGTGCTCGCGGTCGTCGACCGCGAGGAGGGTGGCCGGGAAGCGATCGCGGCCGCCGCGGGGGTCGCGGCGACCGCGCTCGTTCTCGCCTCAGAGCTGCGGGTGTAGTGGCGGCGATTCCGCCAGCCCCCTAGCATTCCCTTTCCACTCTCTCCGAGGTCCCGATAGTGTCGGACCCGACGGAGTTCGAACCGATAGCCGTAGCTCCGGATGCCGCCGGGGGTCGCGGCCGAGCCTCGCTCGTGACGCGCATGCGCGGGTGGGGCGAGGACTCCGCTTTCGAGCAGCGTCTCAAGGACCTCGAGACGTTCGCCCGTAGCCACACGCGGCGCTGGGTCCTCATCGCCGTGGGGGCCGTGTTGGCGTTCATCGGTCGGCTCGGCGGCATCGTGCCGACCGATGCCGGGACGATCGTGCTCATCTCCGGCGGGTTTGCCGCGGCGAACGTCCTCGTCGGCGTCATCCACGAGCGCAACTGGTACAGCTGGTGGTTGATCTACGCCCTGGCGCTGCTCGACGTCTTCTACGTCGCGACGCTGGTGATCTGGTTCGGACACGGCGGCCTGGTGGCGGCCTTTTTCATCGCCGTGCTTCCCTACGCATTCGAGCAGACGCGCGGGGTCGGCGATTTCCTCGTGCTGATGGCTGCGCTCGCCTACCTGGGAGCGAGCTGGTGGCACGGCCGCCTCTATCCGGCGACGGAAGGCCTGAATGCCGGGACCTTCATCGAGACGGTCGCGTTCATGCTCGTAGCGGTCGGACTCAATCGCATTCCGGCGACGCTGATCGAGCGCGTGCGCCGCACGCGCGGCGTCATGGCCGAAGCGGAGCAGGGGTTCCTCGCGGTCCGCGCCCCGGCCGAAGAGTCCGACGAGCTGGGGTTCATGGAGAAGAGTTTCAATCGTATGCTCGAGGGCATCGGATCCACGATCTCGACGGTACAGCGCGAAGCCGACGAGGTCGCGGCGTTCGCCGAACAGCTCGCCGCGTCGGCGCAGCAGATTCACGCCACGTTCGAAACCGTGACGGGCACGGCGGCGCAGCTCGCTCAGGAGCTGGGGAGCCAGCGCGGGCTGGCTGACGCGGCACGGGGCGAGAGTGCGAAAGCAGCCGATCAGGCTTCCACGCTGCGCACGCGGGCGGAGATGATGCAGGTCGACGCACGTCGACTCGTCGCGGCGGCGGAGCGCGGCCGCGAGCGGGTGGCGCGCGCCAATCAGACGCTGCGCACCGTGGGGGAGGAAGTCCGCGCCACGGCGGCCACCGTGGCCGGATTGTCGGGGATGTCGGACCGCATCGGCGGCTTCGCGCAGGCGATCGCGCGCATCGCGCGCCAGACCCACCTGCTCGCGCTGAACGCCGCGATCGAGGCCGCCCGCGCCGAGGAGCACGGCGAAGGATTCGCGGTCGTCGCCGACGAGGTGCGTGCCCTTGCCGCGGAAGCCGCGCGCTCAGCACGCGAGGTGGCCGAGCTCGTGACGGAGCTGCGCGTCGGGATCGACGCCGCTGCCCGCGCGATGCAGTCGGGCGAGTCCCAGGTGCGGGATATCGGGGCGGTGGCGGGGGAGGCCGACGGAGCGCTGCTCGAGCTGCACCAGGGCGTCCAATTGATCGGCGATCTCGTCAACGCCACGGCCGACGTGTCGCGCAGCCAGGCAAGCCGCCTCGCCGAGCTCGCCCGGGTGCTGCAGCAAGTGGCGGCGATCGCGAGCAGCTCCTCCCAGAGCGCCGACGGCGCGGCGTCCGCAACGTCGGGGCAGGTCGGCTCGATGACCGACCTCACCGCAACCTCACAGCAGCTCGCGCAGCTGGCGGAGCGATTGCGCGCCAGCATCGCCAGCTTCTCCGTGCTGCGGCGCGAGCAGATCACCGCCGAGCATCGCACCGTCCCGTCGGACCGGGCGTCCGCGCCGCAACCCGTCCAGATCGTCGAAGTCTGAGCCGTCACCCCGACCGGAAGACGGTCGCGGCGTCCGATCCTTGGTCCCCAGCTCCGGCATGAAGGGGGCGGAACGCACGGAACGTCTCCCGGTAGGGGCGAATCAGCAGATCCACATACCGCGTCAAAGCGATCGCGAACGGAAAGCGGCGGCGGTACTCGCCGGCCGTTACGCCGAGCATCGCCTTCAAGTGACGGCTGAAGCTCTGCGGCGACGAAAAATCGAGACGATAGGACACGTCGGCGACCGAGAGCCCTGGATTGCCGAACAGGTAGGCCGCATGGACCAGCCGCATCCCCGCGAGGTAGGTCTTCGGCGACGGCAGCTCGGCGCGCAGGAAGCGGGACATCAGCGTACTCGCTCCGATGCGGAGATGGCGCGCCAGCGCGCGCACCGTGCGGATCACCGGCGCGAGCCGCGTCATTGCCTCGAAAAACACCCGGGCATCCTCGGGAAGCTCATCGCCCAGCGCCGGAATGAGCACGTGCAGAATCCGCGCGGCGACCGGTGAGGCAGGTTGACCGATCAGGTCGCGCAACCGCCGCCATCCGCCGGGGTCGGTGCAGTCGATCGCCGTTCGGACGCCGCTCGCTCCGAGCCGCAGCAGCGTCTCCGTGGCGACGGGATCGTGTCGGGAAACGAGCGCGACGGCGGGGATCGCGGGGAACTCGCGCACCAGACGGGCGACCGTCGGCAGCTCCTCGCCGCCGCAGCGGTGCACCGAGAGCACGACGGCGTCGACGCGGCGGCGCCGCGCCGCCGTCAACACCTCACGACAGGAATTGGCGTGCAGCGACACATAACAGCCGTCGCCCACAGCCTCGAATCGCGGCCGCTCGGCGGGCGGCAACAGCGTGCACACGGTGACCATCGCGTCCCATACGATGGCCGCGACCGCTCAACCGCCGCTCAAGCCTCGCAGCGGGCAGTGCCGGGACGCCGGCCAGTCCCGCAACCGCATCAAGCTCGGGTCAACGGGCCCGGCGGCCGGCGTGGGAATGCGCGGTGCGGGGTGAATTCGACGGCGCTCAGGTGTCGCGGCGGTGTCCCAGCAGCTGCAGGTACACGTCCCAGTCGGCCTCGCGAAAACAGACGAAGCGCACCAGCTCGAGAGCCGACGACCCGCGAATCCGCTCGCGCACCGTCTCGACGGCGACCCGCGCGGCCGCCGCGAACGGATAACCGTACGCCCCGGTGCTGATCGCCGGAAACGCGACCGAATGGATCCCGTGCTCCGTCGCGAGCCGCAGCGCGCTCGCATAGCAGCCCCGCAGCAGCTCGGCCTCGCCCCGGTCGCCGCCCTCCCACACGGGCCCCACCGTGTGGATCACGTACCGCGCCGCCAGGCGATACCCGCGGGTGATGCGCGACTCGCCCGTCGGGCATCCGCCCAAACCGCGGCACTCCGTCAGGAGCTCCGGGCCCGCGGCCCGATGGATCGCCCCGTCGACGCCCCCGCCGCCGAGCAGCGAGCTGTTGGCGGCGTTGACGATGGCGTCGACCGCCTGAGCGGTAATGTCGCCGATAACCGCTTCGAGCCGCGTCATCTGCGCGAAGCTACCTTCCGCCGCGCCCCCAGCAATCGCATCTTTGGCGCGGCTCCAGGGAGTAAAGCGATGCCGCGTCGGGACCTCATCGAACGAGTGCGGAAGGCGCTGGGGGACCGCTACGAAGTCATCACAGCGGTCGGCCGGGGCGGCAACGCCTCGATTTTCGGGGCGTTCGACAAGGCCGGGAACCGCGTCGCGATCAAGGTGTTGCACCCCGAGCTCACCGTCTCCGTCGCCGCCGACCGGTTCCTCCGTGAAATCCGCTACGCCGGCAAGCTCCATCATCCGCACATCGCCCCACTGCTCGACAGCGGAGAGAGCGATTACCTGCTTTGGCTCGTCATGCCGTACGTGCCGGGAGAGTCGCTGCGCAGCGCGCTGCATCGCGAGCGGCGGCTCGCGCCGGACTTCACCGCCCGGCTGGCATGCGAGATCCTGGAAGCCCTTGGCTACGCCCATGAACAGGGTCTCGTCCATCGCGACATCAAGCCGGATAACATCGTGCTGTCCCCCGACGGCGCCGTCCTCGTGGACTTCGGCATCGCGCGCGCGATCGCGCAGTCAGAAGGCGATCGAGTGACGCGCAGCGGCTTCGTCGTGGGGACCGAAGAATACATGAGCCCGGAGCAGGCCACCGGGGCGGACGACATCGACGGCCGCACCGATCTCTACTCGCTCGGCATCGTCCTGTTCGAGGCCGTGACGGGACGGCCGCCGTTCTCCGGTCCTTCACCCGCGGTCGTGATCGACCTGCAGCAGCATCACGAGCCGCCGGACCTGCACCGCCTGCGCCCCGAGCTCGCGCCGGAATACGCCGCGGCCATCACCCGGGCACTGCGCAAGCGCCCCGCCGACCGCTGGCCCGCCGCCGCGGACATGCGCCAGGCGCTGCTGCCGTTCAGTATCTCGGGCGCATGACGGACCCGCTGTTCGATCAGGTCTCGACCGCCCTGGCGGGGCGCTACGCCCTGGTCCGCGAGCTCGGCCAGGGGGGCATGGGTGCGGTCTTCCTCGGCAAGGATGCGAAGCTGGGCCGGGAAGTCGCGATCAAGGTTCTGCCTCCGACCACACGCGCCTACCTCGGCAGCGAGCGCTTCCAGCGCGAAGTGCAGCTCGTGGCGCGGCTGTCGCACCCGCACATCGTCCCGCTCTTCGAAGCGGACGAGGTCGACGGATTCCTCTACTACGTGATGGAATACGTCGAAGGCGAATCACTGGCGCAGCGTCTCGCGCGCCTGGGACCGATCTCCTTCGATGAAGCGATCCGCATCATCGCCGAGGTCGGCGACGCGCTCCAGTACGCCCACGAGCACGGCATCGTCCACCGCGACGTCAAACCCGCCAACATCCTCTT
>DATFTG010000039.1:0-12297 GCA_035262265.1 Gemmatimonadales bacterium
CGACGCTCGCCGTCTACCGCGCGGCACATGCGGGGAGCGCACGGATCGACTCGATCTCGAACGGCGCCGACGACGACGGATCGGGTACGGTCACCGTCCTCGAAATTGCCGAGCGCATCGCCTCGCTGCCGCAGAAGCCGCTGCGCTCGATCCTCTTCGTGTGGCATACCGGCGAGGAGAAGGGCTTGCTCGGCTCGCGGTACTTCACCGACCACCCCACGGTGCCGCGCGATTCGATCGTGGCGCAGCTCAACATGGACATGGTCGGCCGCGGCGACGCGGGAGACGAAACGGGCCGCACCAAGGACGGCACAGCGCTGCACGGGTCGGCCGGCTACCTGCAGCTCGTCGGCTCGCGCCGGCTTTCGACGGAGCTGGGAAACCTGATCGAGCAGGTGAACACGGCCGGCCACCACGACCTGACGTTCGACTATGCGATGGACGCCGACGGCCACCCTTCGAACATCTACTGCCGCAGCGACCACTACGAATACGCGCGCTACGGCATCCCCATCACCTTCTTCACCACGGGATTGCACTCCGACTATCACCAGGTGACGGACGAACCGGAGTACATCGACTACACGCACATGGCCAAGGTGGGGAATTTCGTCGAGGACGTCGCCGTCCACGTCGCCAATCTCGACCATCGAGTGGTGGTCGATCACCCCAAGCCGGACCCGACCGGCCTCTGCCGTCAGTAGCCGAGCCAGGCCTTTCGGATCGCGAGCTGGCGCTCGGTCGCGGCCGCGAGCGGCTCGAGCCGCACGGTAGGCCGCTGCTGGACGGGTACGACCACGGTTGCGCGCAGCATTCCACCGGGTCGCTGCACCTCGACCGTCACCGTGTCGCCGATCTTGAGGCCGCCGAAGGCGGCGCGGAACGCGTCCATGGTCGTGACCGCAGCACCGTTCACGCGGGCGAGGCGGTCGCCGGTATGCAGACCGGCCGCTCCCCAGGCGCTCGCCGGATTGCTGATCAAGAGCCGCAGCGCTGAGTCGCCTGGCGGCAGCCACGCAAAGACCCGCACGTCGGACATCGGGGCACCGTCGCGCCCGACCCCCGGGCCCCAGGTCACGACCGAGCGCAACCCGGCGAGCGCGAGATAGCGGTCGAACGGGATCGGATTTCCCGCGCGCACGTAGCGGTCGAAGAACGGCCGCATGAGACAGCCACACACTTCTTGGACCACCGCTTCGACGTCGCGCGTCGTGTATCCCCGCTCGGCGGAGTAGCGGGCCAGCATGAGGCGCATCACGTCGTCGAGCGAGCGGCGACGCTGCGTCGCGTCGCGAATGATCACGTCGAGCATCGAGCCGATGAGCTCACCCTGCAGATGGACGCTGGCGCTGTAGTCGCCGAGCGCGCCCGGCGGCGTTCCGTAGCTGATGACGCTGACGCTTTCCGGAGAAAAGCGTGAGTTTCCGGGGCTCGCCAGGTAGCGCGTGATCAGGCCGGTGAGGTGTGCGGCGGGCGTCGAGTCGGGCCGCGGCACCCCGGCGCGCCGCAGCAGCGCATCGGCGTAGAGCATCGTGACGCCTTCGGCCCACCACAGGCCGTTCGAGCGCCGCGCCGGCCGGTAGTCGACGCCGCCATATCCCGCGGGGTGGATGCGCATCAGGTTCCATGTGTGGAAGTACTCGTGCGCGGCTTCGCCGAGGATGTCAGAGAGGTCGGTGGCGAGGCGCGCACTCGTCGCTCCGACAGTCACCGAATTCCAGTGCTCGAGCGAGCCGGCGGCACCGTCCTGCAACAGGAAGGTGTAGTCGCGGTAGGGCGCCCGGCCGAACAGCGCGATCGCTTGCTCGACCACTCCTTCCAGGCCGCGCATCAGCGCCAGCGTATCGAAGGTCTGGGCGTCGGCGAGCGGCCAATACACCACCCGGTGCGGCACGCCGTCGACGGCGAAGCGCCAGCTGCGGAACTGCCCCACGAGCGCCGGTGAGTCGATGAGCACGTCCACCGACGGTGCGAAGAAGGTGTTGGGAGTGATCGTCGGCGGCAGTCCCGTAGCGATGTCCCAACCCGGCGGCAGGTCGAATGTCACGTGAGACGGCGCCAGCGTCGCGCCGACGATGTACATGAACGAGTGCGGTCCACCGACGAGACCGCCGCGCGCCGCCAGGAACGGCACCCACGAGGCGCGGATCGGCCGAGTCTGAGCCGGGAGGTGCAGCCGGTAGCGAACGTCGACCGTTCCGCCCGGAGCCACGACTCGCCACAGCGCGCTGTCCTCCCGCACGACACTCGCCGCGGCGGCACTGGCCGGTGCCGCGACGCGGACATCGTCCACATAGCGGTAATAGCGATCGTCGTACTCGGGGTGCGCGGCGAGAGCGAGCCGGAACGTGTCCCTGGCGTTCCGGATCCGGATCGCCACCTCGTAGCCCGTGAGGTCGGCGCTGTCGACCCGCAGGGTGTAGGACACCACCGGTTGGGACAGGGCGTAGCGCACGTCCACGGCGTCGGCCGCGTCGCGCAACGGGTTCTGGGCGCACAGGCCCGACCAGGGAAGGGTCAGGGCAATCAAGGCAGTGGTCTTGTGCATTTGCGCGGCTCCTGGGTTCGGAATTCTGATGCCGGAGAGACCGCTCTGGTTTGTGTTATTCTTCAAGCCTCGGTCACCCTGGATTTCGAAACTGGGATCCGCTGACTTCAAGGATCATTTCTCCGGCGTCGCGCCCGCGTACGCCGCCCATCGGCCGACCTATCCCGTTGCTGTCGTCGAGTATCTCGCGGACCAGGCGGCGCGGCGCGACGTCGCCTGGGACGCCGGGTGCGGGTCGGGGCAGCTCTCGACGCTCCTGCCCGCACGTTTCGCACGCGTGATCGCCACCGATCCAAGCGCCGAGCAGATTGCGCAGGCGCGGGCGCATCCCGCGGTCGAGTACCGGCAGGCGAGCGCGGAGGCGAGCGGGTTGGATGATGTCTCCGCCGACGTTGCGGTCGCGGCGCAGGCGGCGCACTGGTTCGATCTGCCGCGTTATTACGCCGAAGTGCGGCGGGTTGTGCGGCCCGGCGGTCTCGTTGCCCTGCTGGCATACGGTGTGGTGCACGTCGACCGCGACCTCACCGCGATCGTCGACCGCTTCTACTGGCAGACACTGGCGGGATACTGGCCGCAGGAGCGGCGCATCGTCGAAGAAGGGTATCGCTCGCTGCCGTTCCCGTTTCCGGAGCTCGCGGCGCCGCCATTCGCAATGACGGCGACCTGGTCGCTGGCGCAGTTGCTCGGTTACGTACGAACCTGGTCGGCGGTGCAGGAGATCGAGCGGGCGCAGGGCGGCGCAGCGTATGAAGGATTCGCACGCGCCCTCGGCGCCGCGTGGGGGGACTCGACGGCGTTGCGCGCCGTGCGCTGGGGTCTGGCGGTTCGGGTGGGTCGTGTCTGAGCGGTGTATATTGTTCAGCTATGAATGACCATTCGCGAGACTCGGGCGGTCTCGTCTTCACGCTGATCGGCACGGCGGAAGCGGTGCAGCAACGTCTCGAAGCGGTGCTGGAGCCGTTCAACCTGTCGCTCGCCAAACTGGGGGTCCTGCACCACCTCGCGGGTACCGCGGAGCCCGTCTCGCTGAGTGAAATCGCTGCGCGTCAGAAGTGCGTCCGTTCGAACATCACCCAGATCGTGGATCGTCTCGAGAAGGACGGGCTGGTGAAGCGGCGCCCCGACCCGGCCGACCGGCGTGGGGTCCAGGCGGTGCTCACGGCAGCGGGGCGTCGGTCGTATCGTGCCGGGTGGGAGGCGCTGCTCGCCGAGCAGCATGCCATCGTGCGGGAGCTCGGCGCCGGACCGGCGGATAACCTCAAGGGCGCGTTGGAGTTACTCCGGAAATGATTGTGACAGGAACTTTTTGCCCATCTAGTTCATTCATGAATCGTACATCACTGATTCATGGAGGCAGGTCATGAAGACCAAGTTGCTCACACGCGTCGTCGCAACACTGGGATTGGCTCTCGCCCCGGTCCTGCTCGGCGCGCAGGTTGCACGGCCGGCGTACGATCGCTTGACCGTCGCGGGCTCGTTCGGCGGCCTCTCCGGCGCCGCGCATCTCGATCCGTCCAACGCCGCCGACTGGCGGCTCGGCTGGTCCACCGGAGTCGACGGCACGGTGTGGCTGCATCGCTTCGTCGGGCTGCGCGCCTCCGGGCGCTTCGCGCAGGACAGCATTCGCGGCGCCGCAGTCAGCGGCCGCGGCAAGTTCAACAAGTTCACCTATGACGGCGACCTCGTGCTGCGCTATCCGACGCAGGCGGGCGCCGGGACGCTCGTGCCCTACGTGCTCGGCGGCGCGGGCGCGATCAGCGTGCACCAGCTCGGCTCTGACAGCACCTGGAGCAAGTTCGCCGGCAACTTCGGCGCTGGAGTGGAATACCGCTTCGGGCGACTCGGCTTGCGCGCGGAAGGTCGCGACTACGTCTACAAATTCGATCGGTACGGATTCGACAAGACACAACACGACATCGCCTGGGAAGGCGGCGTTACGGTGTCGTTCTGAGCCCGCCGCGGCGGGAGGCGGCGGTCATGAAACTCCACCGCCTCCCACCAGCGGCTCGGTAGCAATCGGAAAGGGATGAGAAGCATGACTACCGCAACACACCCAACCACTCGGCACGCGTTCTCGGGATGGACCGTGCGCTTCGTCACCTGGGGCATCCAGGCGGCCCTCGCGCTCGGGCTCGCCCTGGCGGCGTCGCTCGCGGCGCGTGGTTTGGGGATCATGCTCATGGCCGCGTCGGGAGGAATCCTGATCGCGAGCGGCGTGGGCCTTGGCGTTCGCGTGTCGGGGCACGACAGCGGAACCGAAAGGGATGAGTAGCATGGATCAGCTCACCAGTCTTGCGGAACTCGGATTGCGAATCGCCGTGGGAACGGTGTTCCTCGTACACGGCTTGCAGAAACGGATGTTCTGGACGATGCAGCCATCGGCACAGCTGCCGGCGGGGATGATCAAGGTGCTCCGCTTCCTCTCGATCGTCGAGCCGCTCGGCGCCTTGGCCATGTTCGCCGGCTTCCTCACCCGGCCCGCGGCAATCGGGCTGTCGATCATCATGTTCGGCGCGATCAACCTCAAAGCGGGCCAGATGAAGAAGGGATTCACCGGCGACGGCGGCTGGGAGCTCGACTTCATGGTGCTCGCCGCCAACGTCGTGCTGCTCCTGGTGGGTGCAGGCGCGTGGTCGCTGGATCGGGTGCTGCGAATCTGAAGTAAGAAGGCGGCAGAGGGCGGTAGAGGCGGTACCGCCTTCTACAACGTCTCCCGCCCTAGTTCGTCAGGACATCAATCTCCACATTCGACGGATTCTTCGCCGAGCGCAGAATCGAGTGCGTCCGCGCGCGGTAGTCATCCGGCTGCGCCAGGAAGATGTTCGGCACGAACGTCTGCGGGTTGCGGTCGTAGAGCGGGAACCAGGTGCTCTGCAGCTGCACCATGATGCGGTGGCCCTTCTTGAAGGTGTACGCCTGCTGGTGCAGGTCCACCGTATACGCGAGCGGGACGTTGGGCGTGATCGCTTTGGGATGCTCCCAGCTCTCGCGATAGCGTCCCCGCATGATTTCGCCCGTCACCATCAGCTCGTAGCCGCCCATCGTGGGACGGTCGGCAATCGTGTCGGGATAGACGTCGATCAGCTTCACCACCCAGTCGGCGTCGCTTCCGGTGGTCGCCGCGAACAGGTGCGCCCGCACGTTCCCCGCCAGCGTGACGTCCTTGTCCAGGAACCCGGTCTGCCAGGTGAGTACGTCGGGGCGGCCCTCGACGAAGCGCTGATCTTCGGTCTCCCAGCGCCGCCAGCGGGACGTCGCTGAGTAGGTGCGCTCCACGGGCCGCGGGCGATAGGGCACGGGATGCGCGGGATCGGACACGAACGAATCGCTGCCCGTCGCCGCGGCCGGCGGATCGAAGGAGAGCCCGCCGCCCGCCTGGAAATAGAGATGCTGGTGCGCGACGCCGCTCGGCGGCCAGTGATCGAAGGTGCGCCACTCGTTCGTGCCCGCATCGAACACGGTCGCCTCGGCGAACTTGCCGTCTCCCTCTCCTTTCAGCCAGTATGCGAACCAGCGCGATTGCAGCGCCCGGTAGTCGTCGCCGGTGGGTCGACCGAAGCGCGCGTTGCCGAGCGCGATCCCGGAGTCCCCGAACCACTGACCGTGGTACCATGGTCCCATGACGAGGAAGTTGAGGCGACCACTGTCGGTCTGCTCGAGCGACCGATAGCTCGCGAGCGGCCCGTACTCGTCTTCCTGATCCCACCATCCGCCGACGGTCATCGTCGGCACGGTCGTGTGCGTGAAGTAGCGCGGCAGCGACCGGGCCTGCCACGCCGAGTCGTACGCCGGGTGGGCGACGAAGCGGCGCCACGTGGGCCAGCGATCCGCTCCCACCGCCTTGGCAAGTGCGCCGAGGGTAGGGAAGGAGCGATACCACTCGTAGGTGTCATAGCGGGCCGGCGACGGGGTGACCGAGAGATCGCTCGACGCTTCCATTTCCCAGGAGTACTCGAGCCCGTAGGTCAGGCGGAATGCACCCTGGTGAAAGAAATCGTCACCCATCCAGGTGTCGCCCATCGGGGCTTGCGGCGCGATCGCCTTGAGCGCCGGATGGGCGCCGATTCCGGCGACCGAGGTGAGCCATCCCGGATACGAGATCCCGAAGACGCCGACCTTGCCGTTGTTGTTCGGGATGTGTTTCACGAGCCAATCGATCGAGTCGTACGTGTCGGTGCTCTCGTCGGTACCCTGCGGCCCCGAATGCGGGGGGCGGTTCATGTCGAACGTACCTTCCGACCCGAAGCGGCCGCGGATGTCCTGCACGACGAGGATGTAGCCGTCGAGACCGAACGCTTGCGCATTGCGACTCAGGTACGGGATGTAGTTCTTCGCCCCGTAGGGGGTGCGGTCCATCAGGATCGGTAGCGGCCCGGTGGCATTGCGCGGAATCGCGATCGCGGTAAAGAGGTGGATGCCGTCGCGGACCGCGATCGTCGTGTCGGCGCGCGTGTAACTGGTGTCCGCACCAGGTTGCTGGGCGGCGAGAACGAGCAGGAGCAGTGTGTTCATGGCCCGGAAGATTCCGCAGCCCGGGGCGTGCGCAAGAGCTTGATCAGCGGGCCGCTTTGAACGCGGCCTCGAGCGCTGCCCCGGTCAGATCGAGCTCGACTGATCCGTGTGCGGTAGACAGAAACGCCGCCTCGAATTGCGCCGGGACCCAGTACACCCCGGCTTCGAGCAGCGCTCGGAAAAATCGCGCGAAGCGGGCCGTGTCGGCGCGTTTGGCACTCGCCCAATCGGTGACCGGAGCGTCGGAGAAGAACAGCGTCAACATCGTACCGGCGCGGTTGACGACGACGGGAACGCGCGCCGCCCGTGCCTCCGCTTCGATCCGCTGCGCCAGCCCGGCGGCGGTACGATCGATCCCCTCCCACACACCCGGTCGCAGCAGCTCGTCGAGCGTGGCGATCCCCGCCGCCATCGCCAGCGGATTGCCGGAGAGTGTTCCCGCCTGATACACCGGCCCCGCCGGCGCCACGAGCTGCATGATGTCGCGCCGCCCGCCGTACGCGCCGACCGGCAGCCCGCCGCCGATCACTTTGCCGAGCGTGGTGAGATCCGGAGTGATGCCGCGCTGTCCCTGTACGCCGCCGGGATGCACGCGGAACCCCGTCATCACTTCGTCGAAGATCAACAGCGCGCCGTAGTCGCGCGTGATCGTCCGCAGGCGCTCGAGGAACCCCGCCTCGGGGGACACCACTCCCATGTTACCGGCCACCGGCTCGACGATGACGGCGGCGATGTCTCGAGGAAACTCCGCGAAGAGCCGCTCCACCGCGGCGCCGTCGTTGAACGGGGCTGCCAGCGTATCGGCAACGGTCCCCGCAGGGACGCCGGGTGAGTCGGGGAGTCCGAGCGTGACCACGCCCGATCCCGCCTGTACGAGCAACAGATCGGCGTGCCCGTGGTAGCACCCGGCGAACTTGACGATCTTCGCGCGTTCCGTGAACGCGCGCGCGACGCGCAACGCGCTCATCGTCGCTTCGGTGCCCGAGTTTACGAATCTCAGGAGCTCCATGCTCGGCACACAGCGCTGCACGCGCCGGGCAAGATCGAGCTCGAGGGGGCTCGGCGCACCGAAGCTCGTGCCGCGCGCCGCCGTCCGGCCGATCGCCTCCACTACCGCCGGATGCGCGTGACCGAGGATCAACGGTCCCCACGACAACATGTAATCGACGTAGCGCCGGCCATCGACGTCGACGAGATACGCACCGGATGCCTCGGCGATGAACCGCGGCTCGAGCCCGACGGCGCGAAAGGCCCGAACGGGAGAATCGACGCCTCCCGGAAGTAGCCGTTGCGCTTCGCGAAACAGCGCCGCCGAGCGTGCGTTCGCGGTTGCCGTGGAAGCGAGCGTCACGCCGCCGCTCCGATCTGCTCGAGTGCGTCACCCGCGGCCGCCGATCCCGACGCGATGCAATCGGGGATCCCGACCCCGCGGTAGGAGGCACCCGCCAGCGACAACCCGGGATGGCGGGCGAGCAGCCGGGCGATACGGTCGAGCCGCACCCGATGCCCGACGACGTATTGCGGCATCGATTGCGGCCAGCGAAACACGCGCGCCAGGGCCGGTGTCGCCGATACCCCGGCGAGCCGCGCCATCTCGGACCGGGCCAGCTGGATCAGCGCGTCGTCGGGCTGCTCGAGGGTGCGCTCGGCGCCGGCCCGGCCGATGAAGAAGCGCACGAGGGTCGCGCCGGTGGGGGCGCGGCCGCGGAACTTGTTGGACGTCCACGTCCCCGCCACGACGGCGCCGCCCGCCGCGCGCGGCGACAGAAAACCGTAGCCCGCGAGCGGCCGCCGCAGCGCCCCGGGTGCAAAGCCCAGCGATACGGTGGCCGTAGAGACGAACGGAATACCGCGCAGCTCGGCGGACAGCTCAGCGTCGACGGGAACGACGAGTCGCGCCGCAACGGGGGCAGGGACGGCGAGGATCACACGGTCGGCAGTGACTCCAGGTCCCTGCGCCAGCTCGACCTGGAACGCCGTGCCGCGGGACTCGAGGGTGACCGCGGCGGCGCCGAGACGCAGTTGGTCGCCCGGCAGGCGGCGGGCCAATGCGTCGACCAACTCGGCAAGGCCACCCAATAGAGTCACGAAGCCCGCGCCCCCCGAGCGACGGCGCGCCATGGCGCGCAATACGCTCCCCTCTCGCTGCTCGAGCTCGGCCAACAGCGGAAAGGTGGCTGCGAGTGAAAGCTGCTCGCCGTCGCCGGCGTAGATCCCGGAGAGCAGCGGCTCGATGAGCCAGTCGTAGGCGTCACGTCCGAAACGCCGGCGTGCGAAGCGCGCGATGGTTTCGTCGTCGTCGGGCGCGCCCGGCCTGATGAACGGCTCGAGACTCGCCCGCAGACGCCCCGGCAGCGTCAGGGTGCCGGTCGAGAGCAGTGGGCCGATCCGCGTCGGCACGAGCCCCGTCAACCCTTCGGGCAGCCGATGCAGCCGTCCGTTGCGGCGCACGAAGGTCCCGCGGTGCGCCGGCTCCGTGGAGCAGAGCCGTGCTTCGAGTCCCAGGCGACTCACCAGGGCGACGCCCTCAGGCTTGGAGGCGAGAAAACAGTCGGGCCCGCCCTCGACGACGAATCCGGCGCTGCGTTCGGTGAGAATCTTGCCGCCCAGACGCGACTCCTCGATCACGACAAAGGGAACGCCCGCTTCGTGGAGCCGCAGCGCGGCGGTGAGACCGGTGATGCCGCCGCCGATGATGGCGATCACACCCACCCCTGCTCAGCCGCGGTCCGGCGCACGAGATCGGCCAGCCCGTCGATCATCGCGGGGTGGTCGTTCACCATCACGATGCGCTCGAGGTGCATCCCGAGCCCGTTGGCACGGCGGCGCAGCTCGAGGTCGACGTCGTACAGCACTTCCACGTGCTCGCAGGTGAATCCAATCGGTACGACGAGCACGGTGCGGTGTCCTTCCGCCGCCAGCTCTTCGACCACCGTGACGGCATCGGGACCGAGCCAGGGATCGGCGGTGCGTCCCGCTGATTGATAGGCGAAGCGATGGACGCGACGGCGGCCCTGCTCTCCCAGGCGTTCCAGGACAGCCGCGACCGTCGCGGCGAGCTGTGCGGGATACGGGTCCCCGGATTCGAGGATTCGCCGGGGGAGGCTGTGCGCGGTGAACAGCAGCGGCACCGCATCCCGCTGCGCCGCGGGAAAGCCGTCCAGCGCTTCCGCGACGCGATCCACAAGAGCGACGAGGAAACCCGGGAGGAGGTGCCACTCGCGCACCGGCGCGACCGCCAGCGCGCCCCGGACCGCGTCCACGTTCTTGAAATACAGCTCGATGCTGAGCGCCGAGTAGTGCGGGGCCATGACGAGTCCGACCACGCGCCCGACGCCGGCGCTTGCCAGCGACGCGAGGCCCTCGGCGATGCGCGGCTGCCAATGCCGCATCCCGACGGCGGTCCGGAAATGACCGTTGCCTCCCAGAGCGGCTTCCAGTGCTCGTGCCTGCGCGGTGGTCTTCTCGAGGATCGGCGAGCGACCGCCGATGGCGGCGTAGCGGCTCTTCACTTCATCGACGATGTGCGCCGGGGTGGTCCGGTGCCCGCGCACGTCCAGCAGGTACGGTTCCACCTCGTCGAGGGAGTTGGGCCCGCCGTAAGCCATGACGAGCACGCCGATCGGCCTGCTCATCGGCTCGTCAGCTCGTGCACCAGGTCGACTACGGCACGGACGTGGTCGACGGGCGTCTCGGGCAAGACGCCGTGGCCGAGATTGAAAATGTGCCCTGTGCCGCCGGCGCGTCGCAGCACGTCGCGCACTTTCGTGCGCAGCTCGGGCAGCGGAGCGAACAGAGCGACGGGGTCGAGGTTGCCCTGCACGGCGTGACCCGGGCCGATCCGCTCGCGGGCCTCGTCCAGCGGGACGCGCCAGTCGACGCCGATGACGTCGCCCCCGGCGTCGCGCATCAGCTCGAGCAGCGACCCGGTCTCGACCCCGAAGTGAATCAACGGGACGTCGAGCGTGCGCAGACGCTCGAACAGCTGGCGCGAATGGGGCAGGACGTAGCAGCTGTAGTCATCGGGGCTGAGCCCGCCGGCCCAGCTGTCGAACAGCTGCAGCGCCTGCGCCCCGGCCTCCACCTGTGCCGCACAGTAGTCCCCCAGTACGGTGACGAGCCGTCGCAGCAGCTCGTGCCACGACGCCGGCTCCTGGTACATCAGCCGCTTGGCGGCGACGAAGTGCCGGGACGATCGGCCTTCGATGCAGTAGCAGGCGACGGTGAACGGCGCCCCCGCGAATCCGATGAGCGGCGTCGCGGGCTCGAGCTCGCGGCGCACGAGCCGCACCGTCTCGAGCACCGGCGCCATGGCGTCGCGTACGTCGACGCTGGCGAGGCGTGCCACAGCGGCGGCGCTGCGGACCGGGTTCGCGATGACCGGGCCTTCGCCGTTCGCGAAGCTGAGCTCCAGGCCCATGGGGACGATCGGCAACAGGATGTCGGCGAAGAGGATCGCGGCATCGACGCCGAGACGGCGCACCGGCTGCAGCGTGACCTCCGCGGCGAGCGACGGTGTGGCGCAGATCTCGAGCAGCGAATGCCGCTCGCGCACGGCACGGTATTCGGGGAGGTAGCGGCCGGCCTGGCGCATGAACCACACCGGGGTATGAGGGACCGGTTGGCGCCGGGCCGCCGCCAGCATCACAGCCACCGCTGCAGTGCCTCCAGGCCGGGCTGGTAGACGGCGCTGTGGAGCGGCGTGTCGCGCTCGGTGTAGGGGCGGGCGGCGGTGCTGCGCAGTTCCGTGACGAGCTGGGAGAAGCGCAGCAAGTCGTGCGTCTCGTAAACCACCAAGAACTCCTGATCCTGCAGCCCGGTCGAGTACAGCAACAGCTGGGTGATGTCCTCGTATTGTTTGCCGATCTTGATGTGCTCCATCATCATGTCGCGCCGTGCATCGCGGTCGTGCTGGTACCACGCCGCCGTTTTCGTAAATGGATACATCACGAGGTAGGGCTGCCGTTCCCGCGCGAAGGGATCGATCTCCTGGCGCGAGCGGGTCTTGGTATACTGCGATCCTTGCGTGAATCCCCACAGCGCCGTCGTGAGGCGTGCCTGTGCCCGCAGCGGCGCCATCGCGGCGGCGAACGCCTCGAAGAAGCGTGCTGGAATCGCCAGGTCATCGCCGGCGATCGCCGACCAGACGATCAGATCGCTCTCCGCTTCCACTCCGAACACCTGGTAGCAGTGCAGCGCGTCGACCGCGGACCGCAGAGCTTCGAGCCAGTGGCACA
>DATFTG010000040.1:0-42825 GCA_035262265.1 Gemmatimonadales bacterium
ACTCTGTGCTGGCGTCGCCGATCTCCGCCGCGGCGCTCGTGTTCACCGACTCCACCCTGGCCGAGCTGACGCGCCAGCTCACGTTCTCGGCGGGCACCGTTCCCGACGGGGCCGCCGACGTGCTGCACGACGCCCTCGGCCGCCTGGTGGACACGCACGCGCGGGAGATCGAGCAGCCGACGCTCATGACCGCCCTGCTGAACGGCCAGACGAACGAGTTCTTCTACTCCCACGTCAAACGGGAGCAGGGTGAGGACCTGATGTTCGTGGTGGATCCGTACGAGGAAGAGCCGATCATGCTGCTGCGCGAGCATGGGCAAGGGGTCCAAATCGTGTCCCAGTTCAGCGGCGCGGACTCGACCCGCGACACGACGTCCGATCCACTCAAGCTCGAGGGCTATACGCTGGAGACGAAGATCGGAGAGAACGTCGAGTTCTCCTCCACCGCGCGGGTGCGCGTGACGGCGCGCCGCGACGGAGCGCGCTGGGCGCGGTTCCTCCTGTACCCCGAGCTGCAGGTCGATTCGCTCCGCGACGAGGCGGGAACACCAGACAGCTTTTTCCGTGCCAAGGGAAGCGAGGAGCTGTGGCTGCGGTTCGACGCGCCGCTTCACGCGGGCGAGACCCGCGCGATCCGCATCGCGTATCACGGCGCCGTGCTCGGTTACCAGTCCCTCATGGACGATCTCAGAGCCGAAGCGGGACGGAATGGCGTAAGCAGCCTGCGGCTGCCCCCCGAGCTGGACAAATGGTTTTACGTCAAATCCCCGCAGACGTGGTTCCCGCGCTACGCCCGGGAGAATCCGCGCTACGCTGCCTGGGCCGCATCCGACATGGACCTCACGTTCCACACACCGAAGAAGTACCACTTCGTCAGCGTCGGCCGCCTCGTCGATTCGCACGTCGACGGCAACGTGCAAACCACGCATTGGGTGACCGAGCGACCGGCCAGTGAAGTGTGCTTCAACATGGGAGATTTCGACGAGCTCAACATCACCGATCCGCGCATTCCCCCGGTGACCGTGCAGACGAATACGGAAGCCCACCGCGCCCTCGACGAGTTCTATATCCACGGACAGGCCAACCCGGACCGGGATGTGGGAGGTGACGTCGCCAACAGCCTCGCGTTCTTCACGCGGGTGTTCGGGCCACCGCTGTTCCAGCGCTACTACGCCACCGAGATCCCGTTCTTCTACGGACAGGCGTTCCCCGGTCTGATGTACCTGTCGATCGGGACGTTTCAAACGATCGAACAGAACGGCAACGAGGAGGCGTTTCGCGCACACGAGATGGCCCACCAGTGGTGGGGCATCGGCGTGGCGCCGGCCGGATACCGCGACACCTGGCTCTCCGAGGGCTTCGCCGAGTTCTCCGGATTGTGGTACATGCAGAGCATCCTCAGGGACAACGACAAATTCTTCAAACAGCTGCGCGACCGGCGCCACGACATTCTCGCGCGCCGCGACGCGGCCCCACCGATCGCCCTCGGCTGGCGCGTGGCGCGCGTCGGCAACCCCGGGGACTATTCACTCATCGTCTACGGCAAGGGTGCGTGGGTCCTTCATATGCTGCGCAACCTCATGCTCGATCTCCACACCATGAAGGACGATGCGTTCACGGCGATGATGCAGGATTTTTATCAGCAGTATCGTGGTCGCACGGCGTCCACGCAGGACTTCCAGAAGGTCGTCGAGCACCATACCGGACTCGGCATGGACTGGTTCTTCAACGAATGGGTCAACGGCTCCGCGATCCCGACCTATACGCTCTCGTGGCACGCCGACTCGCCGCAGAACGGGCAGCACCTGCTCCACATTCGGGTGCGGCAAGAGCATGTGCCGAGCGACTTCATCATGCCCGTCCCGATCAGAATCGACTTCGCCGACAGCAGTCAGGCGTTCGTGCGGGTGAACGTGAAAGGAACCGCGACCGAAGGAACGCTGCACCTGCCGGCGGAGCCGATCGCGGTCGAGCTGAACCCGTTCGAATCCGTCCTGGCCGAAGTCAAGACGGAGGGCTGGCACTGATACGGTCGAGAAGAGAATTTCTGCAGATGGCCAGCGCCGGAGCGATGGGCGCCGCCTTCCTGTCACGCCGCTCAGGGCTGTTGCCTGGCTTCCCTCTCAAGCTCCCACCCGGCCTGCAGCTGTGGACCGTGCAGAATGACCTGAGAAGGGATCGTGATGCGACGCTCAGGAGCATCGCGGCCATCGGGTATCGCGAGCTGGAGCTGTTCGAGCTGCCGCCCTCTCCCCCCGAGTTCCGCAAGCGGTGCGATGAGGTCGGATTGAAGTGCGTGAGCGGCCACTTCTATCTCGATTCCTTGAGGAGCCAGCAGACCATCGACGCCGCGAAGGAGCTGGGGCTGCAGTACATGATCGTCGTCTTCCCGACGCTCCGATCCCTGGCCGGCCAGGACATTTCGAATCGCAGTGTCGACGAGCTCAACCCGCTGTATGAAGCGATCTCATTGGACGACTACAAGTGGAATGCCGAGCAGTTCAACAGGGACGGGGAAAGACTGAAGACCGCCGGGCTGCAGCTCGGCTATCACAATCATGCCGTCGATCTCAAACAATTCGGGGCGTTGACCGGGTTCGAGTCCCTCATCCAGTCGACGGACCCCGACCTCGTGGTGTTTGAGATGGACTGCGGGCACGTGATTCACGCCGGCCATGACCCGATCGCCTACCTGCGCCAATACCCTGCTAGAATCCGTCTGCTGCATCTCAAGGATCTCAAGCCCGGCTATTCGATTTCGACATCGCTCGACACGGAGGAGAAGGATACGAATGCGGAGATCGGCTCAGGCGTCATCGACTGGAAGCGCTTGTTCGCCGTCGCGCGGCGGGGCAAGGTGAACCACTGCTTTGTCGAACACGAAGGACAGATGGACCATCCTCCACTCGAAGCGATCACGATCTCGTACAAGTATCTGCAGCAGCTCTAGGCCGGCCGGCGCAGTTTGGCCGCCTGGCGGAGCAGCGCCCCGAACGTGCGGCCGTTGATCTCCTTGGCGGTCCGGACCTTGATGTGCCGGACGAAGCGCCCCTTCCCCTCCAGCAGACCGCTGGGATCGCGCAGGCGTGTGCCCATGGTGAAGCCGAACTGCACAAAGCCGTCATCCGCGTACACGTATGCAACGGGTTCGCGGCCGGCGAGCCAGCACCCGTTGCCGTATTTCACCGCTTCCGTCAGCTCGGGCTCGACCGAGCGGACGAATTTGCGCAGGGCACGAATGATCGTGCGGCTCCGGGGTGGCTGGTCCCGAAGATAGGCATCAAAGCTCGGATAGGCTTTCATCATGGCCATGGTCGATCTCTCTGTGGTGTCGCGAGCGCCCAGGGCTGCGCCGTCTCACGAATGGGTCGCGTATAAGCTGCGTGGTGCGACCCCCGCCATCAAGAAACCCCTTCTCTGCCGGAGAGCGGTCTGGACATGCCCTCCGCCCGACACAATGTTCTGGTCCTACAATGTTCTGGTCCTATGACGCCCCCTGAGTCAGCGACTAACCCCGCCGTCATCGTCCGGCCGGCAACCGCCGCCGATCTGCCACGCATCGGCAGACTCGGCGCGCTCCTCGTCGAAGCGTTCTACAGCATCGACGCGCAGCGCTTCCTCGCCGGGCGAGCCCGGACACCCCTGGACTACGCGTCTTTCCTGGAGACCCAGCTCGGCAGGCCTGATGTGGCGGTGCTCGTGGCCGACGAAAATGGGGACGTGATCGGCTATGCGTACGCCGCCATCGAAGGCTACGACTACATGCAGCTGCGCGGGCCGGCGGGCGTGATCCATGACATTCTCGTCGAACCGGAATCCCGTCGTCGCGGCGTCGGCCGCTTGCTGCTGGAGGCGGCGCTGTCGTTCCTGAGATCCCGTAGCGCGCCGCGCGTGGTGCTCACGACCGCCGAGGGGAATGAGGTCGCGAAACAGATGTTCGCCAGGGCGGGATTCCGGCGCACGATGATCGAACTGACGCGCGAACTGAAGGACTGACGCTCAGGAGCTGTGGGCCCGTCAATCCCACCAGCAGTACAACTCCCTCGACCGCGTGAGCTCGCGCGCCAGCGCCGCTACCGTCCCCGTCCCCTGCGTCACGATGTCGGGACAGAACGCGTTGAAGCGCTGCGCCAGACCGTCGGGGTCGGCGAGCGGAGTCGTGAACCGGCCCGACATCCAATCGAACCCGATCCCGGTGAGCACGAACGGCTGTTCGCGCTCGAGCGCCGTGAGCCACGCGACAATCGAATCAGGCCCGATGTCGTAGTTGGCCCCGTTCGTCCCGACGAGCCGCACAATCGCATAGCGGTCCCGGGAGGGATACAGCGCCAGCGTGTCGGGGCGGCCGTTGATCCCGAAATGCTGGGCTACACGGAACAAGTAGTAGCCCTGCGCCAGAAACTGGTCCTGCGCCGCCTCGACCAGCGCCTCGGCGCGCTTGGCCTCCGCGGGAACGACGACACCCGTCGTGCGCACGTTCTTGCCCAGGGAATCCTGCACCACGAGCGGCTCCGAGTTCGCATCGGCCAGGCGCTCCAGTGCCCGCACCGCCCCGGGAAAGTCCGTAGGCACCGTGAACCCGGCGGGTAGACGCATCCGAGCCGTTTGGGGCGCGCCGGGAATCGACAACCCCCGCTCGAGGAAGCGCGGATGCGCGATGAGGATCACGAGGGCCCCGACGATCGTGATCCAGTTCCAGTGACTCACCGGTGGCTTGGCGGCAGGAACCTGAGCGGGATGGGCATCAGCTCCCGCCAAGTTCAGCGCGCGGAGCAGCGCGCTCGCCCGCCGGTCCGAGCGCCATTCACCGATGTCCCGGAATGGCTGCAGCAGCTTCCAGCACATCAACCACGCACCTTTCCAGGTCGGCCGATAGGCATCGGCAGTGGTATCGAGCCGGAAGTAGCCGGTATCCACCTGCTGGCGCAGCTCGCGGGCCATCGCCGCCGCCAGGAAGCCGGCGGGATCCCCTCGATGATCGGGCGGCGCGCGCCGCGCGGCCCCGTAGCGCTGTGACAGCAGCGCCTGATAGATCCGGTACAGCCGCGCCGGATCCCGCACGTGACGAAATCGCTCCTTGTCTCTCCCCCGGACCGGCGCAAACGCACCCGGGATCGGCGTGTTCTGAACCGAGAGCGAGTGGTCGTTGTCGAACCGCGCCACGATCTCTACCGTGGAGATTACCCGTTCCGGCTTCAGGACCGGAGCAACTCCAAGCACCAGTCCCAAGTCGCCGATCGGCGTGTCCATCAGGATCACGCGCATGCGCGTCGACCGGTCCAACCGGAACAAGTCGGCCAGCGTCGTGAAGCCGGCTCGCTCGAGGCTCGAGACACACTGGCGCATTGCATCGAGGAGCGGCTGGGTGAGCTGGTGCTGCACGGCATCGAACGGTACGAGGCTGGGATGGGGGTTCTGACGCTGCCGCTGATACACCAGCACCGGCCCCAACACGTACGGCGCGGACGCCAACAGGATAATGGCGATCAGGAGGAATTCCACGCTGCAAATAATACTGGCGTCGGGACTAACTTGCGGCATGAACGACACGATCCACATCCGGCTCGCCACCGCGGCCGACGCCCCGGTGCTGGCCCGGCACCGGGCCGAGATGTTCCGCGACATGGGAGACCTGACCGACGAGCACTACGGCACGCTCATCGCCGCAGCCGAGCGGGATATTGCGGAGTGGCTGGCCTCCGGCGACTACGTCGGCTTCGTCGCGAGCCCCGAGGGTCGTCCGGGCGAGATCGTGGCGGGAGCGGGTATCCAGATCCGCAAACTCCTGCCTCGGCCGCTCCTCGACAACGCCGGGATCCGGCTCGGCCCTGAAGCGATCGTGTTGAACGTGTTCACAGAGCGCGCCTGGCGCCGGCGTGGGATGGCGGAGCTCTTGGTGCAGCGAGTGATCGATTGGACCAGGACGCACGGCATCGCGCGCCTGGTGCTGCACGCGTCACCCGACGGTCGCGCGCTCTACGAGCGACTCGGCTTCGTGCCCACGAACGAGATGCGATACACTGGAGACCTGCCGGGGACGATGTAGCGAACCGCTACGGCTGGTATGACTCGTTCGTGGCGAGGAACGACGCCGTCGCCGTACTTCCGCCGACCGCGTACACCAGGCCGCCGAGCTCACCGACCGCCAGCAGCGCCCGCGGCGCCAAGAGCGGCGCCCGACTCACCCAGACATTCCCCACCGGATCGTAGCGCTCGACCGTTCCCAGAACGCGGATGTCACTGCCGCCGATCGCGTAGATGAAGCCATCGATCGTGGCGGCGCCCAAGGAAGCGCGGGCTGCCGGCAGCGGCGCCCGGGACGTCCACGTATTCGTCGCCGGATCGTACGCCAGCGTCTGAGCGACTGGTGACCCCTCGACATCGCCACCCACCACATAGATGAGCCCCCCGGCGACTGCCGTGCCGAAGTAGGCCCGCTTTGAAGGCAACGGTGCCTTCCCCACCCAGGTGTCGGTGGCAGGGTCGTACATCTCGACCACCGCCGTGTCGAACCCGCTGCCGATGTCGCCGCCGATGGCAAAGAGATGACCGTCGACCACGGCTACCCCTAACCCGAGGCGCGGCGTCGGCAGCGAAGCCCGCACCGTCCACTGGTTCGACGTGGTGTCGTAGGCTTCGACGGCTCCGGTGGGATTGGCCCCTGAGAGTGCGCCGCCCACCGCGTAGAGAACGCCGTTCACGACGCCCACGCCGAGGCCGAACCGCGCCGTCGCGAGAGCCGCCTTCGTCGTCCAGGTATTCGTCGCCGGATCGTAGGCCTCGACCTTCGCCGAGCGTGAGCCGGAAGCGAAACCACCGACGGCGTACACGCTGCCGTTCAGCACGCCGGTAGCCAGAAGGGTGCGACGCGTGGGCATCGCCGCCAATTTGCTCCAGCAGTTCACGGCGCAGCGCACCGCAAACGCGCTGCTGATCGCGCCGGCGAGTCCCGGCGAAAGTGCCGCCAGCGTGTATCCCCCAGCGCTCTGATTGACGCTCAGGTCGGGAAACGTCGCCACCCCGTTGGCGACCGGTTGCGTCACGGTCCCGGAGAGAATGGCGCCCGTTGTACCGCCGCCGAGCGCGACGGTGACGCGGCCGGAGAAGCTCCGCACCGTGTCTCCCGAGGCGTCGAGCACGACGACCTGAACCACCGGAGTGATTGGTTGATTGGCGGAAGCGTCGGATGGCTGCACGACAAAAGCGAGACTGCTGGCGCCATTCTCCGGTTGGATGGGGATCGCCTGGCAGCCGAGTGCGGCCGCGGTGAGCAGATCGATGAGCAGAACGGCACGACGGGTCGTAGACGCCTCGACAGTGGGGGGTCATCGCTGCAACCCACAGCCTCCGCGGCGAGTTCCGGTCCGGTGCACGTCTGCCAACCCTCGCACCACTCCCTTACACAATCCCCACGCGGCGACTACTGTAGCCGGACTCTCTCAGGGGGTTTCCATGGCAGTCGCGAAGGTCACTGAGATCACCAGCTCATCGCCCAAGGGATTCGAAGACGCGATCCAGGCGGGGATCAGCCGCGCCAGCAAGACGCTGCAGCAGATCCGGGGCGCGTGGGTGAAGGACATGAAGGTCGAGGTGGACAACGGCCGGGTCACCGAATACCGCATCCGCATGAAGGTCACATTCGTCTTGAAGGACTGATGCCGGAGCTCCGGCGATCGGCGCGAGATCGCCGGAGCTACTTGTCCCGCCACAGCGTCTCCCCCTTGACCAGCCACGAGAACCCGAACGCCCACAGGGCCAGCGTTTCGAGCCAAAACACCGGGTGGTAGACGGAGAGATGGGTGTCGGCCAGGACCGACTTGTAGAGCCCGATCAGCATGACACATCCCAGGATGAGCCCGCCGCAGACGGTGTAGACCCGGTTGCGGACCAGCTTCTGCGGGGTGGGATGACCCCCCGATTTCGTGAAGATCTTGAGCGAGAAGTAGGCGAGCACGAGCAGCAACCCGACGGCCGCGCTGAAGTGCGCCGTACGCTCGAGCGGCGTGCCGCTGTTCGGGAAGAACGCGACCACCACCGCGAACAGCGCGGCGAGGTTGCCGTAGCGTCCGTCGTCGTCGAGCCCTCGATAGGTGAACAGGAAGCAGGCGATGGCGCAGAGGATTCCCACGAACGCATCGCGCGTGCGCAGCGAGTAGTAGTCGCTGATCGACGGCAGCACCCTGGTGCACCCGCAGATCGTCCATCCCCACAGCATCACGACGATCGGGAGCGCCATGCCGAGCACCCCGATGAGTCGCCGCAAGGAGAGATACGAGATGACGAGATTCTGATCAGCGCCCAGTGGCGGCATCGCTCACCTCCAGAACCACCTTGCCCCGGTTGTGCCCCGGCGCGCTGCGCTCGAACGCGCGACGCGCCTCCCGCAGCGGGAACGTCTCCGCAACGACCGGTCGCAGCGTTCCCGCATCGATCAGTCGAGCAATATCGATCAGCTGCCGGCGATTCGGCTCGACGATGAAGTCGACGCCGCGCACGCCGTAGCGGGCCGCCGTGTCCGCCGGCGCGCTGTCGGCGATAGTCACCAGCGTCCCGCCCTTACGGACCACACCCCACGACCGCGCGAGGGTGTCCCCGCCTACCGCGTCGAGCACCACATCGACGCCGTGCACCCTTTCCTCGAAACGGTCGACGCTGTAGTCGACCACCTCGTCCGCGCCAAGGCCACGCAGGAACGGCGCGTTGGCCACCCGTGCCGTGCCGATCACCAAGGCGCCGCGCCAGTGCGCGAGCTGCACCGCATAGGTGCCGACGCCGCCGGCGGCGGCGTGAATGAGCACCCGCTGACCGCGCGCCAGCTGCGCATGATCGAACAGCGCCTGCCACGCCGTGAGGGCCGCGAGCGGCACCGCCGCCGCCTCGACAGAGCTCAGCGACGCCGGCCGCGGGGCCAGATCGGCTGCGCGCACCAGCATCAACTCTGCCGCCCCGCCGTCGCGACGGAAGTCGGTCAGGCCGTACACCGCGCTGCCGACCGCGGGCTCCGTCACATCGCCGGCGAGCGCCTCCACTACCCCCGCGATCTCGTGCCCCGGAATCGTGGGCAGGCGCTCGCGACCCTGCGGGTCGGTGTAGGTCGTCCCCCACGTCAACTCGTCGCGGGTGATGGCGCAGGCGTGTACGCGCACGAGGGCGTCGCCGGGGCCGGGGATGGGTCGCGGGGCATCCTCATAGACCAGCTGCTCGGGGCCGCCGCGCTGGTGCAGGCGCACTGCGTTCATGTGAGACAAATTAGGACCGCCATGTCAGACCTCAAACAGGCAGGACTGCAGCGCGTCATCGGCGTGCGCGGCCTCGCGGCCGCCATCTTCAACATCACGGTCGGCGCCGGGGTCTTCGTCCTTCCCGCCCATGCCGCGGGGCAGCTCGGCGCCGCCGCGCCGCTCGGCTACATCATCTGCGCGGTCGCCATGGCGCTCGTGGCGCTGTGTTTCGCCGAGGCGGGGAGCCGCGTGCCGCGGAGCGGCGGCCCCTACGCCTACGTCGAAGCGGCCTTCGGACCCTACATCGGCTATCTGTGCGGCGTGTTGCTCTGGCTCGGCATCACCCTCGCGATGGGGGCGGTAACGACGGTCTTCGCCGACGCGCTCGGAACGTTGCTCCCGAACCTCGCCGGGTTCGGTTGGCGCGTGGTGATTCTGATCCTGCTGATCGGGTCGCTCAGCGTCGTCAACGTGCGGGGAGCCGCATTGGGGTCCCGCCTCAGCGTCGTGTCGATCGTCGCGAAGCTCCTCCCCCTCTTGGCGTTCGTCGTGCTCGGCCTGCCGCACGTCAGCTCCGCCAACCTCGCCATCGAGTCGATGCCACCCCTCAAAGAGGTCGGCGCGACGGGATTGCTCCTCATGTTCGCGTTCTTCGGGATGGAGTCGGCGCTGCAGGTGTCGGGCGAGGTCGCGGAGCCGCAGCGTACCGTGCCGCGCGCGATCGCGCTCGGACTGTTCGGCATCGCGGTGTTGTACATCTCCGTACAGCTGGTCGCCCAGGGGGTGCTGGGAAGCACGCTCGCCGCGCCCGAGACGGCCAGCGCCCCGCTCGCCGCGGCGGCGCGTCAGTTCGCGGGAACCGCGGGCGCGCAGCTGATCCTCATCGGCATGATCGTGTCGACGTTCGGCTTCATGGCGGCGTCGATGCTGTCGACGCCACGGACGCTGTACGCCCTGGCGGCAAACGGCTTTCTTCCCCGGCCGATCGACGCCGTCCACCCACGATACCACACGCCGCATGTCGCGATCGCCGTCCAGGCCGTCGTCGTGTGCGCCATCGCGCTCACCGCGACATACGTGAAGCTGGCGATCATGGCCGGGGTCGCCGTGCTGCTCGTCTACATCGCCTGCTGCGTGGCGGCGGCGCGGCTGCGGCGGCTGGACGTCGGCGCGGACGGCAACCCGTTCCGGATGCCGGCCGGGGGCGTGGTGCCGTGGGTGGCGGCCGGGTTGCTCGTGTTCTTGATCGCGACCGCGACGCTCGAGGCCTGGCTGTGGACCGGCGGGGTGGTCGCGCTTGCGTCGCTCGGTTACCTGGCTCGACGCCGGGCCAACGACTCAAGCACCCTTCCGGCCGGTTTCACGCGATGACTCGCCCACACCACTGGCCAGGAGATCACGAGAGTGTGAGTCGGCTACGGGTGAGCCAACCCCGGGTTGCTACTCGACCTGTTTCAGTCCCCGAAGCTTTGCGTCGAGGCTGAGCGACCCCGGCCCCCATGCGGCAAACAGGAACCAGATAAAACAGAACAGCAGTGGCAGCTCGCCGTGATTCTGCCACCACCAGGGACTGCCACTCCCACCCCAGTGCATCCAGAAATACGTGACGGCCATTTCGCCCGAGGTGATGAAGGCGACGGGTCGCGTGAACAGCCCCAGTATCAATAGAGCGCCGCCGATCGTCTCGATGGTGCCCGCTGCGCCGAAGCGCGTCATCAGATCGGCATGGCCGCCGGTGGGGCCGAATCCGCCGAACCACCCCAGCAGCTTCTGGGCACCGTGCGAGAAATAGTCGAGGCCCGCGGCGATACGCAGCGCCGAGTGGGCGAGCGAGCGCCATTGACGATCGAATTGTTCAGTCACGAGTGGCTCCTCAGGTGAACAAGTGGCTTTCGGCCGACAGCCGACGGCCGTTAAACGTCGAGGCGTTGTTCGTACGGGACCGTTTCCCCATGCTCCAGGTACCGTCGCAGAATGCGCAGGTACATCGGCCAGCAGTAGCAGGACACGCGGTAGTGCTCGTTCGACTGCGGCCACCCCGTGTGGTAAAAACGCACCTGGCTCGAGCTGCCCTGCCCAGCGATCTCGAATCCCACGCGCGTCCCCAGCCAGTCCTCGCCCGCGCGGGTGATTTCGATCTCGAACTGTCGCGGGGCGGCGCAGGCGGTCACGCGGGCTCGCCAGTCGTACTCGGGACCGAACCACAGCTCGTACTCCGACCCCATCGTGGGAGTCCCCGCGGAGCGCTTGGTCCACCACTGGTCGAGGCCCGCCGGCGTGCTGACGACGCGGAACACGTCGGCCGCCGGGGCCTTGATGGGTAAATCGCTATAGATGTCGGGCATCGGTCCAATTATACGGCCCGCCTGGCGCACTTGACGGCTCGGTGTTTGCTCTGCACCATCAAGTGCTTTGTCACACGGAGATATTGTGACACCGTTCGACGTAGTGTTCATCCTGCTGTTCCTGACGGCGGTCGCGGTGCTCGTGTCGGCGCTGGTGACGGCACTGCGCGGCCACCGCGCCGCGGCCCTGCGCCGGCTGCGCACACTCGCGCTCGCGACCCTCGCCTACATGGCGATCGTGGCCGTCACGTCGCTCCTGGCACCCCGCGCCGAGTTTGCCGTGGGCGAGCGGCAATGCTCCGATGATTGGTGCATCGCGGTGTCCGACGCCGGGCCGCTGAGCGATACCACGATCCGCGTCACCTTCCAGCTCAGCAGCCGAGCGCGGCGGGTGACGCAACGCGAACGATTCGTCGTGGCGTATCTACGGGATTCGGCGGGCCATCGCTATGACCCCGACCCGGCTCCCGACCAGCAGCCGTTCGACGTTCCCCTCGGGCCGGGAGAGTCGGTCGGGACGGAGCGGGTGTTTCGTGTGTCTCGAAACGCGCACGGCCTGGGCGTGGTCGTGACGCGAGAGGGGGATGTCCCGTTTCCGCGCTGTTGCATCATCGGAACGGGGATCTTTCACAAGGACGCGATTGTCGCGTTGCCCTGAAGGCTAGAACTCGCGCTTCTTCATCTCCGAAAAGAAGTCGCGGCGCTCCAGGTCTTCGTCCGTCGTTTCGGAGCGCAGCGTGCTGTCGTAGTTGCGCTGCACCTTCTTCTTCGCCGCCTCGGCCTTGGCGACGTTCTTGCGAATCAACTTGGCGAGACGTTCGTCTTCGCTCTTCGACATGCCGGCTCCCGGGCTCTGGGTGAAGGTCGGCGTTCGCGGCCCCACAAAGATAATACGTCAGGCCCAGTGATACCCCGACACGCCCACCGCTGCCGCGGCTTCCAGGCTGCCCAGAATCAGTGCATGCAGGCGGTAGGGGCCGTGGAAGGCGCCGCCACGAGCCGCATCACGGTCACGCTGCTTTCCACCAACACGACGAGACCCAGGGTGACGTACAGCATGAGGAACGACCTGACCAGCGAGCGCGGCGGGTTCACAGGATCAGCTCCATGACGCGATCGGTTTGTTCATCGGTCCCGACGAAGAACGTGTGTGATCCGACGTCGGCGAATCCGCTCTTCGTGTAGAACGCCTGCGCGCGCGGGTTGCGCTCCCAGACGCCGAGCCAGAGGGAGGCGCTGCCGCGGCCACGGGCCGCCGCGACGGTGGCCGCCATCAGCTGCTGGGCGACGCCGCGGCCATGCCACGCGCGGGCGACGTAGAACCGCCACAGCTCGAGCGGCCGGGTGGCCGTGATGCATGCGGGCGCCCGGCCCTGCCGCAGCTGAGCATAGCCGATCAGCGCCCCGTCGACGGAGGCTACCAGGGTGGTGATGGCCGGATGGGCCAGCTCCGCCGTCTGCTGGGCGACGCCGTAGGACCGCGCCAGATGCAACGCCAGGTCCGCAGGGTCGTTGTCGGCGCCAAAAGCGTCGCGAAACGTCGCCGCCGCGAGCTCTGCCAGCGCGGCGGCGTCGCTCGCGACGCCTGGCCTGACGGTGACGGAGGAAGACGCCTTTATTGTCCCCCGGCCGCCAGATCGGTTACCGTCCCGGCGAGCAGCTTCACCTTCCATTGATCGCTCGACGTCGCGGCCGCGGTGGTCAAACGCGCCGCCAGCGCCTTCAACGCATCCGTGCGCACCTGCCCGGTCATCTTCTCGGCGCGGCCGAGGTCATTCCGGACGGAGGCGAGGACCGCGGGCGCGAGGCCGCTGGACCGGGCCAGCTGATCGCAGTAGGCGCGCGCCACCACGAAGCTCGCCGGCCAGGCGAACTTCGGCTGATCCTGCGTATTGAAGTAGGTCAGGTGGACCAGCTTGGCGGCATCGATCTCGTTCTGCGAGATCAACCCGCTGGGCTTGAGCTCCAGGATGTCGAGGCCGCGCGCGATCTCGGAGCTGACGATCACGCCGTTGTACCAATACGCCGACCAGGAGCCGGCGCCGACCATCTTGGTGGAATCCATGGGGCCGCGATCGAAGTAGGCGATCTCCTTCGGGTGCGCCGCATCGGTCCAGTCGAACACCGAAATGCCGCCCTGGTACCAGGCCTGGACCATGACATCCCGGCCGGGAATCGGGATCAACGAGCCGTTGTGGGCCACGCAGTTTTCGTACTGGGTCTGGGGCGCCGTCATCTTGTAGTAGCTCTGGAACCGCAGGGTGTCGTTCACGATCGTGAAAATCGCGTCGGCGCCCCATTCGTGACGGTCGGTCGCCCGGCACTTCGGCCCGCCCCCACCTCCCCATTCATCGGAAAAGAGCAGCTTCGTCCCATCGTTGTTGAACGTCGCCGAGTGCCAGTAGGAGAAATTCGAATCCGCCACGGCGCCGAGTCGCATGGGGTGCGCCGGATCGCTGAGGTCGAGCAGCAGCCCGTAGCCGCCGCAGGCGCCGCCCGCGCGCCGGATCGACGGATAGACGGTGATGTCATGGCACTGGCTCGGACCGGGGCGCACGCCGTTCACCGTCCCTGGAGGTGGCGCGCCCACCAGGGCATCCACGATCCCCTGCAGCGCATTGCGCAACGCGGTGCTGTCGGCCGCCGTCGGGGGACCCGAGCCCTGGCGCGCCTTGACGACGCTGTCGAGCATCGGGTTGATGAATCCCGGTCCCACGATGATCTCCTGACCGCGGATCGACGCGGTGTAGCCGCCCTTGGCGCGGGCGGAATCCGCCGCCCGATGGGCGGCCGCGATGTCCTCCGCCGTCTCGGCGTGCGTGGGCGCCTCGGTCAGTCCCTGGAAGATCCGCGGCGAGCTCACGATCGCCGCCTGCTCGGGGTGAGCCAGCGGAACCTTGATGACTTCGATCCGGAACAGCGCCGAGGTCGAGTCCTGGTCGGGGGCGAGCTTCGAGCACCCCGCCAGCTCATTGGGCGAGCGCACGCCGGCCGATCCCGAGATGTACACGTAGACGTTCGCCGAGTCGCTGGGATCGACCACGACCGTATGCGTGTGTGAGCCGCGGCAGGTCTGGACGTTGGCGATGTACTTCGGATTGGCGATGTCGGTGATGTCGAAAATGCGGATGCCGCGCAGCCGGTCATGGCTCACGGAATCGTGCACGCCGCCGGCGCCGCAGTCGAGCCGTCCGCCATTCCCCTCTCCCGAGACGAAGAGCAGGTTGCGAAACACCGAGACATCGCTCTGCGACGCCGGGCAGAGGTACCCGATTTTCAGCACCGGCTTCACCGGGTTCGTGATGTCCCAGACCTGATAGCCGTTGTAGTTACCCTGGATCGCGTACGGGCCGCTGAACGCGAGGTCGGAGTTCGTGACGCCCTTGAACTTCTCCGACGCCGGAGTATTCGAGACCAGCTTCAGGTTCCAGAACGCCTCTGCGGCGTTTGCGACGCCCGCTTTGAGGCCGACTCGCGGATCGGGGTTGGGAGCGACGGTCGACATGTTGTTGCCGCCGCCTGAGGCGCAGGCGGCGAGCGTTGCGATCCCGACGACGAGCGACCACGTGCGCATCGGGAGCCGGGCGCGAACTGCGAATTCCATGATGGATTCCCCTGGGTGGACGATGACTGCGGGTGATTTCACTGGCCGCGCGCTCCGAAAAGCATCGCGCCAAGCATGCGCTGCATGCGATCGATCTCGGTCGTCTGGTCCGCGTACACGTCCGACGCGAACTTGAAGACGATCTCTTCCTCTCCCGACCCCGTGCCGAACAGCTGATTGACCATCGTAATGGCGCCGCGATGATGCTGAATCATGAACTGCAGGAACAGGCGGTCGAAATCGGGGCCGCGCGCCTTGTCCAGCGCCGCCAGCTGCTCGGCCGTGAGCATGCCCGGCATGATCATCGACGAGTCCATGCCCCCCATGCCGGGCATCCCCGGCATCATCGTCTGCGCGGCCTTGGGGTCCGGTACGGTCTGATGGCGATCGCGCAGCCAGCGTTGCATCAGGTTGATCTCGTCGGTCTGGCCGACCACGATCCGCTCACACAACGCGCGCAGCGACGCGCCGGCGTCGTGGGTGGGCGCCCAGCCGGCCATCATCACCGCCTGCGCGTGGTGGTAGATCATCCCCGACATGAAGTGCACGTCGTTCTGCGTGAACGGGGAGAAATGGCCGGCGGTGGTGTCCACCCGGCCCTGTGCGGGTACGCGCGCGGGGACGCCGAGGGCGATCATCGCCACGGCCGCCGGGATGCACGATCGTTTCATGGGATGAGACTCTCCTGACTGCGCGAGGTTACGGAAATCGTCCTAAAACTGCGCCCCGCCACGGCGTCCAACAAGCAGGCCGGCGCCTCAATCTGAAACCGGCGCGCGGACGACGGACGGCTCAATTGCCAGGATTTTGTAAAGTCACGAGGCTCCTGGCGTAGAACTCCGGCCATTCTTCCCGGCTGTCGCTCTGCATATGGGCGTGGTGCCATTGCCGCAGCCGCTCGGCCAGCTCGGCGACGGCAACCGACCGCCCGAGTATCGCCCGAAGGCGCGGGGCCAGAAACTCCGCATACCAGGTCGGCCACTCCGGGTCGGCTCCATTCGTCGCCGCGAACGCGCGATGGTGCGCAATCCCTGCCTCCCGCAGCAGGGCCACGAGCTCGTGTGGAGCGCCGGTCACGAGCGCGCCGCGGCGGCCGGGCTGCGGACGCGACCCCAGACGAGCAGCGCGCCCCAGAGCACGAGAAAGAGGACGACCGCGTTCGCCAGCGCGAGAATCAGGATGCTCCACACCATCGGCGGCTCGAAGCCGGGATGGTGGATGCCGCAGCACATCGAGAGACTATCGAGCAGGGCGATCCCCGGCAGGTGCGCGGTGAGCACCAGCGGCACGGTGCGATAGAGCGGCGGAATCGTCGACAGCAGGGCGAGCGCGGCGAGCGGCAGCTCGATCGCCACCGTCCAGATCGCGGCGCGCCGCAGCTGTTCCATGATTCCTCCGTGACGCGCTAGACCGGCGTGCGCTCTCGCTCCGACGGCAGGTTCGTCGGCGGTCGCCCCTGTACCAGCCGCCGCTCCACGAAATCGACCCGGTCCTCGAGCTCCGCCATGCGGCTCCCCAGCTCGGCTTCGAGCCGGGCGTGCTCGTCACGCAGCGTGTCGAGCATTCCGTGTTGTGCATCGGAACGGTACGTGGAGCGGAGACGGAACCAGAGCCACAGACCGGTCATTCCAGTGCCGGCGACAAGCAGGAACGCGATGACGCCTTTGATGAACGCGATCATCGAAGCATCCATATTCACCTCGACCGTTCGGGTGCGTTGCTCCCGTCCTCCCAACGGGCGGGAACAGCGCCGGTTTCATACGCTGGCGGACCTCGCGCCCGGGGTCAAGATGGGCGTCACGCTGCTTCCGCTCGCCGCGCTCCTGCCGCTCCACTCCGCGTGGCGGCTCGTGGAAAACACAAGACGATCCAGCAAACTCAACCACTTCAGCGTGTCGCTGAGGGCTGGGCGGCACGACTTTCGCTCTACTTGCGGGCGACACCAAAGCTCGGGAGCTTCCAGATCGTGACGCCGGGAGGGAGTTGGTGAGGGCTACTCTCGCCGCCATCGCCGATGGAGCGGGAGTCGGCGCGGGCGACAAGCTCAACGTGCAAGGGGTGTTCGACACCATCTTCGCCGAGGTGTTTCCCGCCGTCCACACGAAGATGGTGCTGGTGCTGCGCCTGCAGCTCGAGCCCGACGACTGCGACAGCGAGCACGCCATCCGCATCCGGCTGGTCGATCAGCAGGGTCGACGGCTGTTCGAGCAACGCACGCGCACCCAGATCGGCAGCATCTCGCCCGGGGACATGCCCGGCACCAACCTCATCTTCCAGCTGACCAACACGACGTTCCACGGTCCGGGGCGCTACCAGTTTCTGGTCGACGCGGGAGAGACGCACGTCGTGGTGCCGCTGCGCGTGGTGGGGCGCGAGCTGTGAGCGGCAAGCAGCGGGCGGCCACGGCGCAGGCCATGCTGCTCGAGCTGTCGCGCCCGGAGCGCACCACTGGAGGCATCGAGGTCGCCACGCTGCTCGAAGCGTGGGGCTTCGTGCGCGGCGGCCGGCTCAACGGGGAGGATCCCGAGACGGCGCTGTTCTACATCCACCCCGAGCATCGCTTCCTGCACATGTCGATCCCGATCGGCGGGCCGCTGCCGCGTCACGTCGTCGATTTCGCCGCGCACCTCATCCGTTCGCTCGACGGGGCGGCGGCCACGGAGTAGGCATGCGGACCCCGACCTATCACGTGCGGATGTTCTGGCCGGACACGCGCCCCGACGGCAACGCCTGGTGGCTGGTGGCGTTCGAGGAGCTGCCGGGCTGCATGGTCCAGGGAAGATCGATGAGCGAAGCCGAGGCGCGGTTGTGGCGCATACTCCCCGGCTATCTGCGCGAAATGCGCCGCAACAAGCAGTCGATTCCCAAACCGCTCGAGACCCCCGCTCCGTCCATCGAGGGCATCAGCGTGGTCATGGTCCCGGGGGGCGCGCAAGCGCGTCACTCGGATCCGGGGGTCACGGTACCGATGACGCCCGTGAGTGAGCTGCGCTCTGCCGCAGCGCGCGCTGACGCATCGCTGCTGGGCTCGTAAGCATCGCTTGACATCGGCTTGAGAGCGCGGGGCGAAGGTGTGCGCGTCCTATGGGCGCGCCCCTGCTCCTCTTCGCCTACGCGTTCCTGTCGAACGTCGCGCTGGCGGTCGTCCCGCACGAGCCGGTCGTCATCTGGTACGGGGCCCACCTCGGCGTCGTCCCCACTGCGCTCGTCGCGACCGCCGGCACCGTCGCCGCTGCGTGGACCGACCATCGCCTCTTCTCGACCGGCGTCCACCGGCTGACGCAGCGCGCCTTCGTCGCCGCGGGCGCACCGTCGTTCGCGCTGCGCTGGTTCAGGCGGGCTCCGTTTGCGGTCCTCGCTCTGAGCGGCATCACCCCGCTGCCGTTTTTTCCGTTCAAGCTGCTCGCCTTCACCGCGCGCTACCCGCGCGGCCGCTACCTCGCGGCCGTCGCCGCGGGCCGCCTGCCGCGCTACCTGCTGCTGGCGTGGCTCGGGATGGCGGTGCGGCTGCCCGCGTGGGCGCTCGCCGCGGCGGGCGTCCTGCTCCTCCTTCCAGCCCTGAGGATGATCCCATGCGCGACCCCGAACGCGAAATGACCTTCTGGCTCGCCGGCCCCGAACGCCGGCTGTTGCGCGCGATCGCCCGCCGGGTGCCCGGCGCGATCACCTCCGACCACTTCACCGCGCTGGGCGTTCTAGGGGCGACCGCGGCGGCTGTGGCGTACGCGTTGAGCGCCGGTGATGTGCGGTGGCTGTGGGCAGCGACGGCGGCACTGGTCATCAACTGGTTGGGCGACAGTCTCGATGGGACGCTGGCACGGGTGCGGCACGCCGAGCGACCGCGCTACGGCTACTACCTCGACCATCTCGTGGACGCCTACTCGACGGCCGTCATCGGCATCGGGCTCGGCCTGTCGCCGTTTTTCAGTTTGGGGATCGCGCTGGGTCTGGTGGTCGTCTACCTCGCGTTGTCGATCAACGTCTATCTCGAATCGGCGGTGTTCGGAAAGTTTCGCATCGGCTACGGGTGGTTCGGTCCGACGGAGGCTCGAGTGGCGCTGATGCTCTTGACGCTGGTCGTCACCCTGCTGCCCGCGTCCCCCGCCCGCCTGTTCGGCGACGCGGTGCTCGCCGCCGCAGCGCTCGTCATGCTGGCGCTGCTCGCGGCTCGGTTCACGCGCAACCTGCGCGACCTGGCCCGTCTCGAGCCGCCCATCACCCCCGGTCGAGGAGTACCCGCACGCGCCGGAACACCGCGTGCCACATCGCTCGCGTGAGCTTCCCCGTGTTGGTGTTCTGCCGGCTGGGATGGTAGGAGGCGACGAGCCAGGTGCCATCGGGGAGCCGGGTCACGGCGCCGTGAGCGAAGCGGGCGCGCCACCCGGAGACTTTGAGGAAAGCGTCGTGACCCACGCGCCCCAACGCGAGCACGACGCGACGCCGGGTGAGCAGCTCGAGCTCGCGGGCGAGCCAGGGCCGGCAGGTGGCGAGCTCCCGCGGCGTCGGCTTGTTATCGGGGGGCGCGCAGCGCGCGGCGGCGGTGATCCAGCAGTCCCGGAGCGTCAGGCCGTCTGCGCGACTCGTGGCGACCGGCTGGCTCGCGAAGCCGTAGCGAAAGAGCGCGGCGTAGAGCCAGTCGCCGCTGGCGTCGCCGGTGAACATGCGGCCGGTGCGATTCGATCCATGCGCACCCGGCGCCAGGCCGACGATCACGAGGCGGGCGCGGGAGTCGCCGAAGGCGGGGACCGGCCGGCCCCAATACGTCTCGGCGGCGTAGGCACGGCGCTTCTCGCGGGCGATACGCTCGCGGTAGGCGACGAGCCGCGGGCACCGCGTGCAATGCGTCACGCGGCGCTCCAGCACAGTGAGCGCCCGGACCGGAGCGCTCACCGCTGGGCGGACCAGGTCCCTGTGAAAGTGTAGGTGATCGTCCGATCGCCCACGGAGCAGACGACGTTGCCGTCGAGGCGATCGGTGGTTTCGACCGGGGTGTGCCCGTCGTACTGGCAATTGGGCGCCTTGAACCGGATCGTGCGACCGACGACGTGCCCCTCGGTGACCGCACCCGAGTCGGTGTTGTCGGCGGTTCCCTGGGGCGTGGTGCAGTAACCGCGCTGGCCATAGACGCCCACGAAGCCGTTCTGCGATTGCATGATGTCGTAGGCCCCCGAGTCGAAACACGAAGCCTGGTGCGCGAGGTCGGTGTAGCGCTCGGTATAGCGCCAGCGCCCGGAAATGTCGATGAGGTTGGGGTTCGTGCCGCCGCCGGCGCACGCGAGCGCGATTGCGCCGCCCAGCAGGTGCAGCACGAGCATACGACGGTGAATCGTGGACGGCTGAGCGGGCATCGTCGGCTCCGGTTTCCCTAGGATATAGCATTATCCGGGCCGGTCAATTCCAGATCATGTCCGCTTCCGGCGATTCCTCAACGGGACTCGACCAGCACGCGCGCCTTGTTGCCCCAGGACAGGTAGCGGTAGACGAAGTATTTGAGCGGATTGACGGCGTAGGTCTCCCAGTGGACCAGCCGCAGCCCGGCCTGCTCGGCGGCGAAGGCGAACGACGCCCGGCAGAACTCCTGCACGTGGCCGGGAACGTAGTCGGGGCGGTAGCGGCGGCGGTGCAGCTGCCAGCGACGCAGCGCGCGCCGCAGCTTCGCATCCAGCGCGTCGATGTTGGGGAACTCGAGCACGCCGATCCCGCCGGGAGCGAGCAGCTCGCGAATCTTGCGCAGGGCGCCGACGGGATCGGGGAGATGCTCGAGCACGTGCGTCAGGATCACCACGTCCCAGCTGCCCGGTGCACCGCGGAATCCCGCGATGTCCGATGTCTCGACGTCGAGGCTCAGGGTCTCGCGGACGAGCGCGACCTGCTCGGGATAGAGCTCCACGCCGTGCACCTGCCAGCCATCCCGGCGCGCCAGGTGGAGGACGATGCCGTCGCCGCAGCCGAGGTCGAGCATGCGGCCGGGCGGGCGGCGGTAGCGGTGGATGAACGCGTAGGTCTGGCGATGTCCGCGGTTCTGTCGCGTCGGCCGGTCGGGATCGATGCGCGACATCACGTATTTCTCCTGGTTGACGCCGCCGCTCGTATCGTACGACACCAGCGTGCAGCGCGGGCAGCGGTAGAAACGGAACTGATCCTGGTCGCCCTGCGTGTAGAACAGCGGCAGGTCGCGCTCGCCGCAGAGTTTGCAGGTCATGGAAGTGGGCTAAACGGTGAGCTCGATACGGTTGCGCTCGGGGTCGAGGATAACGGCCTCGTAGTACCCGTCTCCGGTCATGCGCGGATCCGATTCCACAACCACTCCCTGGTGACGCAGCGTGGCGACCGCCTCATCGACCGCGGCGCGACTGCCCAGCGCCAGCGCGATATGGGCACAGCCGCCCGCCGGCGCGGAGGACGGTCGTCCCGGCTGGTGCATGAGCTCGAGACGCGGTCCGTCGCCCAGGGAAATGAAGTACGATCGAAAGCCGGTAACCCGGTTCTCGTACAGCCGGCCGCTCACGCCGCCCAGAGTCCCGGCATAGAACGCGCGTAGCCCTTCCAGGTCCTGAACCCAGATGGCGACGTGCTCGATCCGTGCGTTCACCGCCGCGCCTGCCGTGCCTCATCGGGCGGGTGCGGCGCTCCGCCCTGAGACCTCGGCGGCTTCATCATCGCGAACGCGAGTCCGCCGTGACGAGGTCCCACGTCCAGGTGTAGCGGTAGCTGTACTCTCGGCCGCGGTCGACCGGCCCGATGGTGGCGACGAGAGCTCGCTGACCCGGGTTGAGCAGGATCCGCATTTGTTTGACCTGGCACGGATTAGCGACATTCACGCAATCGATCAGCTGAAAACGGGTGATCACGACGGACTCCGTGGAGTGATTCGCCATGTAGATCGATTGGTGGACTCCGTCGGGCGATTCTTCGGGCTCGGCGACGATGGTCCGGTACGAGGGCGCGATGTAGGTCACCTGCTGGCTTGCGGATGCGCATGACACGATCAGGACCAGACACGCGATGCGGGCTCGCATCCTTCAACGTTCTCTCTTCCCTGCTTCGCTGTCCATCGGCGACAGAACGGCACTCTCGTGGGGGGTCGCGGGGAGCAGCAACGGCAATCGCCGGAGGCGCTTGCCGAGCCCAGCGCCGGGGATGTAGACTACCCCGCCGCACCGGTGCGAAGCTCGACACGGATCGGGTCGCAGGTGGTGGCAGGCGTTGGAGAGGTGGCCGAGTGGCTGAAGGCGGCGGTTTGCTAAACCGTTATAGGGGCTAATACCCTTATCGGGGGTTCGAATCCCCCCCTCTCCGTACGATGCAATGTCCAATGTAGAATGATCAATGCTCGATGATCATTGGACATTGAACAGTCAACATTCGACATTGATCCCGATCTTCCAATAGCGACCACACCCCGCGTCCGTTTCGCCCCCTCCCCGACCGGCTATCTGCACGTCGGCGGCGCCCGCACCGCGCTCTTCAACTGGCTCTACGCCCGCCACACCGGCGGCACCTTCCTGCTGCGCATCGAAGACACCGACAAGCAGCGCTCCACCGACGAGCACACCAAGGTCATCATCGACGGGCTCGATTGGCTGGGCCTCGACTGGGACGAGGAGGTCGTCTTCCAGGGCGCCCGCATCGTCCGCCACCAGGAGGCCGCCGATCGGCTGCTCGCCGAGGGGAAGGCCTACCTCGACGAGGGGGCGATCCGTTTCCGCATGCCGCCGGGCGAGATCGCGTGGGACGATGCCGTCCACGAGCGCATCGCCTTCCAGGGCGAGGACCTGAAGGACTTCATCATCCTGCGCACCGACCGCACGCCGATCTACAACCTCGCTGTGGTCGTCGACGACATCGACATGAACATCACCCACGTGCTGCGCGGCGACGATCACATCTCCAACACGCCGAAGCAGATCGCGCTGTACCGCGCGCTGGGCCACGAGCCGCCCGTCTTCGGCCACGTCCCGATGATCAACGGCATGGATGGGAAGAAGCTGTCCAAGCGACACGGCGCCACCGCGGTGGGCGACTACCAGCATCTCGGCATCCTTCCTGCCGCGATGCGCAACTTCCTCGCCCTGCTCGGCTGGAGCCCCGGCGGCGACCGGGAGATCATGACGCGTGACGAGATGGTGCAGCTGTTCTCGTTCGCCGGTGTCCAGAAGAAAGCCGCCGTGTTCGACACGACGAAGCTCGAGTGGATGAATGGCCAGTACCTCTCGGCCGCGACGCCGCAGGACCTGTTCCCGCTGATCGCCCCGCAGCTCGACGAGCTGGGCGTCGGCGGCGAGCGCGACGCGGTGCTGCGCGCGATCGGCGCGGTGAAGACGCGCAGCCGCACGACGCTCGACGTCGCGAAGCAGGTGGCCGTGCGGCTCGATGGGAAGTTCGTCACGCCCGACGAGAAAGCGGTGAAGGAGATCGCGAAGGATCCCGCGGGCTACCAGCAGGCGCTCATGGCCGCGCGCGACGCACTCGCCGGCATCGAGTGGACGCCGCAGGCGATCGAGCAGGCGCTGCGCGGCGTCGCCGACACGCTCGGCGTCGCGGCGGGCAAAGTGTTTCAGCCGATTCGCATCGCGCTCACCGGCGGGACGGTGTCGGAACCGGTGAATGAGCTGCTGTTTGTGGTCGGGAAGGACGCCGCGGGACGGCGCCTCGCGGCGGCCGTTACGGCTGCGCGGTAGCGGTCGTGGTGTCGCCGCGCTGGCGCCGCTCCTCATCCCGCGCTTCCTGATTGCGCTGTCGCAATTCCTTTACATAACGCCGGAACTGCTCGAGGTTCTCGGCGCGCGTCGCGGCCTGCATGATGTCGGCCCGCATGTCGGCGAGTTTGCGCTGGCGCATCGCTTCGTCGTAGTTCCCCGGCGGCAGGAGGCTGCCGAGCAGCGCGAGCACCGGCGTCGGCACTTTCACCCCGGCGACGTAGATGCCGCTCGAATCGAGCCCCCACACCGGCTTGCCGTTCCCGCCGCGCGCCACCCAGGCGGGCGCGCGCCCGGTGCGCTGCTCCGAATCGATGATGACGTTCAGGGAATCGACCATGGCGCGCAGCCGCCGCACGATGACCGAGTCCCGCGGCGAGTGATCCTGGTAGATCGCCGCGGCGACGTCGGTGGGCAGCGCGGGACGCGGACTGACCCACAGCTTGCCGTCGCCCACCGAGGGACCGAGGATGAACCCCGGGCGGCGCCGCTCCCGCTGGACCGGCGTGACGGCGGTCGGCGCCGTCGTGATCGCGAGTGTTTCGGGAGGCGCGGGAGGCAGGACGGGATGCGCTCGCTGCCTGCCGGTCCCGGCGTGCTCATCGAGACCGCGACCCGGGCGCACGCCGGCGAACGGCGGCAGCTCGGGCTCGGGCGCGAGCTGGATGTACTGCACGGGTCTGCGAGTGTATTCGATCTTCAGCCAGACGGCGATCCCGAACGCCACGAGGTGCACCCCCAGGGCGATGAGCCAGGCCGTTGCCGGCCGGATGCGCCGCTCCCCGGACTCAAACAGCGGCCAGCACCTTGCCGAGCCGCTGCGCGGCCTCGACGAGTCTCGGGGTCTCGACGGTGAGCGCGACGCGGAAGAACCCTTCGGCGCCGGTGCCGAACGCCGTGCCGGGAAGCGTCACCACCCCGACCTCCTCCAGCGCGCGGCGCTGAAACTCCGCCGACGCGAGTCCCTCAGGCAGCGGGATCCAGAGGTACAACGTCGCCCGCGGTGATTCGACCTCGAACCCCTCGGAACGGAGCGCCGGCACCATCGCGTCGCGACGATCGCGGAAACGGGCGGCGTACCCGGCGGCGATCTCTTCGGCGCGATCGAGCACTGCCGCCCCGGCGGCCTGGATGGCGAGGAAGGCGCCGGTGTCGATGTAGTTCTTCACCTTGGCGAGCGCGGTAATGAGCTCGGGCCGGCCGATGGCGAAGGCGATCCGCCACCCCGTCATGCAGAAGCTCTTCGAGAGCGAGTGGAACTCGATCGCGACGTCCCGGGCGCCCGGGATCTCGAAAATGCTGGGCGCCACGTAGCCGTCGAACGTGATCTCGCAGTACGGATTGTCGTACACGATCAGGATGTCGTGACGCTGGCAGAACGCGACGCAGCGCTCGAGGTACTCGCGCGGCGCCACCGCAGCGGTCGGGTTGTTCGGGTAATTGAGATAAACAAGCTTCGCCCGCCGAGCGACGTCGACCGGCAGCTCGTCGAGCTCGAGCAGGAAGTCCGTCCGCGGCGTCAACGGGACGTTGTACGGCACCCCGGCCGCGAGCACCGTGCCGCCGAGGTACACGGCGTAGCCGGGTTCGGGCACGATCGCGCAATCACCGGGATCGAGCACGGTCGCGGCGAGATGGGCGATGCCCTCCTTCGAGCCGAGCAGCGGGAGCAGCTCGGTATAGGGATCGATGGTGAGTCCGAAGCGCCGCTTCAGGTAGCCTGCCGCCGCGGTGCGAAATGCGCCGAGGCCGATCTGGAAGCCATAGCGGCTCATCGCCGGATCGCGCACCGCGCGATTCAGCGCCTCGACCGCGACGGCCGGAGGCGCGAAGTCGGCGTCCCCCGCACCCACGTCGATCAGATCGACGCCCTGCTCGAGCAGCCGCTTCTTGATGGCCGGGATGTGGGCCATGGGGTAGCCGGGGAGCTGGTCGAGACGTTTGCTGAAATCCACGTGCTTCCTCTGAAAAAAAACGTTGTGGGTAGTGAGTAATGGGTAAGGACTCATTACCCATGACCCGTAACGCCTCTGAATCTACTACGGTGTTCCAGCCCTCGGCCTGAACAGCGCCGGCGCCTGCGCGATCGCATCCACGGCGATCAACATCCCGTCCTGCGGCAGCGCCTGGACCCCGACGACGCTGCCTGCGGGCGGGTTCTTGTCCGGGAAGAACTCGGGCGCCGCCCGCCGTATGACGGCCAGATCCTGCGGATGATAATTGGCCACATACACCGTCAGCTTGACGACGTCGGATGGAACGTTGCCCGCGATCCGCAGCACCAGGCTCAGGTTGGCGAATGCCTGCTTCGCCTGGGCGGCGAGGTCCCCCGCCCCGACGAGACGCCCCGCGCTGTCGAGCGGCACCTCCCCCGAAACGTAGGTCACGAAGCCGATGCGGACGGCGTGGGTAAAGCCGTCGAGCTGGGCCAGCGTTCCCGGATTGACGTATCGTCGATTGGAAGGCTCGACGCCCTGCTGCCCGCTGAACCCGCCGCTCGGCACGGCGCATCCGCCCAGCGTCAGCGCCAGCACACCCAGCACGCGATACCGCAGCATCGACCTGCCCTCCGTGGCGATTCCTACGTTTCCGCCCGGGCCGATGTTGGCTCGAGCGGTTCCATCGTGCACCCGTGGCGCGCGAAGAATTCCTCGCACGCGTCGCGAATCTCTTCCCAGGACCCGATGATGCGGTCGGCCCGCGGCAGCCCCTCGAGCACCTGCGCGCCGTAGCGCCGCGTCACCACGCGTCGATCGAGCAGCACCACGGCGCCCACATCGGCGCGGCTGCGGATCAGGCGTCCGAATCCCTGCTTCAGCCGCAGCGCCGCGTGCGGCAGCAGGTACTGGGTGAACCCGTCGTGCCCCTGCGATTCGAGCCGCTCCACGCGCGCCGCGGTGAGCGGCTCGGTCGGCACCTTGAAGGGCAACTTGGCGAGAATCAGGACGCGCAGCGCCCGTCCCGGCACGTCCACGCCCTCCCAGAACGAATCGGTGCCGAGCAGCACGGCATTGCCCGCTTCGCGAAACCGGCGCAGCAGCCGGTCGCGCTGATCCTCTCCCTGCACGAGCAGCGGCCAGCGCGGCCCGACGCGCGCGCGCACCGCATCGGCGGCGCGGCGCAGCGCACTGTGACTCGTGAACAGGCAGAACACGCCGCCGTCCGCGGCGTGGGCCAGCTCCACCAGCACGCGGGCGACGGCGGCGTCGTGTCCCGCGGCGTCTTCCTTCGGCTCGGGGAGGTCGGTCGGAATGCCGAAGAGACATTGACTCGCGAAGTCGAACGGTGACGGCAGCGCTTCGCGCACCGTGACGCGCGACGGCGGAAGAGCGAGTCCCAGCCGCTCCTCGAGAAAGCCGAAGTCGCCGCCGGTGGCGAGCGTCGCGCTCGTGAGCACGACCGTCTCCACGCGATCGAACAGCGCTTCCTTGAGGACCGACGCGAGATCGAGCGGCACCGCGGCCAGGCCGATGCTCGTCGCCTTGCGGCCGCGCCGCTCGAGCCAGCGCACCGCCGGCGACGCGCGATCGGCGCGTGTGGGGCGCAGGCTGGCGGTGAGGCCGCGCGCCGCCATATCGAGCCGCCGCACCACGCCGCGCAGCTCCCCGATCAGCACCGCCGGGCGGTCGGCCGTATCCTCGAGCGACAATCGGTCGGCGATCGTCTCGACGCCATCCTGCAAACCGGTGAAGGCGACCAGCAGGTTGTCGAGCGCCGCCTCGAGCCCCGCTCCCCAGACCGGGTCGTCGGCAAACGCGTCGGTGAGCCGCAGCTGATGTCCGCCCGGTCCCGCGGGCTCGCGGTCGAGCCGGGCGGCGAGCAGCGTGAACAGATCTTCGGCGCCGCGGCGCGCCGCCCGCAGCGCGTCGAGCAGCCGCTGCTCCAGCAGGTCGCGGCTCGCGAGACTGAGGAGATCGGCTCTGGCGCTGAGCGCGGCGTGCAGCGCCGGCAGGAGCCCACGGCCGCCGCGCTCCAGCCGGCCCAGCAACCGCTGCACCCCCGCCTGCGACACCTGCGCGCCGAGGTGGGAGGCCGCGACGTCTTCCACGTGATGGGCTTCGTCGAGGATCAAGCGCCGGTAGGGCGGCAGCACCGCTGCTTCGAGCCAGTTGTCGGCGGCGAGGCGCACCGCGAGATCCGACGCGAGCAGGTGGTGATTGACGACGACGACGTCGGCTTCCGCCGCCTTGCGGCGGGCCTGGAACACGAAGCAGCGCTCGAAGTGCGGGCACTTGAGCCGGGTGCAGAGATCGGATTCGGCGGCGACCGCGTCCCACACCTCGTCCGACGGTGTATCGGCGAGGTCGGCCAGGCTGCCGTCCGCCGACGATCGCGCCCAGGCCGCGAGCGCCTCCAGCTCCTCGCCGCGCGCGGTCTCGAACAGCGTCTCCTGGCTGCCGTGCGCCTGCTCGAGCCGCGCGAGGCACAGGTAATTGCGCCACCCCTTGAGCAGCGCGAACGTGGGCTCGTGATCGGGGGTGGCTAGCGCGCGCGCCAGCAGCGGCAGATCCTTTCCGACCAGCTGCTCCTGGAGATTGATCGTGTTGGTCGACACGACGGTGCGTTCTTCGTTCGCCTGCGCCCACAGGATCGCCGGCACGAGGTAGGCGAACGATTTCCCCACCCCCGTTCCCGCTTCCAGCAGCGCAATGCCGCCGTCGTTGTAGGCGTCGGCGATGTAGGCCGCCATGTCGCGCTGCGCCGGCCGGTCCTCGAACGCCGCCGCCCCGATCGCCTGCGCCACCGGCCCTTCGGGTCCGAGCAGCCGCGCCGCATGGACGGCGTCGATCGCGTGCTCCGCCCGGGCCCGCGGACACTCGACCACCACGTACAGCTCGGTGACCTCGTTGTCGAGGATCCCGAACCCGATGCCCTCGTCGTGCAGCCGCGCCGCCACGGCGAGGTCGGCGCCCGACGGCTCGAGGATGCCGCTGGGGTGGTTGTGCAGCAGCATCTCGCCGCGGCGCGCCGCTCCCGGCAGGGCGAGCACCGCGTCCACGGTGCCGCGCGCCACTACCTCCGCGGCGACGATCAGACCATCGCCGTCGAACGACGCGACGAACGACACCTCGCGGCCGTGCGCGGCGGCGATCTCGCCCCGGATCTGGTCGCGTACCGCTGCGGCGAGCCGCTCGACGCTCACGTCTTCAGCTCGCGCTTCTTGGCCGCGGGGAAGAGGACGTTGTTGAGAATCAGCCGGTATCCCGGCGAGTGCGGATGCAGCGAGAGGTCGGTAGGCGGGTCGCCGATCTGGTGCTGCGGATCTTCCGGGTCGTGCCCGCCGAAGAACGTCCAGGTCCCCTTGCCGAGGTCGCCATGGACGTACTTCACCCACGGCGCGCCTTCTTCGTCCGCCAGCACCGTCACGCCGGGCTTCAGCCGCTCGCGGATGAACGAGGTGGTGAGCCCGTAGAAATCGGGGATCACCTCGCGGTGGTTCTGCACCAGCATCGTCGGCACCGGATCGATCTTGGCGCTGAAGTTGAACAGCTTGAACGCGCCGAGCGGCTGGCGTCGCGGGCCGGCGTTGACCTGGTGTCCGTCGATATCCGAGAAGCTCGCGATCTGGGGATCGGCCTCGACGTGCGCGCTGGTGAACGCGAACGTCTGGCTCCAGTCGAGCTTCTGATCGGCATTCGGGTCGGCCGGCGTCCCGTCGGCGAAGCTCGCCGCGATATCGACGTCGTGCGCCGCGAGCGCCAGGTCGATCGTTTCGGTCGCCGTGCACATCGCGAACAGAAACCCGCCGCCCGCCACGTAGTCGTGAATCGTGCGCGCGACCGCCTTCTTCATCGCCGGCACCGAGGAGAATCCGAGCTGCCGCCGCGCCGCGTCGTTGAAGCGTACCATCTCCGCGAGCCACGGGGCTCCGGTATAGATAAGGAAGAACTTCGAATACTGCCCGGTGAAGTCCTCGTGGTGCAGGTGCAGCCAGTCGAAGCCGTGCAGCCCGTCGGCGAGCACCTGGGGGTCCCACAGCTTCTCGAACGGAATCCCGGCATACTGCAGCGCCATGGTGACTGCGTCGTCCCACGGCTGCGTGTTGGGCGGGACGTAGACCGCGACTTTGGGCGCCTTCTCGAGCGGCACCGAATCGGCGTTCGTCCCCGCGATCTCGCCGCGCACCGCGCTCACCTGCCCGTCGTCGACCGACTCGACCGCCACGCCGCTCAGCGCCGCGTCGCGCCGCACCGTCGGCGCGTCGGGGAGGAGGAACGACCCGCCGCGATAGTTGAGCAGCCATTCGACCTTGCCGCCCGCCTGAATGACGCGATAAGTGACGCCGTAGGCTTTGAGGTGGTCGGACTGCGCGTCGTCCATCGGGACTAACAGAGAGGCGGCGGTCAGGCGGTCGGGCGGTCGGAGATACGCTGCTAGACCAAACACGTCAGCACCGACCGCCAGTCCGCCCGCCCGCCCGACCGCCCGAACGAACTCCCTCCGCCTCATGACCGCGGTATCGCTCCTTTCGCCCGCTCCAGCTCCCGGCGCGCTTCGGGCACCACCGCGCTCTCGGGATACGTGAGAATCAAATGCTCCAGGTGGGCAACAGCGTCGGCGGGACGGTTGCGCCGCAAGAGGATCCGCGCCAGCTCGAGCTCCGCGGCCGGCGCCGCGGCACCCGAGCCACCCTTCTGCACGACCTCGTTGAACAAATCCTGGGCCGTACCCTCCTGCCCCGCCCCCAGTCGCGCTGCGATCCGCCCCGCAACGAGCAGCACGTCGGGGCGTCCGCGCCCGCTCGGCAGCTTGTCGGCCGCGCGGCGCAACGCCGCAACGGCGCCGCTCGAATCGCCGCGCGCGAGCTGCAGCAGCGCGGCGCCAAGCTCGGGGCTCTCGGGGAGATCGACCTGCTCGAGCAGCGCCAGCATCGCGGTACGGGCCGTCGTCGCATCACGGTCGCCGGCGTAAGGACCGGCGCTCCGGAACGCCGCGATCGCCTCTTTGAGGTTGCCGCGATACAGCAGAATCCACCCATGCAGCGCCGCCGCCTCGACGCTCGAATCGGCGCCCAGAATTTGATCCCCTTTGTCGAGCTGTCCCTGACGGATCCACGCGGCGACCAGTGTGTGACGCAGCCGCTCGCGGTCGTCTCCGCTGGCCAGGGCGTCGCGGTCGAGCCGGGCGAGACCGGCGGCCGCGCTATCGAGCTGGCCGTCGGAGATCAGCCCTTCGACCATAGCGAGCTGCGCCAGGGCGAGCGCCTCGCGCGGGGCCGCCGGATCGCCGGCCAGCTTCAACAGGACGGCGCGCGCCGCCTCGCGATCCCCGGCGTCGAGCAGCGCGCGGGCGGCATCGGCGCGGGCCTGCGCGCCCATCGGTCCCGGCAGCAGGTCGGCGAGCCGGGCGAGCGCCAGGCCGCGCACTCTGCGCACCCCGGGCGACGACCCCGACGCGCGCGCGGCGAAACGGCGCAGCGCCATCGCCGCTTCCGGCGTCGCCGGGTCGAGCGTTCCCGCGAGCACGTCCCAGCCGCGATCGGGCTGGCCCCAGCCGAGCAGCAGCTCCGCCGCGATGCGGCGCGCCGTCGGCGTCGCCGCGCTGATCGTGAGGGACCGAATCACCCGATCGCGCTGGTCGAGGGGCGCGTCGTCGAGCTGGCTCACGGCGTTGGCAAGCTGGGACGGACTCGCATCGGCGGCGCCCGCCCATTCGAAGGCAGCGGTCTGCCAGTCGCCGGTGCGCTGCCCCAGCTCCGCCAGCTCGATCGCGAGCGCGCCGGGGGTGCCGAGCGTGCGGCGGCCGAGCAGCAGCACGTTGCGCGCGTCCTCGAATCGTTGGCGATCCTCGAGTGCGATCGCCCACTCGCGCCAGGGCGTCAGCTCGCCGGGACGAGCCGCCACCCAGCGGCGGACCAGCGCTGCGGCGCTGTCGCGCATATCGAGCGCGGTGTAGGTGCGGAGCGCCACGCTGCGCACGGCGCTTGTGGTGTCGACGGTGAGGGCATGTTCGGCGAGGGGCAGCAGCTCCGCGATCCGGCCGAGCGGCGTCAGAACGCGCTCCAGACCGAGCAGCGCCGGGAGATTGGCCGGCTCGCCGCGCAACACGCCGAAGTAGAGCGTCGCCGCCTGATCGGCGTGGCCCTGCCGCTCGAGCTCGAACCCCTGACTGATCGCCTGCGCGCGCCCGGCCGCGGGCGCGGCGACGAGCGTGATGGCGAGCAGGACGATGCGGCGGTTATTTGTTCGGTGGCGCATTGAGCAGCCGGAAATACTCGAGCACCATGCGCCGCTCGTCGGGCGAAAGCCCCTCCAGCTCCTGCCAGGTGGGATAGCGGATCCGCGGACCGGCCGTCACCCCCGGCGCGAGCAGCCCGGGGAGATGCACGCTGTCCCCGATCGCGGCGCGGCTGGTGCGCTCCTTGTCCTGGTCGGGCTCGGGACCGGTGAGGGTGCGGCCGGCGTCGAGCAGCCGGCGGTACAGCCGCTCCTGTCGCTCGGTCGTCTGGCGGTCCATGCGCCCGGATTCCAGCTGGCGCGCGAGGTCGCGCGCTTCCTGTGCCAGCGCTCCCGCCGCATTCGAGCCGCCCGAGGCCTGCAGCCGCTCGAGCTGCTCGGCGAGAGCTCGCTGCCGCGCGGCGAGCGACCGCAGCTGTTGCATCATCGCGTCGCCGCCGGCGCCCATCATGGGGAGCATCCCCATGCCGTCTTTGTTCAGCGCCGCCTGTTGATTGGCGAGCTGCGCCAGCCGCTCGATCGCTTCCTGAAATCCCGACCCCGATTTCGCGCCGGCCACGTCGGCGCGGGCCTGCGCCAGCCCGTACGCCGTCACGTTCAGCGCGTCGAGCGCCTCGCCCGCGAGCTGCGCCGCGCCATCGGTGTTCGGCTGCGCCTGCTCGAGCTGCGCGCGGGCGCCGGCCATCTGTCGCTGCGCGAAGCCGAGCGCGCTCTGCAGTCCGGGACTGACGAGGGCGTGCCGGCCCGCGGCGGCGCGGATCTGCCGCTCCACCGCGGCCGCACCCTCTTCAATCGCCGCCTGCTGGCTGCGCGCGCTCGCGGCGGAGCCGCCGGAGTCGAGCCCGGCGGCGAGCCGCCGTTGCCGTTCCGCCAGCGCCGCGGTTTCGGACAGCGCACGGTCGAGCGCGTCGAGCGCCTCCTGGCGCCATTGCCCCGCCACCGAGTCGCGCCGGGCCCGCAACGCTTCGGGGATCGAGTCCAGCGCCTGCTCCGCCATCTCGCCCTGCTGGGCCGCTCCCGAGGCATCCACCTGCTCCGCGCTCGTCGCCGCGCGCTGCATCGCGCCGCTCGCCCGCCGCGCCTGACGCTCGGGATGGCTCGCCGTGCCCGACGCCGCGCTATCGGACGCGTTGCGCGCCGCATCCGCGCGGTCGGTGGCCCCGAGATCGCGGTTGGCCTGTGCGATGCCGGCGGCCAGGGACTCGGCGCGCTCGGCGAGGGCGCGCTCGGCCGCCGCGGCGGCGCTGTCGGGGCGGCGCGACTCGTCGGCGTTCCATTGCGATTGCTCGCGCCGCAATTGTTCGGCGTCCTGCGCGAGCGACGCAAGCTGTCCCTCCACCGCGGCGCGCCGGAACAGCTCCTGACTGCGCTCCAGCGTCTCCTTCAGCTGCTGCTGAGCTTCGGCGAGGCGACGCAGCGCTTCACGCGTCGCGTCGGGATCGAGCCGGGACAGCGCGGCCTGCAGATCGCGCAACCGCTGCTCGAGCTCCGGCGTCATCGCGCGCCCCAGCATCTCCTGCACTTCGCGCAGCCGGGCCTGGAACGCGGTGTCGTCGATCCCGGCGGCGCGCGCCGCGCGCGACAGCTCGTCGACGGCTTTCGCCAGCTCCTGCACCCGCTGTCCCACCGCTTCCTGCTGCCGCGCCAGCTCCTGCGCCCGCTCGCTGGTCTGGAACGGCAGCGTGCCGCCCGATTGCGCCGGCGGCTGCCGGCCGCTCGTGGCCGCGTCATTCGCGGCGCGCGAGCGCTCCTGCGCCAGGTCGTTGGTCTTGTCGGCGAGCTGGCGCTGCGCGGTGGCGACCGATTCGGCGGCGGCGATGATGTCGTTGGCGGCGTCGCGCTGCGCCGCACGCAGCTCCTCCCGCGACGGCAGCCGCAACGCGAACTCGGCGCTGCGTCCTTCCTGCGCGGCGGGGGCGTTGTCCCACGCTTCCACACGGAAGCGCAGTGTATCGCCGGGGAGCAAGCCGCGGCGCTGGGCATCGAGCTCGGCCTGGACGATCGCGCGGTCCCCCGCGCCGCCCACCTCCAATGCCTGGCGGTCGGGCTCACCGATCTTCCCCGTCTGGCTCACCCGCCAGCTCACGAGCGACAGGCGCGTGATCCCGTGATCGTCGTGCACGTCGATCACGAGCGGCTGCACCAGCGAGAACGGCAGCGTGGTGTCGTGCCCCGGGACGGGAACGCCGACCACCGGTGCGGAATCGGGGACGAGCCGCAGCGCCAACGCCGGTGGCCGGTCCTCGAGCGGCGCGCCGTCGGCGGTCGCGAGCGACAACACCCACGTGCCCGACCGCATCGGCGTGAACGCGCCCTCGAAGCGCCGGCCACCCGCCCTGAGCGGCGTCCGCTCCGTGCCGTTCGTCAGCCGCCAGACGGCGGCGGCCAGCGGCACGCTCGCCGTTCCGCGCGCCACGATTTCCGTCCCAACCGGCAGCGCCACGGTGTCGGGACCGGCGAGCAGCGGCTCGTCGGCACGATTGAGGTAGCCCGGGAAACGGGCCTGCAGGCTCACGTCGGCGAGAAACGCCGGCGTCGCGACGTCGACATACACGACGCCGCTGCGGCGTGCGCCGCTCGACGCCTTGACCCACAGGTCCCCGTCGAGTGGCCCGACGCGACGCGTCGCCCGCCCGCTCGAGTCGAGAGCCACGAGCGCCGCCTTCCACCCTTCCCCCGGCCCGCGCGACCACAACGTGACGTGCCCGCCGCTCGCTCCGGGAACGCGGATCGACACCGCGACCGTGTCGCCGCGGCGCACCCGCTCGCGGTCGACCGTCAACCCGAGCGGCGCGCGGGCGAGCTCGAGGGCGTGCCATGGATGCCAGAACCCCGCCGCGCGTCCCGCTCCCGGATCGGCGGCGACGAAGAGCAGCGCGCCGGCGGTGGCGGCGAGGACGCCGGCGACTAGCCCGCGCAGCGTCGTGCGCCGCAGGTCGCGTGTCAGCGGCGACGCGGCGCCGCGTATCAGCGCCGCCGCACGCCGGTCGGCGACGGCGAAGAGGGCGGCGCTCGCTCCCTGCGCGGGGAGCGGTGCGAGCACGGCGGCGACGCTGCCCGATCGAGCGTGCGCGGCGTTCTCGGCGCTGACGGCGAGCGGCGCCGGGCCGGCGCTGCGTGAGGCGCGGCGCGCCAGAACGAGGGATCCCGCGAGCGCGGCGACGACGGCGATCCACGCCAGGAACACGAGGATGAGCGAGGGCGCGAGTCGCGCACCGAGGGCCGCCGCGGAGAGGGCCGCGCCGGCGCCGGCGAGCAGCGCCGCGGTGGCACGGGCGCGCGCATGCGGCCGACCGATGTGCCGCAGCGTGCGCGCGGTTTCGGTCACCGGGTCGTGCTCACGACGTAGGTGAAGAGATTGACACCCATCTCGAGCGCCGCTTCGTGCAGCTCCGGTGGATCGTGATGCACATCGGGGTCCTCCCAGCCGTCGCCCAGATCCGACTGATAGGAATAGTACACAACCAACCGGTCCCCCAAAAAGATGCCGAACCCCTGAGCCGGAAGGCCGTCGTGCTCGTGAATCTTGGGAATCCCCTTGGGGAAGTCGTAGACGAGGTGATAGATGGGATGGGTGAGGGGCACTTCGACCATGGGATGATCGGGAAACACCCGCGCGATCTCGCGCCGGAACGACTGATCCATTCCGTAGTTGTCGTCGGCGTGGAGGAAGCCGCCCTGCTCGAGGTAGCGCCGCAGAGTCCGCACGTCCTCATCCGAGAAGTGGACGTTGCCGTGCCCCGTCATATAGAGGTAAGGGGTGTCCCACAGCTCGGCGGACTGCAGCGTCACGACGCGCTCGCGCGGCGCCACGGGCAGCGCCGTGCGGGTGCGGATCGCCGCAAGCAGATTCGGCAGACTCGAGGGGTTGCCATACCAGTCGCCGCCGCCGTCGTAGTGGAGGCGGGCGATCGTCAGGGCAGGATCAGAACTGCGTAATGTGTATTGGGTAATGGGTAAGCCAGGACCGACGACCCAAAACTCAGAACGCATTCCCGCCGTGAGGCTGAGGATACCGAGGAGAGTTGCAACCCACTTCATAGGTCGTTTACGAGCCGATACGCGGTGTTACGCGTGATTCCCGTTTCATCGGCGAGCCGGTCTGCAACGTCGCGGCGGCTCAAGCCCTGGGCGAGCAATTCTCGTGCGCGCGACTCGGGATCGGGCGGCGTGGGCTCCCGCTCGGCCGCGCCGGTCCCGGCGACGATCACCGTGACTTCTCCGCGTGGTGGGGCTTCCCGGTAGTAACCCGCCAGCTGGGCGAGGGTCCCGTCGCGTGTCTCTTCGAACATTTTCGTCAACTCGCGCGCCACGGCCGCGCGCCGCTCGCCGCCGCAGGCGTCGGCGAGGTCGTCGAGCAGCTCCGCCGTGCGGTTCGGCGACTCGAACACCACGACGGTCCATTCGCTCCTGGCGATGCGCTCGAGCAGGCGGCGGCGCTCGCCGCCCTTGCGCGGCAGAAATCCCAGAAACAGGTAGCGGTCGGCGCTGAGACCGGACACGGCGAGCGCGGCGGCGACGGCGGTGGGTCCGGGAATCGTCACGACCTGGAAATCGCGCGCGCGGGCCAGGGCGACGAGTGCGGCGCCGGGATCGGACACCGCCGGCGTCCCGGCGTCGGTCACGAGCGCGATGTCCTTCCCGGACGCGAGCAGCTCGAGCACACGCTCCAGCGCTTCGGGGGCGCTGTGCGCGTGCACGCTGATCAGATCGGCGGCGGATCCGACATGGGTGAGGAGCGGGCGGCTGTGCCGGGTGTCTTCGGCGGCGACGGCGCTGACACGGCGCAGCGTTTCCGCCGCGCGCGGCGAGAGATCGGCGAGGTTGCCGAGCGGCGTAGCAACGACGAACAGCGTGCCGCGCACGTTACCACGCCACCGGCCACGGCAGCCGGTCGTAGAACCCGGCTGACTGCAGCAAGTAGCGGTGCTCCCGCGTCGCGTCGCGCAGCACCTGGGGAGCGGTGCCGGGCATGAGGATCTCGACGCCCTCGAGCAATTGCTTCGCCCATTCCCCGAGGGCCAGGGCGAGCTCCTGGGGTTGCACCACGGAATCGGCGAGCTCCGCCTGCCGCTCCGTCGCGAGCAGCTCGAGCGCCCGATGGTTGGCGCCGAGTCCCGCCGACACGCGCTGCGCGCGACGCTTCCCTTCCCCCGGCACTTCGTGCTCCACCGCGTCGGTGATGCGCCAGTAGAGATCGCGATAGGTCTGGATCAGCGTCGCGGGCGCCTGCGCCGGCAGATCGGCAAGGTACGGGAAGAGAACCGCCGAGAGCCCCGGGTCGTGCCCGTCGGGTCCTTCGTGGAACAGCGACTCCACGTACTTGGGGACCGGCACGCTCTCAGGGCGATTGCAGAAGTAGCCGCCGGTGAAGCGGCCGTTCTCGAAGCGCAGATAGGAGACCCGCCCGTTGGAGATCAGCTCGAGGACGCCGGTGGCGTGCTCCTGCGCCAGCGCCGGGAACAGCGCGTCGGGCTTGCGCGCATCGATGCTGCGCACCTGCAGCGGCGCGGCGCACGACTGGTACATCCAGGCGAGCTGCTCGTAGGGGGCGGTGCAGTAGGCCAGCTCGCCGCGCTCGGCCTCGGCCGCCATGCGCCGCTGCGCTTCGGCGATCGGGACCACTTCGCGCCCGGCGCTGTGCAGCGACACCGCGTTGACCGCTTCGCCGGTGTGCAGCAACAGCACGAGACATTCGTCGGGGAGCCAGGCGATGAGGTAGCCGTCGACCCGGCCGTCGCGGTCGCGCTTGGCGAACGACAGCACGTTGTCGACATGAATGAAGGCGAGGCGGGTCCGATGAATCAGCCGGCCCGACTGCGGAAACGCGAGCTCCGCGAGCCGGACCGGCGAATTCGTCAGGCGAGCACTGCTCGCGCGCATCGACCCCCCGCGGAGGGAACGGTTACTTCAGGTGCTGCTGGATCTTCTCGTCGAATGCGGCCTTGGGATACGCCCCGACGAGGGTGTCCACATGACGGCCGTCCCGGAAGAACAGAATACTCGGGATCGAGCGCACGTTGAAGCGCATGCTGGTCTTCTGATTCGCGTCGACGTCGACCTTCGTCACCTTGATCTGCCCGTTGTACTCCCCCGCCAGCTGCTCGAGGATGGGCGCGACGGCGTGACAGGGGCCGCACCAGGTCGCCCAGAAGTCGACCAGCACGAGACCCTTGTGTTGCTCGACCTCCTGGCCGAAGGTATCGTCGGTGACCGCGGTGGGGTGGGTATGCGTCTGCATCGTCAAGTTGGCTCCTTCAGTCTGCATCGTTAAGTTCCCGCGCTGATGAGCGATTCCGCGCTGCGTCTGGCCCACGTCGGCATCGCGGTGTCCCGCATCGCCGACGCCCTGCCGTTCTACCGCGACGTGCTGGGCGTCGCTCCCGAGCCTCCCGAAGAGGCGGACGGCGCCACGATCGTCTCCTTGAAGCTCGGGGACGTCGACATCGAGCTGCTCGAGCCGCGCGACCCCGATTCTCCGATCGCCAGGTTCCTCGCCCGGCGTGGTCCCGGGATTCATCACGTCTGCTACCGCGTCGCCGATCTCGATGCCGCGTTGGAGCGCTGTCGCGCCGCCGGTTACCAGCTCGTCGATGCCACCCCGCGGCGCGGCGCCGCCGGTCGTCGCATCGCGTTCATCCATCCGAAGGCGACGGCCGGGATCCTGCTCGAGCTGACCGAATGAGCAACACCCGATGGTTACGGCCTGGTTCCCGCCGCCGCGGGGCACGTCCCCGCTTCGTTGGCGCTCTCGAGATGCACATCGTATACCAGCCAGCCGCCGCGGCTCGCCTGCACCAGCTCGATCGGCTGGACGTGGAGACATTGCGCCCGCTGCAGCTCCACCCGGAACAGCCGCCGGTCGGCATGGCCCGGCACGACGAGCGGCCCCTCGACGATGCGATAGCCGCTGGCGCTCATGTAGCGCTGCACCACCGTCATGCGCATCTGCAACGTCGAATCCTGCATCCACTCGGAGGCCGGCCCGCGCGCTGTCCCCCAGACACGGGACATCTTGTGAATGTCGTTGGCACGCGCCGCATCGAGAAACTGTCCCAATGCGTCGTTCATCGTCGCCGGCACCGGGACCTGGGTTCGACCGCCACCGCCACCGCACCCGACCGCCAGCACGGTGAACAGCGCCATCAGCCGTCGCATCGCGGGACACCTTTGGTGAGCGGAACGTCCCGAAGGTAAGAACGCATGCGCCTCTACGTCAACATCGACCACGTTGCAACGCTGCGTCAGGCACGCCGCACCGACGAGCCCGATCCGATCCTGGCCGCGGCGGCGGCGGAGCGCGGCGGCGCCGACGGCATCACCGTCCACTTGCGCGAAGACCGGCGTCACATCCAGGACGCCGACGTGGCCGGCCTGATGCGCACGGTGCGGAGCGTCGTCAACCTCGAGCTCGGGGCGAGCCCCGAGATCGTGAAGATCGCCACCCGGCTCAAACCCTTTCAGGCGACGCTCGTTCCGGAGCGCCGCCAGGAGATCACCACCGAGGGCGGACTCGCCCTCCACGGCGGCCGGCGCGACGCGCGCGTGAGCCAGGCGGTGCGCCGCCTCATGGCCGCCGGCATCCGGGTGAGCTTGTTCATCGATCCCGACCGTCGCACCATCGACCGCGCCAGGGCGTTGGGCGTCCCCGCGATCGAGCTGCACACCGGCGTGTACGCGCGCACCTGGTCGCGCAGCGGCCGTGCCCTCGCGACCCTGGCGCGCGCCGCAGAGCATGGCCGAGCCGCCGGCCTCGCCGTGCATGCGGGCCACGGCCTCACCTACGCCAACGTCCAACCCGTGGCCCGGGTCGCCGCGATCGAGGAGCTCAACATCGGCCATAGCATCGTGAGCCACGCCGTGTTCCTGGGAATGGAGGAGGCGGTGCGGCGGATGCGATCCCTGATAGACAAGGCGTAAGAGGTGAGAGGTGAGAAGTAAGAGGTAACTGCCTGCATTTATCCTCTTACCTCTCACCTCTCACCTCTCACGCATTATGTTAGAGTCGCGATGACCACCCCTCCCGGCAGCGGTGCGCCGCTCGGCATGGCCGACTTCTTCGCCCTGGAGGCGGGGGAGTATCTCGAGCGCCTCGACGGGCTGCTCGGGCCCGAGGGGCCGCCGGCCGCCGACGAGTTCGTGCGGCTGGCGCGCGCGTTGCGCGGCAGTGCGCTGATGGCGAGCCAGACCCCGATCGCGCGCACCGCGGCGGGGCTCGAGTCGCTGGCGCGCAGCGTGCGCGAAGGACGGCGCGCCTGGGACGCCGGGACGCGACAGATGGCGATCCGCGCCGTCGACGATCTCAAGATTCTGGTGCGCCGCGTCGCGGCGTGGGACGACAACGACACGCAGCGCGCCGAAGCGCTGGCGCGGGAACTGGAGCAGCTTTCGGGCCGGCCCCCTGGAATGGTGCGGCAGGCGGAAGCGCTCGGCCTCGACGCTGGCGCCCGCGCGTTCGTCGCCCGCGAGGGCGCGGCGATCGGCAGCGCGCTCGATCGCACCGCCACGGTGCTGCGCACCGGCGCCTCGGCGCGCGATGCGCTGCAGCATGTGTTGCGTGCGCTGCAGCCGCTGCGCGGACTGGCCGCGCTGAACGACCTGCCGCCGCTGCCCGACGTGCTCGAAGGGATCGAGCGTGCGGTCAACGAGGTGACCCGCGGCGGCGTGCCGGCGAGCGCCGCCCCCGATTTCTTCCAGAGCGCCGCAGGCGCCATCGCCCAGGCGGCGCGCGAGGTCGCCGAGCGGGGGCGTCCCGATCCCGAGGGCCCGGCGTTCCGCGCGTTCGCGGCGCAGGTGGCGCGCTTTTTCGACCGCGAGCCCGCCGTCATTCCGATCAGCGATCTCTATTTCGACGACACCGGACCGCACATCCTGCAGCGTGGCGCCGAGACGGCGCAGGCGCTGCCGCTGTCGCGGCTCGAGCTGGTGAGTCACGGCGAGCATCTGCGCCTCGCCGCCGACGCGATCGAGCGCGCGCCCAGTCCGACGCAGCGCGAGCTGCGCGTGCACACCCTCGCCGGCACGTTCCGCGCGCTCGCGGTTGCGGGAGAAGGACCGCTGCCGCAGAAGCTGAGTCGCTTCGCGGAGGCCGCGCGCGAGGCGGTCGCCCTGGGCCACGCCGTGCGCGAGCCCGCCGCCTTCGCGCAGGCGCTGCGTCACGCGAGCGAGGTCTTGACGACGGCCACCACGAACGACGACGCGACGCTGGCGGCCGGTCTCGAGCAGGCGGTGACGCAACTCGGAGCGCTGTCTTTTCGTCCCCCGGAGCGGCCCGCCCCTGCACCGACCCCCGCGACCCTGGAGGCTCCGGAGTCGACGTTCGCGACGTTCTTGAAGGAAGTCACGGACGCGGTCGAAGCGCCGGCGCCCGCCCCGGCCCCCGAGTTCGTGCCGATCGAGTCGCTTGCACCGGAGCCGGAGCCCGAGCCCGCACCGCTTCCACCGCCGCCGCCACCGCCTCCACCCCCGCAACCGGTCGCGACACCCGCGCCCGAGCCGCCGCGCGTGCGGATCGTGCGCCCGCAACGACCGCTGATGCCGGCGCTCACCCTGATGGAGCGCTCGGAAACCCCGGCCGAGACGCCCGACATCGTCGGGTCGTTGATCACCTACCAGCGCATGGTGGCATCGGGCGTCGGGCCGCCGTCGCTCGACGTGCTCATGGGACATGCGCCCGAAGTGGTGAGCGCCGTCGACGAGCTGCCGGTGGTCGACATCAAGACGCTGCAGTACGGCGGCGCCGCGGCGCTCGCGCGCGTGCAGGAGCTGCGCGCCGTGGCACGGCGCACGCCCCAGGACGACCTGCCCGCGCTGTTCGAAGAAGTCTGCGATCTCGTTGACCTCGCCTTCGAGCCCGGCGCCTAAGCGTCCCTCGCGCTGGGCCTGGCCGGTGGGGCTTGCCATCACGGCGGGCTTCCTGGTCTGGGCGGTACGGGGCGTCAACCTGCGCGACGTGCTCGCGGGCGTGCGCCAGGCGAATCTCCCGCTCGTGCTGCTGTCGGCCGGCGTCGCCACGCTCACCTTTCCGCTCCGCACGCTGCGCTGGCACGTGCTGCTGCGCGCGCCCGACGGCGCTCCCTACCCGCTGCGTCCGCTGTGGAACGCCACCGCGATCGGATTCATGGCCAACAACCTGCTCCCCGCGCGCGCCGGGGAGTTCGCACGCGCCTGGGTGGCGAGCCGCGAGCTGCCGGTGCGCTTCACGACGGCGCTGGCGTCGATCGGCGTGGAGCGGGTGTTCGACGGCCTGATGATGCTGGCGCTGATGGCGCTGGCGATCGCGGCGCCGTCCTTCCCGAGCAACGCGTCGGTGCGCGGCACGTCGCTCTCCCACATCGCGACCGGCGTCGCCATCGGCTTCGGCGCCGCGCTGCTCCTGGCGTTCGTGGTGGCGCTGCGACCCGAGCCCTGGCTCGCCCTGCTCGACCGCATCGCCGGCCTGCTGCTGCCGGCGCGCTTCGCCGCGAAGCTGCGCTCGCTGGCCGATGGACTCGTCGCGGGACTCGCCGTGCTCAGGAGCCCGGGACGCTTCGCCGCGGTGCTCGGCTGGTCGCTGGCGCTGTGGCTCACCAACGCCGCGGCGTTTGCCATCTGCTTCCGCGCGTTTCATCTCCCCGTGCCGGTGGAAGGGGCGCTGCTGCTCCAGGGGCTCATCGGATTCGGCGTCGCGATTCCCGCGGCGGCGGGGTTCTGGGGCGTATTCGAGTACGCGACGCGGCTGACGCTGCAGTTCTACGGCATCGACGCGCCGCTGGCCCTCGCGTATGCCTTCGCGTTTCA
>DATFTG010000041.1:0-15608 GCA_035262265.1 Gemmatimonadales bacterium
CATGCTCACGTTGCTGTTGAAGCTCGTGACGGTGTTCTGGAACTGATCCTGCCCCGTCACGACCACAAATCCGGAACCGCCGTTGATCACCGTCCCCGCCGTCGTATTCGTCGGCTGATTCGTCCACGCCCATCCAACCAAGGGCGCGGGACTGACTGTGACCATCTGCGTCTGATTGATGTGGACGCCATTGATGGTCGCGGAAACGGTCTTCACTTCCGCTTTGGTCGAGCTCAGTGTCGCAGTCGCGATGCCGGAGCCGTTCGTCGTGGCCGAAGGTGGTGTGAGTATGTTGCCCGTCGTGGGCGAGGCGGCAAACACGACCGTGGCTCCGGAAACCGGGTTACCGCTTCCGTCGCGCGCGGTCACGGTGATCGTCGTGGCGCTCGAGCCGCTGCTCGCCGTGATCGTCCCTGTGCTGACAGTGACGGTCGAGTTCGTGGGCGAAATCGAGCTTGCACTGATCATGAAGCTGTTCGACGTGGCGCTGCTCGGCCCTGTTGCGGTCGCCGTCAGTTCATAGCCGGTCCCGGCGCTGTCGATGCTCAGGTCGGAGAACGTCGCCACCCCGGCCGCGGCCGCCTTGATCTTGGTGCCCGAGAGGCTGGCCCCGGGTTTCCCGGTTCCAGTGGCGATCACCATCGTCACGTTGCCGGTGAAACCAGTCGCGACGTTTCCCTTTACGTCGAAGGCCGTGACCTGGACGGGAGGCGAGATGAACGCCCCGGAAGCCGCGTCGAGCGGCTGTACCGTGAACCCTAGGGCCGTGGCCGGCCCAGGGTTGATGGTAAACGCCGTGCTCGTAGCTGACGTCAGCCCGGCGGACGTCGCCTTCAGTGTGTAACCGATGCCGGCGCTGTCGATGCTCAGCGTGGAGAAGGTCGCGGTGCCGTTCGGCGCAACCGCTACCGTCGTCGTGCCGTTGAGTGTAGCCCCTGCTTTGCCCGTGCCGGGCGTGATCTGCAGCGTCACGTTGCCGCTGAAGCCCGCGACCGTATTGCCGGCGGTGTCCTGGACGGCGACGACGACAGCAGGCATCGTCTGGCCCGCGGTGGTCGTCGCGGGCTGGACCGTGAACGCGAGCTGGGCACCCGCGCCCGGGAAGACCGTGAACCCAGCCCCTGGTGCAGCGGCGGAGGTAATCGTGTTGCCGCCAATGACCGCGCTCGCCTGCAGCTTATAGCCCGATCCGGCCTTGTTGATACTGAGATCCGAGAACGTGGCGACGCCATTCACGGCGTTTGCGGGATTCGACCCGAACAGTGTGGCCCCGGGGGTCCCTGTTCCCGAGGTGATCGCCATCGTCACGGCTCCGGTGAAGCTGGACACCGGGTTGTTGTTCTGATCCTGGGCCGTGACCTGCACGTTCGGATGCATCGGGCGGCCCGACGTATCGACGGCTGGCGGCACCGTGATCACGAGCTTGGTCGGCAGCACCTGGACCGTAAAGTCGGTGTCCGCCGGGAGCGGCGAATCCGCATTGCCCCCGAACGAAACCCAGGGGCTTGGCAGGCCTGTGTTGTCCACCGTGCGAGCTTGCCAGTGATAGCTCTTGGCGTCCACGAGCCTCGGGGCGTTCACCGATACCTGAACGCCGGTCGACGGGTTCGCGACCAGACCGCTGAATGAGGTCGCCATATTGGTGAACGGCGAGTCGACGGGCTGGACCTCGACCTGCAACTCAACCGTGTTTCCGGCATCGGGGTCGCTCACGTCGCCCTGGAATACCACCGTCGTCCCGTTTGCAACCTGGCCGGTGGGGATCACGGTCGACCCGTCGCTTTGCAGCTGTTTCAGGCTGACGGCCGGTGGGGGATTCGGGTCGTTCCCGACTTTCACGACGAAGTCGGTGGCTGCAGGGAGAGGCGAGTCGGTGTTGCCTCCGAATGGGAGGCACGCGCTGGCGCGACCCGTCTGATCGACGACTTTGACGCACCAGTGATACGATTTCCCGCTCGCCACCGGCTGGCTCACCCAGGCCGGCTGGTCGCTGAGGACGGGTTGACCAACCGCCGTCGGCGCGCCAGTGAAGGCCGTGTTCACATCCTGCGCTTCCGCTTCGAGGTGCAGCGTATCGACTACATCCGAGTCCGAGACCACAGCACGAAACAACACCGTCGTGGTTCGTACGGTATCTCCCGCGGCGAACGCGCTGGAATCAGTCGTCCGGCGCTGGCTGATGGAGTCGGGTGCATTCGGGACGCGCCCCGCCGGGCCCAGGACGCGCAGCGTATACGAGCCGGAGTCGCCCCTCGTCGGGCTCGTGACCTCGATGTAATACTTGGCGGTTCGCGGGAACTTGAAATAATAGATGCACTGGACCGCCGCGTTTCCATTGCAGGCGCTCGCAGTGGCGAGCGGCGCCACAGCCGGTGTGAAGGGTGCCGTGTCGAGCGCGACGATCCCATTGAATCCCGGCGTCAGGATGATCGACGTCGAGTCGTTCGCCGTCCGCTGAAAGCTGTACAGCTGGGCGTACTGGCCGCCCGTGGCGTGTGGCGCGCCGCAATCAGACGAATTCAAAACGTCGCTGCGTGAGTCTGCGTTGCTGATGGGGATATCGCGACACCGGTGGATCGTGAACTGCAGCGGCGTCTGGAACGCGGCACCGGTCGTAGAGGATGCCACGATGACCGTATCGCGCAGGATTGTGTCATTGACTGCTGGATCGACCGAATCCGGCAGGAAAAACACGCGCAGCGGTTTGCCATCTCCCGCTATACCTGAGTCCGGTTGGATCCGAACCCATCTGCTCGTGCCCGCATGCGCGACATGCGCATTCCAATGCAGCTCCCCGCCGCCATCGTTCTTGATCCCGATGGTGTCCACTCGGGCAGCAGTACTTCTCGCGGCCGCAGAATCCTGCAGGATGGAAGGCATCACCGGATCGACCACCAGAATCGCGTTTGCTGGCGGTTTGATGAGATCATCGATTCGGCAAGTCGAAACCGCGACACCGACGACCACGACCAAAGCTCCCCGCCACAGCGGGGGCAACATTGGGAGACGAATCGAAGGTCGATTCAAGGAAGGCCCACCCACGAACTCGCTAATGTATCTGTATCTGACCCTTGCCATCAGGGCGCGCGCCACACTAAAAAAGTGACCGTTGGCCCTCGGCTTGACCCTGCCAAGGGCCCCCGGCTAGCATTGCCCGACGGGGCGGCGTAGCTCAGCTGGTTAGAGCAGCGGAATCATAATCCGCGGGTCGGGGGTTCGAGTCCCTCCGCCGCTACTCTCGTTGTGTCGTGTAAGGCCGGCGCGCTGGCACGCCGGCCTTGCAATTCCTGCCTGCAAGTGTTGAGCCGCCGCCACGCACCCCTAAAACCCATACCTCCGCCAAAGCCCGGCACCCCAAGCTGGCGCGACAACGTATTTTGGTCGTCCCCGAATGGATACCAGAGAACGGGTGATCCGCGATCCTGCTCGCCTCCAGGCGGTGCGCCGCCTGGGGCTGCTCGACGCGCCCCCCGATCCCGCTCTCGATCGCCTCACCCTGCTCGCGCAGCGAGTGCTGCACACCCCCGCCGCGATCATCTGTCTCGTCGACGACGACCGCCAGGTGATCCACAGCGCCGTCGGCCTCCCCGAGCCGATCGACAGCCGCCGCGAAACGCCGCTGACGCATTCGATTTGCCGCCTCATCGTCGTCAGCGGCCGCCCCCTCGCCGTCGGCGACGCGACGCAGGACGAGCAGCTCAAAGACCACCCCGCCGTCACCGAGCTGGGGATCGCCGCCTACGCCGCGAGCCCCCTCGTGACCGCCGACGGCCACGTCGTCGGCACGCTGGCCGTCATGGATTTCGCCCCCCGCGTCTGGCGCGCCGACGAGCTCGAGCTGCTCGGCCACCTCGCCGCCACCGCGTGGACCCAGATCGAGCTGTTGCGCGCACGCCGCGAATTGGAGTTACAGGCGGCCGCGCTGCGCCGCGCTTCCGACGCCCGCGCCGCCCTCGCCGACGCCGGTCTCGCAGCCACATTCACCCTGGCCCCCGACGGCACGATCCAGTCGCTCGGCGAGAGCTTCGACGCCCTCACCGGCTGGCCCGCCGTCGAATGGGTGGGACGCTCGCTCGTTTCGCTCGTGCACACCGACGATCTCCCCGCCGTGCTCGACCTGCTGTCGCGCACCATGGAGGGAGAGACCGTGCAGCCGCTCGCCGCGCGCGTGCGGCGCCGCGGCGGCGACCACCGCGCCGTGGAGATCAGCGCCAGCGCTCAGCTCGATTCGGGCGTTGTGCGTCGCGTGCACGGCACGCTGCGCGATGCGCCGGGTGGCGGTCCCGCCGGCGCGCGCCTCGAGGCCGCGCGTGAAGCCGAGCGCTGGAGCGCGCTGCTCGACCACCTCCCCGACCCGATCTACTTCAAGGACGCCGACTCGCGCTTCACCCGCGTCAACCAGGCGCAAGCGCGCGTGCTCGGCGTGGACGACCCCCAGGACGCCGTCGGGAAAAGCGACGCTGACTTCTTCCCGCCCGAGCACGCCGCCGCGGCCCTCGCCGACGAGCAGGAGATCATGGCGAGCGGCAAGCCGCTGGTCGCCAAGATCGAGCGCATCGAAATGGTCGCCGGTACCGAGCGCTGGTTCCTCGCCACGAAGATGCCGCTGCGCAACGGGGCGGGGGAGGTGATCGGCACCGTCGGCAGCTCGCGCGAGATCACCGACATGATGCAGGCGGAGGGCGAGCTGCGCCGCACCCTCTCGCTGCACTCCGCGACGCTCGAGTCCACCGCCGACGGGATCCTGGTGGTGGATCGCGAAGGGAGGATCACCGCCTATAACCACAAGCTGCTCGCCCTGTGGCGCGTCCCCGACGACGTGATCGCCCTCGGCCAGGACGAGCGCCTGCTCGAACACATGCTCGAGCAGCTCAGAGACCCCGACGGCTTCCTGCGGCGGGTCCGCGAGCTGTACGCCGACGTGGAAGCGTCGAGCCTCGACATCCTCGAGTGCAGCGACGGCCGCGTGTTCGAGCGCTACTCCCAGCCACAGCGCATCGAGGGGGCGATCGTCGGGCGCGTGTGGAGCTTCCGGGACGTCACCGAGCGGCGCCGCACCGAGGAGCAGAACCGCCTCCTGGCGCACACGATTCAGAGCACCGGAGACATCATCAGCATCACCGATCTCGACGGCCGCTTCACCTTCGTCAACAAGGCGTTCCTGACGACGTACGGCTACACCGATGCCGAGGTCCTCGGATTCACTCCGGCGCTGATCGACTCCCCGAGGAATCCCCCGGCGCTGCAGTCCGAGATCCGCGAGGCGACCCGCATCGGCACATGGCGCGGCGAGCTGTGGAACCGGCGCAAGGACGGGACTGAATTCCCGATCAACCTCACCACCTCCCAGATCCGCGACCCCGACGGTCGCGTCGTGGGGCTGGTCGGGGTGTGGAACGACATCACGCAGCGCCGCCGCAGCGAGATGGTGCAGCAGGCGGTGTATCTCATCGCCGAAGCGGCCAATGCCGCCGAAGGACTCGAAGCGCTGCTGCGCTCCGTCCACAGGATCGTGGGCCAGCTGATGCCGGCGGAGAACTTCTTCGTCGCGCTGTACGACCGCACCGCGGGGATCCTGACCTTCCCGTACTTCGTCGACCAGGTCGACACCGCCGACGCCCCGCGCCCCCTGCTGTCCGGCCTCACCGAGTACGTGCTGCGCAGCGGCCGGCCGCTGCTCGGCACGCCGGAAACGGTGGCGGCGCTCGAGCGCCGCGGTGAAGTCGAGCTGGTGGGCGCCCCCTCGGTCGACTGGCTCGGCGTGCCGCTGAAGGTGGGGGCCGATACGATCGGCGTGCTGTCGGTGCAGAGCTATACCGAAGGGCTGCGCTACGGCCCTGAAGAGCTCGCGATTCTCGAATTCGTTTCGGCGCAGGTCGCGATGGCGATCGCGCGCACCCGTTCTGCCGAGCAGCTGCAGTCGAGCGAGCACAAGTACCGCCAGCTGTTCGAGGGGAATCCCGCCGCGATGTTCGTGTACGATGCGGAGACGCTGCGCTTCCTCGCGGTCAACGAGGCCGCGGTGCGCCGCTACGGCTACACGCGCGAGGAGTTCCTCGGCATGACGCTGATGGAGCTGCGCCCCCCCGAGGAGGCGCAGCGCCTGCGCGATGTGTTGGCCCAGTACCGCGGCGGGACCGCGCGCGCCACGGGACTGCGCCACCAGCGCCATGACGGGGGCCTGATCGACGTCGAGGTCACGTTCGACGACATCGATTTCGAGGGGCGGCTGGCGCGTCTCGCCGTCGTGGAAGACGTCACCGAGCGGCGCCGCCTGGAAGGGCAGCTGCGCCAGGCCCAGAAAATGGAAGCGGTGGGGCAGCTCGCGGGCGGCATCGCCCACGACTTCAACAACCTGCTCACGGCGATCGTCGGCTACGCGACGCTGCTCGAGCGCACCCTCCCCGCCGACGCGACGGCGCGCGAAGAAGCCCAGGAGATCATCGGCGCCGCACGCCGCGCCGCGAACCTCACGCACCAGCTGCTGGCCTTCAGCCGCAAACAGGTGCTGCGGCCCACCGTGGTCGACGTCAACGTCGTGATCCGCGACATCGAGCGCATCCTGCACCGCGTGATCGGCGAGCACATCACGCTGCGCACCTCGCTCGATCCCGGACTCGCGCCCGTGCTCGCCGATCCGAGCCAGCTCGACCAGGTCATCATGAACCTCGCCGTGAACGCCCGCGACGCGATGCCGGGCGGCGGCCGCATCACGATCGAGACCGCCAATGTGCCGCTCGACAGCGAGCTGGCGCAGGTGCACCCGGAGGCGCGGCCCGGCGGCTACGTGCGGGTCGCGGTGAGCGACACCGGAACGGGACTGTCGCCCGAGGCGAAAGCGCACCTGTTCGAGCCGTTCTTCACCACCAAGGAGGTGGGGAAGGGAACCGGGCTGGGGCTCGCGACGGTGTACGGCATCGTGCACCAGAGCGGCGGGTTCATCGCCGTCGACTCGGAGCCCGGCCGCGGCACCCGCTTCCGCATCTACCTGCCGCCCGCCGAAACGCCGCTGAGCGCGCCCGTCACCTCGCCCGTCGCCGCGGCAGCCGCGCCGCACGGGGCGGGCACGGTGCTCGTCGTGGAGGACGAGGCTGGGGTGCGCCACCTCGCGCGCGACGTGCTGCGCCGCTGTGGGTACCGGGTGCTCGAGGCCTCGGACGGCAGCGAGGCGTTGCGGCTGGTCGAGCAAGAAGGAAAGATCGATCTGCTGCTGACCGACGTCGTGATGCCGGGGATGAGCGGCGCCGAGCTCGCCGAAAAATTCCGTGCGCTCCGGCCCGAGGCCCGCGTGCTGTACGCCTCAGGCTACGCCGACGACGCGCTCGACAGCCATGGCCTCCCGGCGCAGGGGGTGCCGTATCTCCAAAAGCCGTTCGAGCCGGATGATCTGGTGCGGCGGGTTCGGGAATTGCTGGAAACCTAGACGAATGCTCAATGTAGACTGCTGAATGACCGATGATCATTGAACATTCTACATTTCACATTCGCCATTTCATTTGACTCCGGGCCATTCCACCGCTCGGATGTCCTTCGACCGCTCTCGCGCGAACTCCTGCGCGACGCCCAGCAACCGCACGTAGTCATCCCGCCACGCCGCCGGCAGATTGGCGCGGAAGTACGCCGCCGTCATCACCTCGGCACCCGGCGCCGGCGCGTCGTTCGCGCCGAACCCCACCACGTCGATGTCGCAGAGGAAGCAAGACGAGCTTCCCGAATCCATGGCGTTCACGACGCGACCCTCGAAGTGCGCATAGCACTCGTCCAGCACTGGAACGCCGCTGCGTCCCTGGTGATGAGGGATGTCGGCGAGCTTGTCTTTTTCCGTCCGGTGAAAGAACCCCAGTTGGTGGATGAGCTCGAATTGATCTCGTCTCAGCAGATGCAGCGCCAGTCGTCCGCTGGCGAAGATCATGTCGTGGCTGGCGTTGAACTTGTGGACGAACATCGCCACGCGCGGGATTGTCGGGACGATCGACGCCCGGATGGCGCTGTCCAGGATCATGCCGTTGCGCTTCCCCCCGTGCTCGCAGGTGATGGCGACCACGGGAGATGTGAGATTGCGCAACAATTGATAGGTGTCGTCGGGGCTGACCATGTATAGTAAAGGTAAGGACCGATGCCGACGCTCGCCGCACGTTTCCATAGACACCTCGACCGCCGTCGCCTGCTCGCGGGCCCGGGAACGGCGCTCGTCGCCGTATCGGGAGGGGCCGACTCCGTGGCGTTGCTCGATCTCGTGGCGGGCGTCGCCGCCGAGCGAAGGCTCCAGCTGATCGTCGCCCACGCCGATCACGGCATTCAGGCAGGCAGCGACCGTGTCGCCGAGCAGGTCGCCGCCCTGGCCGGGCGGTACGGCTTGTCCTGCGAAATCGGAAAGCTCGAGCTCGGCGGCGGCGCCAGCGAAACCGCCGCGCGACGCGCCCGTTATGGCTGGCTCGAAGCAACGCGGCAGCGACTCGGCGCCGACTGGATCGTCACCGCGCATCATCAGGACGATCAGGTCGAGACGGTGCTGTTGCGGGCGTTGCGCGGCAGTGCTCCCGCCGGGCTTGCCGGAATGGCGAGTCGGTCGCGGAGCGGCGTCCTGCGGCCGCTCCTGGGATTCACCCACAGCGAGCTGGTGGCCCACGCGCGCGAGCGGGGCCTCGACTTCCACGAGGACCCTGCCAACGAGGACCCGCGCCATTTGCGTTCCTGGCTGCGCCGTGACCTGCTCCCGGCGCTGGAAGGGCGCCTCGGGAAGCAGGTGCGGGGCGACCTGCTGCGGTTGGGGAGGGCGGCGGCGGTCGATCGCCGCGCCTGGGACTCCGTTCTCAACCGCTTGCCAGGCCTCGACCTGAAGCACAATGCCACCGGATTCGACGTTGCCCGGGGTACCCTCCGGGGGTATGATGACGCTTTGGCGGCCGCCGTGCTGCGTGCCGCGGCGCGTCGCTCAGGGCTCGTGCTCGGGCCGACCCGCGCCCGACAGGTGGTGGCGCTCGCCGGCCGTTCCTCGGGGCGTCGTGTGGCACTGGGGAACGAGTGGGAGGCGGTGGTCGTGTTCGACCGGTTGCGCATCGAGCGGCCGGGAGCGCGCGCGGCGACGCCGGTGGTGGTGACCCGTAGCGCGAAGGGCGACGCCCGCTTCGGCCGCTTCGTGTTAAGCTGGGCGCCCGCGAAAGCGCCGAAGCAATTGCCGCGCACCGCGTGGCGCACGTGGATCCGCGCCGGGGAGTGGGAGGTGCGGGGCCCGCGCGCCGGCGACGTGATCGCGCCAATTCGCGGCGTAGGTCATCGCGAGCTGCGTCGCGTATTGATGGATGCACGCGTGCCGCGCGGGGCGCGGCCGAGTTACCCGGTGTTGGTGCGGGGTGAAACCATTCTCTGGGTCCCGGGCATCTGTCGCAGTGCCGACGCGGTGCCGCGGCCGGGAACCCGGGCAGTGAGGGTCGATGTTACCGAGCACTGAGACCGAACGGCAGCTCGGCGGCACCAAGCTGGCGCGCATCGTCTACGAGGTCGAGACGATCGCCAAACGGGTCGCCGAGCTGGGGCAGGCGATCACCACCGCGTACCCGGACGGCGAGCTGCTCGTGCTGGGGCTCTTGAAGGGCAGCTTCATTTTCTTGAGCGACCTGGTGCGCCGCATCGACCGGCCGCTGCAGGTGGATTTTCTGGTGGCGGCGAGCTACGGCGCGGGCACCGTTTCGAGCGGGGACGTCCGGTTGTTGTACGACCCTGAAACGACGCTGGCCGGGCGGCATATCCTGCTCGTCGAGGACATCGTCGATACCGGGCGGACGCTGAATCGCCTGGTGGAATTGTTGCGCGAGCGGCGTCCCAGGAGTCTTGAAATGTGTGCGCTGCTCCATAAGCATGTGGCCGAACATCTCGTGCTGGAGCCGAAATTCGTCGGATTCGATGCCCCGCGGGCGTTCCTGGTGGGGTACGGACTCGACCATGCGGAGAACTTCCGGCACTTGCCTTATATTGCGAGCCTGACCTGACATGACCAACCGCGTTCCTCCGCCCCCCCGGGAATTCCAATGGAGCCGCATGCTGCGGACGCTGTCGTTCTGGGCGTTCCTCATCGTGGGCACCGTGCTGCTGGTGCAGCTGGCCGCCCGCACGCGGCAGGATACCGTGGAGATTTCCTATTCCGACTTCACGTTGCAGGTCGATTCGCAGAACGTGAAGCGCGTCGAGATCACCGAGCGGCAGCGGATCAAGGGCGACCTCAATCACCCGATCCTCGTGAACCGCAAGGAAGCCGAGCACTTCACCACCCTGTTGCCGTTCGAGTCGAGCGAGACCTGGGTGGCGTCGTTGCGCGCCAAGGGCGTCGACGTGAACGCCAAGGACCTGCGGCCGTCGTTCGGCGTGATCTTCATCAATTTCCTGCCGTACCTCCTGATGCTCGGCCTCATTCTCTTCATGGTGCGGCAGATGCAGCAGGGAGGGAACCGCGCGTTCGCGTTCGGCAAGTCGAAAGCCAAACTGCTCTCGGGCGATACGCCCAAGGTCACCTTCACCGACGTCGCCGGGTGCGACGAGGCGAAGCAGGAGCTCGAGGAGATCATCGACTTCCTGAAAGACCCGCAGAAGTTCCAGCGCCTGGGCGGCCGCCTGCCGAAGGGCGCGCTGCTCATCGGCCCGCCGGGAACGGGGAAGACGCTGCTCGCCAAGGCCGTGGCCGGTGAAGCGGGACGTCCCTTCTTCTCGATGTCGGGCTCCGACTTCGTCGAGATGTTCGTCGGGGTCGGCGCCTCGCGCGTGCGCGATCTGTTCGAGCAGGGCAAGGCGCACGCGCCGTGCATCATCTTCATCGACGAGATCGACGCCGTCGGCCGGCACCGCGGCGCGGGGCTGGGCGGCGGCCACGACGAGCGCGAGCAGACGCTCAATCAGCTGCTGGTGGAGATGGACGGCTTCGAATCGAACGACGGTGTGATCCTGCTCGCCGCCACGAACCGTCCCGACATCCTCGATCCGGCGCTGCTGCGGCCGGGACGGTTCGACCGCCAGATCGTCGTCGACATGCCCGACGTGAAGGGGCGCGAGCAGATCCTGCGCGTGCACACACGCAAGATTCCGCTCGCCCAGAGCGTCGACCTCGAGCCGATCGCCAAGGGCACGCCCGGGCTCTCGGGCGCCGAGTTGTCCAATATCGTCAACGAGGCGGCACTGCTCGCGGCGCGGCGCAACAAGCAGGCCGTGGATATGGTCGACCTCGAGGACGCCAAGGACAAAGTGATGCTCGGCCTCGAGCGCAAGAGCATGGTGCTCACCGAGGAAGAGCGGAAACTGACCGCCTACCACGAGGCGGGGCACGCCATCGTCGGGCTGACCGTTCCGGGAATCGATCCGATTCACAAGGTGACGATCGTGCCGCGCGGCCGCGCTCTCGGCATCACCTTCTTTCTGCCGGAGAAGGACCGCCGCAACGTGACCCGTCAGTGGCTCACCGGCCAGCTGGCCATGTCGTACGGTGGACGCGTAGCCGAAGAGGTGGTCTTCGGCGCCGACAAGGTCACGACCGGGGCGTACTCCGATATCCAGCAGGCCACGGAGATGGCCCGTCGCATGGTGACGCAATTCGGCATGAGCGACGCCGTGGGTCCGATCGCCGTCGGCGACCGTGAGGCCGAGATTTTCCTCGGTCGTGAGGTCGTGCAGCGCCGCGAGGTCTCGGAGCGTACCGCCGAGCTCGTCGACGCCGAGGTAAGGCGTCTCCTCGGGGAGGCGTACGAGCATGCGCGCCACATCCTCGCCGAGCGGCGCGACGCGCTCGATCGCCTAGCGCAGGCGTTGCTCGAGCGCGAGACCCTCGACCGCCCGGACGTCGAGCTGGTCATGGCGGGCAAGCCGCTGCCGCCCGTGTCGCCGCCGGCGACGCCACCGCTGCCCGCCGAGCCGCGCAAGGCGGCGTCGCAGCCGCTCCGCGGTCCCGTGCTGGGCAATCCGCCTCCGGAGCCCGCCGGGGCGTGAGGGTCACGGCGCTCGCGACGCACGGCCCCCTTCGGGCGGCGGTGCGCGCGGCGCTCACGGCGCGCGGTTGGGATCCCGAGCGGTCCCGCTTCGCCGCGGCGGGTCTGTCGCAGCTCGCCTTGCTCCTCGAAGACATCGACGAGTCGGTGCGCGAAGCGCTGGTGCGCTGGTCTGCGCGCAGCGGGGTCGACGTGCTCACCGGCGACGGGTGGGCGCTCGTGGTCGGCGTCGCGAGCCGGCTCGCGGTGCTGGCGCGCCCCGATCGCGCGCCTCCTGAGCTGCATCCGGTCGTCGCCGATCTGGCGCGCTGGTTTGCGGCGTACGCCGAGCCGCCTCGCAGCTGGGTAATTCGCAACGCGGAGCTGTCGCTCGACGAGCCGGTGCTCGTCGGAATCGTGAATGTCACTCCGGACAGCTTTTCAGACGGCGGGCAATTCGCCGTCCTCGATGACGCGCTGCGGCAGGCTGAAAAGCTGAAAGCCGAGAGCTGTCAGCTCATCGACGTCGGCGGCGAGTCGACCCGTCCCGGGGCCGCGCCCGTCACGCCGTCCGAGGAGATCGCGCGCGTCGTCCCCGTGATCCGGGCTCTCGTGGCTCGCGGGCTCGGTCCCGTCTCCGTCGATACCCGCAAAGCGGCGGTGGCGCGCGCCGCGCTCGACGCCGGAGCCGCGGTCGTGAACGACGTTTCGGGACTCGCGTTTGACGCCGAGCTCGGGACGGTGGTGGCCGCGAGCGGTGCGGGGGTTATTCTGATGCACATGCGCGGGACGCCAGACACGATGGACTCGCTCGCCTGCTACGATCACGTCGCGGTGGACGTGGCGCGCGAGCTGCGCGTCGCGGCGGACCGCGCCGAGGCAGCGGGCGTCGCGACGGATCACATCGTGCTCGATCCGGGGTTCGGGTTCGCCAAGACGCCGGCGCAGAATTTTCGACTGCTCGATGAGCTGGCCGGCGTCACGGTCCTGGGGTTTCCTGTGCTCGTCGGGCCGTCGCGCAAACGGTTCCTGGGCGCCGCTACCGGCCGCCCGGTAGACGACCGCGACCGCGCCACGGCGGTGGCGTGCGCGCTGGCGTGGGAGCGCGGCGCGCGTCTGTTCCGCGTTCATGACCCGGGTCCCGCACGGGAGGCGCTCGCCGTCGCCCGCGCGCTCGCGGGGGCGGATCCATGAACCTGGATGCCTACCGCTTTCTCATCCCCAGGCTGTGGCCCGACGCCGTCGAGATTCTGCTCGTCGCGTTCGTGATCTACCGCTTCCTCCTGTTCCTCGTGGGGACGCGGGCGATTCAGATCGTCGTCGGTCTCGTGATTCTGTCGCTCGCCTACTTCGCCGCGGTGCTCGCCAAGTTCACGATGGTGAGCTACCTGCTCGGCGTCGTGTTCACGTTCGCCCCCTTCGCCGCCGTCGTCATGTTCCAGCCGGAGCTGCGCAACGCTCTCGCACGGCTCGGACAGTCGCGCCTGATGCGGGCGTTCGCGCGCGGCAATCGACAATCGGTGGCGGAGGAGGTGTCCGACGCACTCGACCGCCTCGCCCGCGCGGGTACCGGCGCCATCATCGTCGTCGAGCGCGATCTCGCCCTCGACGAATACCTGCCCTCCGGCGTGCCGATGGAGGCGAAGGTGTCGGCGGCGCTGCTCACCACGATCTTCACGCCTTACTCGCCGCTGCACGACGGCGCCGTCGTGGTGCGCGGCGACCGCATCGTGGGGGCGGGGGTCGTGTTGCCTCTGACGCAGTACCGCGTGGCCGACAAGTCGCTCGGGACCCGCCACCGCGCCGCGCTGGGGCTTTCCGAGGAGACCGATGCCACGATCCTCGTGGTCTCCGAGGAGACGTCGACCATCTCCATCGCCTCTTCCGGCAAGCTCTACCGTCCGCTCTCCGCCGAGCAGGTCCGGGACGTCCTGTCGGGGGGGACCAGGCTCGAAAGTCTCGTCGGGACAGCAGCTTCCGCGGGCTGAAGGGCTCCGCCAGCATTGTTTCGCTCCCCCCTGATCGGTATGTTCCCCGGTCTATGAGTTTTGCCGGCCTGGCCGAGCGGCTCGCCCGTATTCGGGCCGAGATCGCGCGGGCTCAGGCGGCGGGCGGGTGGACGCATCCGGTTACGATCGTCGCCGTCACAAAAGGCTTCGGCCCGGACGCCGTCCGGGCCGCGCGCGACGCCGGACTCCCCGACGTAGGGGAAAACCGGGTGCAGGAGGCGCTCGACAAGATGGCCGCGGAGCCGGACGCGGCAGTGGTCTGGCATCTGATCGGCCATTTGCAGCGTAACAAGGTCCGGCTCGTCACCGGCCGCTTCGCGCTGGTGCACTCGCTCGACTCGATCGAGCTGGCGGAGGAGCTGGCGAAGCGGGCGGAGACCCGGGGTGCCCGGCAACGGGTACTGGTACAGGTGAACGTGGCAGGAGAGGTGCAGAAGAGCGGCTGCGCGCCGCCCGTGGCACCCGCGCTGGTGAAGCGGGTGGCGGCGCTCGAGTCGCTGGCGCTCGAAGGACTGATGACGATGGCGCCGCTCACCGGCGACCTTGCTCGCCAGCGGGACACCTTCCGCGGCCTGCGCCGGTTGCGCGACGCCCTGCAGGAGGAGGGCACATGGCTACCGAGCCTCTCGATGGGGATGTCCGACGACTTCGTTACAGCGGTCGAGGAGGGGGCAACGGTGATCCGCTTGGGTACCGCCCTGTTCGGCCCGAGGACAACGGGGTGAGCGATCCGACGTTTCACCTCACTCCCCTCGATGTGCGGCGGCAGGAGTTTCGCCGCAGTCTGCGCGGCTATGAGCCGCTCGGCGTGGAAGACTTCCGCATGCGCGTGGCCGACGAGCTGGAGCGCGTGTCGCGGGAAAAGTCGGTGCTGGAGGAGCGCGTCGCGGCGCTCACCGAGCAGCTGCGCGTCTTCCGCGAGCGCGAGACGGCGATGAACGAGGCGCTGGTGGCCGCGCAGCAGCTGCGCGAAGAGACGCGCGCGTCCGCCGAGCGCGAAGCGCAGGTGATCATGCATGAGGCGCAGGCGGAGGGACGGCGGCAGGTGGATGAAGCGACGCGGGCGCAGGAGCGTGCGCAGCAAAAAATGGTGGAGATCCAGCGCCAGTTCGCCGGCTACCTCGCGGGGTTCCGGGCGTTGCTCGAGCGGCAGCTCGCGGAGCTGCGCTCGCTGGAGGGCGACAACGGGTGACCGTGGCGGCGGCCGTGCAGGCGATTCGCGCCCGCACCGGCCTCACGCCGGACGTGGCGATCATCCTGGGGACGGGGCTCGGCGCCCTCGCCGAGGCGATCAAGGTCGACGTGGCGATTCCCTATTCCGAGATTCCCGGATTTCTGGTGCCGACGGTCGAGAGCCATACCGGCCGCCTGTTGTGCGGTACGCTCGAAGGCCGGCCGGTGGCGGCGATGCAGGGGCGGTTTCACCGTTATGAGGGCTACCAGCTCGACGCGGTGACGGAACCGGTGCGCGTGCTGCACGCGCTCGGCGCCGGGACGCTGATCGTGTCCAACGCGTGCGGCGGGATGCACCCCGAGTGGGCGGCGGGCGACGTCGTGATCCTCGCCGACCACCTGAATTTGATCGGCAACAATCCGCTGGTGGGGCCGCACCGCTCCGCGGGTCCTCGATTCCCGGACATGACCACAGCCT
>DATFTG010000042.1:0-11879 GCA_035262265.1 Gemmatimonadales bacterium
CGGGGAGCCTGCCTTCATGAGCGGGGAAGGGGCATCACGCGGGACGCTCGACCTCCCGGGGATCCAGCAGCAGATGGTCGAGGCTGCTGCGACGGCCGGCAAACCGGTCGTCGTCGTGCTCGAGAACGGCCGGCCACTGGAGATCACCTGGCTCGCGGACCACGCGGCGGCGATCCTCGAAACGTGGTTCCCCGGCGTCGAAGGCGGCAACGCGATCGTCGACGTGCTGTTCGGCGACGTGAATCCCGGCGGCAAGCTGCCGGTGAGCTGGCCCCGCGGCGCGGGACAGGAGCCGCTGTACTACAATCACAACCTCACGCAAATGCCGGAGAATGATCCGCAGTTCACGTCGCGCTATTGGGACATTTCCAGCAAACCGCTCTATCCCTTCGGTTACGGGCTCAGCTACACCACGTTCCGCTTCGATAGCCTCCACCTCGCGAAGCCGCAGATGAAGGCGGGAGACTCGGTCGCGGTGCGGGTGAGGGTCACCAACACCGGCGCGGTGGCCGGCGACGCCGTCGCGCAGCTCTACATCCACCAGCGCTCCGGCTCGGCGTCGCGTCCGGTGCGCCAGCTCGAAGGGTTTCGGCGAGTGACGCTGAAACCGGGTGAGACGCAGACGCTGCACTTCTCCCTGGGCAAGAACGAGCTGCAGTTCTGGAGCCCGCCGGCGAAGCGTTGGGAGGTCGAACCCAGCGTCATCGACGTGTGGGTGGGAGAATCGTCGACCGCCGAGCTGCACGCGGAGCTGACGATCGAGCCCTGAGCACGCCACCATCGATATGGGAGCGCGCACATGATCACGAGACGGACGTTTGTGGCGATCGCAGGCAGCTCCGCCGCCGGTCTCCTGGTCGGCTGCCACAGCGGTGCGCAGGCGGCCACGCCGGCCCCGCAGGCCTCGGCCGGTCCATCCAGGCTCGACCGGATCGGCGTGCAGCTCTTCACCATGCCGAAGCTCGTCGAGCAGGGTGTCGACGCCGCGTTCGCCATGCTCGCCGGGCTGGGATACCAGGAAGTCGAGCTGTTCGGCCCGTTTCCGTACAGCGTTCCCGCCGTGCAGGAGCAGTGGCGGGCGCTGGCGCCGCGGCTGGGCTTTTCGGGCAGCGGCTACTTCGGTCTCACCGCCGCACAGTTCCGGGCGCGACTCGACGCGCACGGTCTCACCGCACCCTCGATGCACGTCGATCTCGACACGCTGCGGGATCGCACCGCGCAGGTCGCCGAGGATGCGCACATCCTGGGCGCGAGCTACGCCGGTCTCCCCGCCATTCCGGAGGAGCGTCGCCGCACGCTCGACGATTACCTGCGCATGGCGGATGAAATGAATTCGATCGGCACGCGCGCCAAATCGCTGGGGTTCAAGCTGCTCTATCACAACCACGGCTACGGGTTTACGCCGACGGACGACGGGAAAATCCCCACGCGCGTGCTGTTCGACCGCCTCGATCCGTCTGTCGTCGCACTTGAGATGGACACGTTCTGGACGGTGGCGGGCGGCGCCGATCCGGTCGAGCTGCTCGACGCGTATCCGCGGCTGTACCGCCTCATGCACGTCAAAGACATGGCGCGGCAGGTACGCTTCAAGGCGGGGGGGACAATGGAGGACCTCATCGCCCTCATGCCCGCGATCACGACCGACGGCAGCGGGGTGCTCGACTTGCCGCGCATCCTCGGCCACGCGAAGCGGAACGGCGTCGAGCATTTCTACGTCGAACAGGACCTCGCCGCCGATCCGGCGACGCAGCTCGGCACCAGCATCAAGAACCTGCGCGCGATGACGCTGACGATTTAACCGGCGATCCGTGCTGCCCCTCGTCCTGGCGCTCACCCAGACCCCGACCGAGCTGCGATCGGGGATGGTGATCACGCATTCCGTCCGCGTTGTTCCGCGCGTCTATCGGCTGACCGCACCGATCACCGTCAAGGGCAACGGCATCGTCGTCGATTTCCGCGGCGCGACGCTGCTGCGGATCTCCCCGGACTCCGATCCTGATCAGGCACGCGACACCGCGATCATCGTCGAGGGCGGCGCGAACGTCAGGATCGAGGGTGTCCGCGTGCGCGGCTACAAAGTCGGCATCCTGGCACGCGGCACTCGCGGCCTGCGGATCGAGCGGAACGATCTGAGCTACAACTGGAAGCCGCGGCTCTACTCGCTCGTCGAGCACGAGAGTCTCGTCGACTGGCTGACGTTTCATCACGACGAGCACGACGAATGGCTGCGCTACGGCGCGGCGATCTACCTCGCGGGCGTGAAGGGGGGTGTGGTGCGCGGCAACACCGTGCATCAGGGGATGAATGCGCTGCTGCTCGTGCGCAGCGACAGTGTGGTGATTCGCGACAACGACTTCTCGTTCAACTCCGGCCTTGGGATCGGGCTGTATCGGTCGTCCAACGACAGCATCCTCCACAACCGCATCGATTACGACGTGCGCGGCTACAGCCACGGGTGGTATTCACGCGGCCAGGACTCGGCTGATCTGTTGATCTACGAACAGAGCTGCCGCAACATTGTCGCCGACAACTCGCTCACGCACGGCGGCGACGGCGTGTTTCTGTGGGCTGGTCAGACGACAATGGATTCGGGAACCGGCGGCGCGAACGACAATCTCATCGACGGCAATGACGTCAGCTACGCCACGGCCAACGGCATCGAAGCGACGTTCAGCCGCAACACCATCATGAATAACCGCGCCTGGGGAAGCGAGTACGGTGTGTGGGGCGGCTACAGTTTCTCGTCCCAAGTCTTCGGGAACGATTTTCGCGGCAATCGCACCGGCATCGCGATCGAGCACGGTCAGGACAACATCATCCAGTTGAATCGCTTCACCTATGATTCGACGGCGATCCGGTTGTGGGCTGATTCGATCGAGCCGTCGGACTGGGGATACCCCAAGCATCACGATACCCAAAGCCGTGATTACCTGATCAACGACAACCTGTTCGTGGGCAATCGAGTCGCGCTGCGCGTGCGCCAGACTTCGCAGCTCAGGTTCATCAATAACAGCTGGAATTCCGTCGATTCGCTTGCCGTGCTGCGCGACACCACGGGGTTCACCATCACCAGCAACCTGACGACGCGGGATACCTCGAGGCCAGCTGGTTCGGGTCTGCCAACGGGCATGCCCGTGCTCACCGGGTATCCCACGTCTCTCCTGTCGCGGCGCGACCGGTCCGCCATCATCGTGGACGAGTGGGGTCCCTACGACTGGCAGAGCCCGAAGCTCTGGCCTGTGGCCGGCGATTCTACGCGGGCCGTGCCACTGCGGCTCATGGTATTAGGCCCTGCGGGACGCTGGCGCACCGTGTCGCGCCGCGGCGTCGCCGAGCTGTCGCGAACGAGCGGGAGAGTCGGCGACACAGTGGTGGTGACGCCGGCGCACGATTCGTCGGGCGACTGGAGTGTCACGCTCGAGTATCGCGGTGCGGCCACGGTGTCGCCGCGCGGGGTCGTGCGTGGGGCGGGGCAGCCCTATCGATTCTCCTACGGGCGGTTCGAGCCGCGGATCGACTGGCGCCTGCGGTTCTTCACCTGGAGCGACAGCGCCAACCGCTTCGCACAGCCGCTCGATTCGGGCGTTGCGCCGAGGCTCGACTTTATGTGGTATCGCCCGCCGCGGACGATGGCTCGGCTTCCTCAGGAGCACTGGTCGCTCGAGGCCACGGGGGTCGTGGATCTTCCGGCCGGCGCGTACCGGTTGCGCACTATCAGCGACGACGCGGTGCGCGTCTGGGTCGACGACTCGCTGCGGATCGACGCGTGGGCCCCGCACGAGTCCCAGGTCGACGACGTGCCGCTCGCGGGCGGCCCGCACCTGCTGCGGGTCGAGTATTACCAGGTGGACGGGTGGGTCGAGCTACGGGTCGAGATCTTGAACCCCATCTGACCGTGATGGTCCTTGGTGATCACCCCGCTCGGGACGGCTTGAGCCGACCTGCGATTTCGTGCCTCAGCCCGTTTCTTCCTCAGGTGTCAGCCGGCCGTCAGGGATCAGATACCGAGCCGTGACTGCGGAGTCGCGCATGCGAAACTCCGACGCGAGAACATCTCTTCGAGTCTGGAATTGCAGTCATCATTTCCATCTCGAGGACAACCATGATCTCTCGAACCAGGTTGCACTTTGCTGCGCTGATCCCGCTGGGCATTGCGCTGGCTTGCGATCGGTCAGCGCCCGTTACTGATCCTTCCGTTGTCCGAGCCGACCGGGCGGCTGCCAGGCCCGGCCGCTTCGATCACGTGTTGCTCATCAGCGTAGACGGTCTCCATGAATCCGATCTCTCTCGATTCGTAGCGAGCCATCCCGCCTCGCCGCTCGCCCAGTTGAGCCGCCAGGGCACGACCTTCACGCACGCTTCCTCGGCCAAACCGTCGGACTCGTATCCCGGTCTGCTGGCGATTCTCACCGGCGGCTCTCCGCGCTCTACGGGCGTGTATTACGACGACAGCTATGACCGGCAGCTGTCTCCCCCCGGGTCCAACTGCAGCACCAAGGGTACCGAAGTCGTCTATGATGAGTCGATCGATTTGAACTCGGCGGCGCTCGATGCAGGCGGCGGGATCGATCCCGCGGCGCTGCCCCTCGACGGGTCGCATGGCTGCACACCGGTGTATCCCCATCAGTTCCTGCGTGTCAACACGGTGTTCGAAGTGCTCAAAGCGGCCGGGTTGCGCACCGCGTGGTCGGACAAGCACCCGTCGTACGAGATTGTGAGCGGGCCATCCGGCAAGGGCGTCGATGACCTCTTCACACCCGAGATCGCCTCCGATGCGCCCGGCGGTGGCGACTGGACGAGGAATGTCGCCGACGCCGAGACCTACGACGCGGTCAAGGTCGGGGCGATCGTCAACGAGATCGATGGCGAGGACCACGCCGGCCTGCACCACGTCGGCGTGCCGGCGCTGTTCGGCATGAATTTCCAGGCGGTCAGTGTCGGGCAGAAGACGGCCGGCTACATCGACGCCGCGGGAACGCCGAGCGCGGGGCTGGAGGACGCACTGCGGTTCGTCGATGCCTCCCTCGGCCGTTTTGTCGGTGAGCTCAAGCGCCAAGGGCTGTTTGCGAGGACCCTCATCATCATTACAGCCAAGCATGGACAATCGCCGATCGACCCCGGGCTGCGGCGCATCGTCAACGGCAGTCTGATTCCCCAGCTGGTGAATGCCGTACAGGCAGGACTGGTGGCCCAATCGACCGAGGACGACATCGCACTGCTGTGGCTGACCGATCAGAGTAAGACAGGCGCTGCGGCGTCGGCCCTGGCAGCAGCGCAATCCCAGGCCGGAATTGCGAGCCTGCTGTCGGGACCGGACCTCGCGGCGATGTTCGATGACCCGACGACCGACAGCCGGACGCCCGATCTCTTTGCCCTGGTCCAGCATGGTGTCATCTACGCGAAACCGACCGCGACAAAGCTCGCCGAGCACGGCGGATTCAGTCACGATGACACCAACGTGCCGATCCTGATCTCCGCGCCCGGTTTGAGCGGTGGTGACGATGCGACGGTGGTCCAGACCGCGCAGATCGCCCCGACGATCCTCGCTGTGCTCGGGCTGGATCCACAGGCGTTGCAGGCCGTGCAGCTCGAAGGAACGACCGCGTTGCCGCTTCTGACGCAGTGACGGAGCTGCCGTGATTGACCGGAGACTACGAGGCCCCCGCGTCAGCGGGGGCCTCGCGTGTCGGCCCGGATCGCCGGTCCTTCGCGCCAGGTTGGCCTAGTTGCGCGGCCGTGCGGTCGGCGGCAGGACGCCGTTGAGCCGCAGGTAATTCGCTTCCTGGCTGTAGTGATCGGCCCAGTCGCCGACGGTGATCAGGATCGCGGCGGCCTGCGAGAAGGGATTGGGACCGAACAGCTGGATCGGCGTCGAGAGCTTCGAGTCGTCGAGCTTCGCCAAAGCCGTCTCGCAGAACCCGAACGTCTCCTTCAGCCGCGTCACGAGCTGCTCTTTTGTGGCCGTCGTGTCGACCTTCGCGCGCTGCGGCACGGCGATCCCCGTGAGCTTGCCGCACAGCTCGTCATTGCCCTCGTTGGCGAGGTGGACCTGGATCTCGGCAAAGCTCATCTGCTGCGGAGTGGGACGATAACTGTACTTCTCGGCCGGCATCGCTTCGGCGGCCGCGACCAGAATACGCGCATACCGTTGCTCCTGCTGACGAAATGCATCGGCGACCGGACTGGCTGGCGGCGCGGCGGCGGCGGTCGTGGCTGCCTGGGCAGCCACCGTCCCGGGAAGCACCAGGGCGGCCAGGAGGAGAGCATAAGTACGGGGCTGCATCACGTCACTCCAAAAAGAGGGGAACTGGATTCTCACCCCGAATCGCTGGCGGCGCCAGCACCCTGACGAACCCTTCACAATCCGACCCCACCGACTGGCCGCCCCCGGTGCGGGGTATACCTTAGCGTATGCTGGTCCTGAAGCTGCTCCAGTCCCTCGTAAAGGCGCTGCACAGCGAAGGAACGCCGGGCCAGGTGGCGGCGGGGATCGCGCTGGGGACGATCCTCGGCTTCACCCCGCTCCTCAGCCTCCACAACCTGCTCGTCGTCGCGCTGATCTTTCTCCTCAACGTGTCGCTCCCCGGAGCGGCCCTGGGATGGGCGATCGCCACGCCGCTCGGCTTCGCGCTCGACCCGGCGTTCGACGCGCTGGGCCGTGTGCTGCTGCTGGGTATCCCGGCGCTCACGCCGCTGTGGACGGCGCTCGCGAACGCGCCGCTGATTCCGCTGACCAACTTCAACAACAGCGTGGTGCTGGGCAGTCTCGTCACCGCGCTGGTGCTGCTCGCGCCGATCTATCTCGCCAGCCGCTGGGGCGTGCGGCGCTACCGCGAGACGCTGGGGGAGCGGGTCAAGAACAGCGCGCTGTACCGCGCCATCACCGCCTCCCGGCTGTTCGGCATCTACCGGCTGTTCCGGCCCAGTGCCTGAGACGAAGGTGTTTCGCTGGCGCGCGATCGTCCCGTTCGCGCTGTTTCTCGTCCTCGTCGTCGCGGCGTGGCTGCTGCTCGCCGACCGTCTGGGGCGGTTCGCCGTCGAGCGCGGCGGCACGGCGGTGCTGGGGGCTCGCGTCGAGGTGCGATCGCTGCACATCGCGCTGACGCGCGGCAACGTCACCATTGCGGGGTTCGTGGCGGCCAGCCCGTTCGACTCGCTGAAGAACCTGATGCAGGCCGATCAGCTCGTCGCCCAGCTCGAGCTGGCGCCGTTGTTCGAGAAGAAGGTGGCGATCGATCGCCTCGCCGCGACGGGGCTGCGGTTCGGGACGAAACGCACGACGAGCGGCTTCGTCCCCTCCCACGGTGCGAGCGCCACCCAGCAGATCATGGCCAACGTGCGGTCGTGGGCGGCGCAGCCGGCACTGCAGGTGCCGCTGCTGCAGCTCGCCACCGGCGCGCTCAGCATCGACAGCCTCGATCCGCGCAGGCTGCAGACCGTACAGGCGGCAGAGTCGCTGGCCGCCCACGCCGATTCGAGCGGCCGCGCCTGGGCCGCACAGCTCGGCGCCTTGAACGTGCAGGCCACCGCCGATTCGGCGGTGGCATTCGCGCAGCGCCTCCAGGGCGCCAAGCCCACCGACCTCGCGCTGCTGCGCGACGCGCGCCGCACCTTCGACCGGGTGAAACAAACCCGGGATCGCGTGGTGTCGCTCGAGCGCGACGTGCAAGCCGGCGCGGCTTCGCTCGACCAAGGTGTTGCCGCGCTCGCCGCCGCCCGAACGCGGGATTACGCGTTCGCGAAAAACCTCGTGCGCCTGCCGCCGATCGATGCCAGCGCCATCGCCTGGGTGCTGTTCGGCCCGGAGGCGGTGGCCAAGTTCCAGCGCGCCCTCTACTACACGCAGCTGGCCAGGGAGTACATGCCGCCGGGGCTCAAGCCGCGTGCCGAGCCCGGCCCGGTGCGCCGCAGGGGCGTGACGGTGCAGTTCCCCCGCGAAAGGACGCTGCCGGGATTCCTGCTGCGCGACGCGGAGGTGTCGCTGCTCGTCGGCGCGGACAGCGCCGTGCGGTCCTACTCCGGCCGACTGACCGGGTTGACCAGTGCGCCGGCGCTGTACGGACGTCCCACCAACTTCGAGCTGCGGGCGCCGACGCTATCCGCGGACGCGATGTTCGACCACGTGCATGACACGCCGCGAGACGCCGTCGGAGGGACGGTTCAGGACGTGTCGATCCCCGACATTCATCTCCCGGGCCTGCCGCTTCGCGTCGTGCCGGGAAAGGGCGATCTGACACTGGGGTTCAGTCTCTCCGGCGACTCGGTCCACGCGCGCTGGCAGGTGCTCGCTCCGCGAGCGGCCTGGCAGCGCGATAGCGGCGGTGCGGGAGGAGCGGTGGCCGACCTGTTGTGGCAGGTCGTCTCGCACATCGATCATCTGGTCCTGAGCGCCGAGCTGAGCGGCACGCTGAGCAAGCCGCAGCTCCAGGTGCGCTCCAATCTGGACGCGGCGGTCGCCGACGGACTGCGCGCCGCGATCGGAGACAAAGTCCACGCCGCCGAGGCGACGGTGCGCGCCCGGGTCGACCGCTTCGCCGATTCGGCGGCTGCGCCGCTCGGGGCCAAGGTCACGCAGGTGAAATCGCAGGCTGCTGCTCAGGTCGGCGATGCGCGTCGCGTGATCGAAGCGGCGCAGCAGCGGCTCGAGCAGCAGCTCAAGAAGGTCACCGGCGGGATTCGAATCCCGTAACCTCCCGCGCAGCTTACTCGCGCGGCTTTCTCATCCGGACTCGCACCGGCACTCCAAGGAACTTGCCGAAACGCCGCGTGGCGCGCCGCACGAGATCGTGCTCGCGCGCCGTCAACGGCACGCGCAGCTGCAGCTCGATGTCGAGCGCCTTGCCGAGGATGCGGCGCCAGCCGCCGACGATCTGCCCATCCACGACGACGACGTGGCCGATGAGCCCATCCACGCGGTGGCGCGGCCGGGCCGCGAGCAGCCGCTCGGCGACGGCGCTGCGGTCGCGAAAGCCGACGACATACTCGTCGTAATTCGGCAGCAGGTGGGCGGCGCGGGCGGCCCGCGGTCCCCCGCGCGACGGATCGTACCAGTAGGTGCGCCCCTCCGCGGTGAAGCGCTCCAGGGCCGACCCGGCGGCCGCCGCTCCGCGCGTCCCATCGGCGACCGTCAACCCCGACCACCACGCGAAATCCTGCACCGTGGCAGGTCCCCGCGTTGCGAAGTAGCGGAGCGCCAGATCGTGCAGCGCCTCGTCGCGGTCCCTGGGCGGTGTCGCGGGGACTCGGCTGTCGAACAGGGCGTACGTGAATTGCTTGCCGCGCCGCGGACCGCTGATGATCAGGCGATCGAGCTCCGCGCGCATCAGCAGCTGTCCGACGTGTTGTCCGCTCTGCACACGCACCCCGCCGCGCCGCAACAGCGCCGCCAGCTCGTCACGGGTGTGCTGCCTGCCGTCCTGCAGCGCGCGCTCGAGCACGCGGTTGCTCTTCCGAAACACGGGTGATGCGAGCCCGAGAAACCGCTCGTGGTAGGCCTGACTGGCACGGATGCGTGGTGCCGTGAGCTCGAGCATCCAGCGCGCGTCCGCGGGGCTCACGAAGTGCCAGGTGGGGCGCAGCACGTGCGTGCGCAGGATGGTCCCGTTCGTGAATGCGCGCTCGACGTGGGCATCGGTGAGCGTGCGGGATCGCTGTCCGAGGGCCCACTTCGCGCCACTGTAGTCCTGCGACTGCACTGCACCGAGCGCGCGCACGACGTCGGCCGCCGACCGGAGCGTCGGCTGCGACAGGAACTGGTGGGCCAATCGCTTCCGGGCGATCGTGTTCACTTGACTCCACGAGCGGTCGGGGCTCAAATAGTTGAATGGCGACACAGACCCGCGCAACCCTGTCCCGCCTCACCCGGCGGTCGACGCAGGCCGCGCGGCGCTCGACGCAGGGCGCCCGCGCCGCTTCCGGCAGCGCCACGCCGCCGAGCGTCGCGAGCTCCGAAAGCGGCCGGACGTATCACCTGGAGCGGCTGGTCGGGAAAGGCGGGTTCGGGGAGGTCCACCTCGCGACGCCCGAGCCGCGCGGCGGCTTGCCGGCCCAGGTATGCGTCAAGATCACGGAGCGGCTCACCCCGTGGCTGCGGGAAGCGTATTTCGCCGAGCTGCTCGGCCGGAGCCCGAGGGCGCTGCGCATTCACGACCGTTTCGTGGTGACGGACGGCGCGCGCACCCGCTACTGCCTCTCCATGGAGTACGCCGAACACGGCGATCTCGGAGCCTGGCTCACCGGCGCGGGGCCGCAGTCGGAGCGGTTCGTGCGCCGCGAGATCGCGGGCATTCTCTCCGTGCTCGACGCGCTGCACCGCGGCCAGGCGCTGCACCGCGATCTCACACCGTTCAACGTCTTCGTGTGCGAGCACGAGCAGCTGAAACTCGGCGATTTCGGGATCGCCACCCATCAGCTGTCGAGCCGCGGTGTCACCGCCGACGCCTTCAATCTGCTCAACGTCCCGAACGAGATCGCGTGGGGCCGGGTGCGGCGCTGGCAGCAGCGCGACGACATCTATCAGGTGGGACTGATCGCCGTGATGCTCCTGCGGGGCGACATCAGCGGCGTGATCCGCAGCCGCGACGTCCGCACGCTGCCCTGCAGCGATCACCTGAAGGAAGTGATTCACCGGTGCCTCGGCGTGCGCGGCAAGCGCTACGAGGCCGCGGGCGATCTGATTACGGCGCTGCAGCACGCGCGCACCGCGCCGCAGTTCGGGCGGGTGAAGGATTTGCGCGGCAAGCGGGTTTCATTCACAGGCTTCCTGAGCCGGCCACGGCGCGAGGCGGTCGCCGCCGCCAAGCGCGCCGGCGCGATCGTGCAGTCCGCGCCGGGGCGTGCCACCGACGTGCTGGTGCGCGGACGGCCCAATGCGCTGCAGATCGCCGGCACCGTCGGGGGTCTGAAGCTGATGGAGATCAGACGCCTCGCCGCTCGGGGACACGTCGTCACCATCATCGGCGAGCGCCAGTTCTGGAATCTCGTGCAACGGACTCGCTCCGGAAAGAAAGGTCGCGGGAGATGACCGGGATATCGCCTGCCGTCGCCGTTGGTCTCGTCGCGCGCATGCTGCGCGAGGGCTTCGAAGGGGCGCCCGGGCCGTGGACCTACTTCACCGACACCGCCGTCGGGACCGGTGTGTTGGCAACGATCGACACCCTGACCGCGTCGCAAGCGTCACAGGTGGGTGGACCCGGCCATACGACGATCGCGGGGCACGTGCACCACCTGGAATCGAGCGTCACGCTCACGACCCGCGCGCTGCGGGGTGAGGCCGCGTCGCGCGACCGCGGCCACAGCTGGACGGTCTCCGTGGTCGACGACGCGGCGTGGGCGGCACTGCGAGCGTCGCTGCGGCGTGCCTACCAGGAGCTGGTCGTGGCGGTCGGGATGCGGAGCACCTGGGACGAAGATGCGATCGGCACGGCGTTCGGCGCGATCGCCCACACCGCCTATCACCTCGGCGCGATCCGGCAGCGGCTGAGCGCCGCTGAGGGAGGAAGGGCATGAACGAGCGTGACTCCGTAGCGGCGGAGGTATCGGCGCGCCTGCGGTCCGGCGGGATCAGCGTAGTTACGTCGCCATCCGCCCCGAACCGACTGACGACCTGAACGCCACCTAACCGGCGTCATGTCCGCGTCTCGCAATTGAACGCGGAGCGACCGGGCTCGGAACTTGCACCTCTTGCGGCGCGCTGTCGGCCTCATACGATGGTCTTCTCTGCATTGTGGCCTGGCTCACCGTTGGAGGTGTTGCGATGAAGCGACTGTTCCTGGCGGCCGCCGTTGCCGGCGTGTGGCTGGCCGCCTGCTCCCGTGAACCCACCGCACCGAACTCGGCGATCACGGCCGCGCCGGCCACGCCGGAAATGTTGCGGTTCG
>DATFTG010000043.1:0-4836 GCA_035262265.1 Gemmatimonadales bacterium
GATCTCCCCGACCACCTCCAGATCTGGCCCGGACACGGCGCCGGCTCAGCGTGCGGCAAGTCGCTCGGCGCGATGCCGCAGAGCACGCTGGGCTACGAGCGTATCGCGAACTGGGCATTTCATATCACCGATGAGGCGAAGTTCGTGAGCGCGGTGCTCGAGGGGCAGCCCGAGCCGCCGACCTATTTCGGTGAGATGAAGCGTATCAACCGCGACGGCCCGCGCATCCTCGGCGGCTCGCGGCGGCCGCAGCGCATCGCCGCGGCGCGGGCAGGCGAGCTGCTCGCCCAGGGAACGCTGCTCGTCGACACGCGCGCCGCCGCCGATTACGCGACGGCCCACATCCCCGGTACGATCAACATCCCGCTGAATCGATCGTTCACCACGTGGGCGGGGTGGCTCGTCCCCTACACGCGGGATTTCTACCTGTTGATCGATCACGGGCGGGTCGACGCGCTCGATCAGGCGGTGCGGGACCTCGCCATGATCGGTCTCGATCGCATCGGCGGCTACATCGAGTGCGACGAGGAGACGCTCGCCGCGTGGCGCGGCGCCGGCGGGAGCCTCGGCTCGATCCGCAAGATGACGGCCCAGCGGCTGGCGGAGCGTCTGGCGAAGGGCGACGTCTTCGTCGTCGACGTCCGGGCCCGCTATGAATGGGACGACGGCCACATCCCCGGGGCAAGCCACATCCCGCTGGGCAATCTCCCCGCCCGCTTCGACGAGCTGCCGCCGGGTCCGGTCGTGATGCAATGTCAGACGGCGAGCCGCTCGGCGATTGCGGCGAGCATCGTGGCGGCGCGCGGCCGCGAAGTGTGGAATCTGGAAGGCGGCTTCGCCGCCTGGAAAAAGGCCGGCTATCCCGTCGAGACAACGGTGCCGGCGCCGTAGCGGCGCTCCACGTACTCCTCGAGAATCTTCAGGAAATCGGCGACCAGCGTGTCGCCTTTGAGGGTGACGCGCAGTTCGCCGTCGACGTAGACCGGCGCCTTCGGCTCCTCGAATGTGCCCGGCAGCGAGATGCCGATGTCGGCGTGCTTCGACTCCCCCGGCCCATTCACGACGCACCCCATCACCGCGACGCGCAGCGTTTCAGATCCCGGATAGCGGCGCTGCCACTCGGGGCGGCGGTCTTTCAAGTAGCCCTGAATCTCTTCCGCCATCTCCTGGAAGAAGGTCGATGTGGTGCGGCCGCACCCCGGGCAGGCGGTGACTTGCGGGGCGAAACTCCGGATCCCGAGCGACTGCAGGATCTGTTGCGCAACGAGGACTTCCTCGGTGCGATCACCGCCGGGACGCGGCGTGAGGGAGACGCGAATCGTGTCGCCGATGCCTTCCTGCAGGAGGATGCCGAGCGCCGCGCTCGACGCCACGACGCCCTTCGTCCCCATCCCCGCCTCGGTGAGGCCGAGGTGCAACGGATAGTCGCCGGTCGCTGCCAGACGGCGATAGACGTCGATCAGATCCTGCACGCCCGACACCTTCGCCGAGAGAATGATGCGATCGTGGGGGAGCCCCGTCTCCTCGGCGAGGGCGGCGGAGCGCGTGGCGCTCTCCACCATCGCGTCCATCGTCACGTCGCGCGCGTCCTTGGGCTCCGCGAGCTTCGCGTTGGCGTCCATCATCTCGGTGAGCAGCTGCTGATTTAGGCTGCCCCAGTTCACGCCGATGCGGACGGGCTTCGCTTCGTCGATCGCGACCTGGACGATCTGGCGGAAGTGCTCGTCGCGGCGCTTGGCGCCGACGTTGCCGGGATTGATGCGGTACTTGGCGAGGGCTTTGGCGCAGGCGGGATACTTCGTGAGCAGCAGATGCCCGTTGTAATGAAAATCGCCGATGACGGGGACAGCGACCTGATCGACGATCGCAGGCACCGCCCGGGCGGCGGCGTCGTTGTTGACGGTGACCCGCACCAGCTCCGAGCCGGCTGCGTGCAGCGCGCGCACCTGGGCGGCGGTGGCGGCGACGTCGGCGGTGTCGGTGTTGGTCATCGACTGCACGACGATGGGGTGGCAGGAGCCCACCCGGACATTGCCGACGGAGACCGTGACGGTTTGGCGGCGAGACATGACTAGAAACTAACTAGTATTTCAGCCTCGTCACCGAAGTCGTCGAGTAGTTCGCCGTCCAGACCTTCTTGTTCCCCGCATCGAACGCGACGCCGAGCTCCTCGTCGGAGAACGGCGACAGCGAGATGATCGACTGGAACACATTGAGCTGGCCATCGATCACCAGCAGGTAGGCGATGTTGACCGCTCCGACGTAGACCCTGTTGCTCGCCGGATCGACCGCCACGCTGGCGATGTAGTAGCCGATATAGATGGTCGTGATCACGGACTGCGTCGACCCGTCGATTACCGAGACATTGTTGGAGCCCTGGTTGACGACGTACACCCGGTTCGTCACCGGATTCACGGCGACCGCGACCGGAGTGGTGCCCACGGCGATCCGCGTGAATGTCTTGGCCACGGGATCGACGGCCAGGACGAGAGCGCTGTCGGAGAGCACGACGTAGACCAGTCCATTCGCCGCGTCGAAGGCGGCGGCGGTGCCGAGGGCCGGCAGGGCGACGTCATTGGACGGCGAGAAGGCGTTGGTCGCCCCGTCGATGCGGCGTAGAATGGGGTTCGGGGCCGCGGACCCGATGTCCACCGTGACGTAGACGCGGTTGTTGAGCGAATCGACCGTCAGCCCCTGGCGATTCGTGACCCCCTGCTGCGTCGTGCCGGCGGCAACCGTCGCGATCGGCGACAACGTGGCACCGTCGACCACCGCCACGCCTTGATCCGTCCCCACGAAGACGTGGTTGGTGATCGAGTTCAGGGCCACGGAGCTCGTGAACGCTCCCGCCGACAGCGAGTCGACGAGGGCCTCCGTCGTCCCGTTGATGCGGTACAGCTGGCCGCCCTGATGGCCGACGTAAACGGCGTGGGTCTGCGAGTTGGCGGCGACCGCCCACGGCTGCTGGCCGACCGTCAGCTGCAGCGCGAGCGGATTGATCACCTGGCCGTAGCCGTACGCGGTGTCCCCCGGGCCGCCGATCGCGTAGCCGGTGATGTACTCGCTCCCGAACGGCGTGCTGTCGAGACGGACGGTGACCTGATTCGCCACCGACGAATCGGTGATCGTCAGATGGCGGTTGACCGTGTTGTCGTCGCGCCAGTGCACCGGGATCGCCATCGTGTCGCCGCCCGCGTCGAGGACGGTGCCGCGGAACGTGGTCGAATTCCCCACCAGCACGCTGACGGTGTCGGGCGTGACGATGACGACGGACGGCAGCTGCTGGACCAGGATCGGCAGCGTGTCGGTGCCGAAATTATTCGCGCTCGCGTCCTTCACCGCGAGCTTCACGAAGCCGTTGCTGCGCGCCGTCACGTACTGCGTGTTGTGCTGCACCGGGGTCGTCGAGTCGAGCGTCACCGCGGTGCCCGTCACCAGGTTCCACTGGAGGTTCTCGTTCCCCGGCGGCAATGGCGTCAGGCCGGAATCCACCACAGACGCCGTGTACGTCCCCTGGCAAGAAGTGTTGCCCGGGCCCGTGGGACAGAGCGAGAAGATGGTGTTCGTGTCGGGCTGAGTCTGGATGCCCTGTTGATTGGGATCGCGGTCGATCTTCACGCCGCCGGGGATCGCGACCATCGACACGATCACCGAGTCGTCGATCGGCGCCGATGCCGTGAAATACTGCGCCCGCAGCACGAACGGCGACGGATTCTGCACGTTCGAGTGGAAGAAGATCGTGTCGCCCGACGCGCCGTTACTGGTGTGGGTCGAATCGACCTGGGCGTAGGGCGGGAAGATGAAGATGCACCCTTGCCCCGGCGCCGACGCGCACAGCGACCCGTTGATCGGCTGCGTGGCGTTGTTGAACTGGTCATGCGAGTTCGTCACGATCACGCCGCGGCGATTGGTGCTGGTGAACGTGATCGCCTTCGGTCCGGTGACCGTGCCCTGCGACGCCGGCGACCCGACGAGGGTCCAGTTCGCGGCGACGGTGGCGCCCGGCTGGACGCTTGCGATGTAGCGCGCCGACCCCGCACCCGACGTCGCGGTGGCGATCTTGCTGCCCGCCGAGTTCGTGAACACCCAGTTGGCGTCGAAACGGCCGCCCCCGTCTCCCGGCGGGGTGAGCGGCGAGATCGAGGTGCCGGCGGGGGGCGTCCACGTCACCGATCCGCCCGGCACGCCGCGGCCGCCCGCGTCCACGATGCGCACGCGAATCGAATCCGTGGTCGAGAGCGCCGGGGACAAGAGCGTATCCTGTGTCGCGACCAGCGCCGTCGCGGGCCCCACCGGGAACACCGGCGTCGTCCGGAACGGCGCAACGATGACGTTGTTGAAGTTGAGCGCCGGCCGGCCGAGGCTGTCGCTCCCGGCGTAGCCCGTGTCGGGACCGAGCACGTCGCCCCACCAGTTGTTGGTGGCGACGACCGAATCGCCCGCCGTCCCGCTCGTGCCGATCACCCAGCGCCGGTAGTGATAGAGGTCCGAGCCGGTGATCGACAGCTGGTTCGGCTGCGACAGGAACGCGCTCACCATCGGGTCGTACGCGTCGTTGTCGTAGAACTGGCTGTTCGTGAAGCTGACGGTCCCGGTGCCCACACGGCGCATCTGGATCGCCGGTCCGTGCGATCCGCGCACGATCATGTGGTCGAGGGTCAGATTCACGCTGGTCGCGGCCGCGGAGTCCTTGAACTGCAGCGCGCCCACGGCCACCGGACTGCAGTCGCACTGCGGGTTCAGCACATAGCCGCCGCGGTCGACGGTCACGTAGGAGGCGACGTTGCCGGACGCGGCGAGGCGGCTCCACAGGATGCCGCCCCATCCGAAGAAATT
>DATFTG010000044.1:0-2102 GCA_035262265.1 Gemmatimonadales bacterium
CACGAGCTCGGCGCCGAGCTGCTGGCCCCTTGGGTGCCCGAGCGGGTCGCCTGGTGCGTGCGCATGCACGCCGACGCCAAACGCTATCTCTGCGCGACCGACCCCGGATACCTCGATCGCCTCTCGCCGGGCTCGCGCCACACCCTCCGCCTTCAGGGGGGCATCATGTCGCCTGACGACGCCGCACGGTTCGCGGAGCATCGATGGGCGCGGGACGCCGTCGCGCTGAGGCGGTGGGACGACGAGGCGAAGGTAGTGGGCAAGCTGACCCGCTCGCTGGACGACTGGGCGCCGCTGGTTCAGCGCGGGGTGGCGCGGTGAGCCCGCTCGCCGACGCGCAGGTGACCGCCGAGCTCGCCCAGACCCCGGGCTGGAAGCGCGCCGGCAAGGCGATCGAGCGAACCTATCGGTTTCCGGATTTCAAGGCGGCCATGGTCTTCGTCAACTGGGTGGCCGCCCTCGCCGAGCGGGCGAACCATCATCCGGACATCACGATCCACTACAACGAGGTCACGGTGTCGGTGTGGACCCACTCCGACGGCGGGCTCACCGCGAAGGATTTCGCCCTCGCGCGCGGGATCGACGCGCTGTAAGTGCCGACCCCCGAGCCCCTTCCCGAGGTCTTCCGGACCCGCTTCGCGACACTCGAGGAGCAGTTCCTCACCGAGGAGCCCGGGGACCTCTTCTCCCAGTGCTTCGGGTGCGGCCCCGAGCACCCGATCGGGCTTCGGGTGCGGTGCTTCAAGACCGACGAGGGCGTGCTGTCACCGATCCAGGTGCCGCGGCGCTACGAGGGGCCGAAGGGCGCCGCGCACGGCGGTATCGTCACCACGTACCTCGACGAGGTCTTGGCCGGCGCCGCCGTGCGCGCCACCGGCCGCCTCTCCGTGACCGGTGAGATCACCGCGCGCTTCGTGAAGCCGGTCCCCCTCGAGACCCCAATCCTGGGACGCGGGCGCCTGACGGCGCGCCATGAGCGCTACGTCGACGTCGAGGGCTGGCTCGAAGAGCTGGCGACCTCCGAGGTGCTGGCGCGGGCGCGCGGGCGCTTCTTTTTTCAAGACCGAAGCGCACGCGCTGCGCCGCCCGTCCCCAGGCCCTAGACGCGGGCGAGAAGCGCCATGACCGGCTCGCGCTTCGGCGCCGCCTGGTAGCGGCACTTGAGCTCGCTGCGCTCCAGGATCTCCACGTAGGTGCCCATCACCATGCGGTAGTAGGCCGGATGACGCCCGGCGGGGCCGCCGTTGTACTCGGTCAGGGCGTCCTTGATGTTGGGCTTGCGGGTCATGATGTCGCGCAGATAGGCCATCGCGAACTTCGTGCTCACCGTGGGGATGGCCAGGTCACCGAGGTCGCGCTGTCCTTTCAGGACCGGACGCTTGAAGGGGCCGACTTTGGACTCGAACAGAGCGGCCGTCGACGGCAGAGTCTGGTAGAGCCCGACCTCGCCGGCGGCGCCGACCGCGTCGTGCTTGAACTCCGACTCGACCTCCGCCTGGGCCAGAGCCAGGCAATGGTCGATCTGCGTGCGCTCGCTCTCCGCGAAGAGCACTTCCGGATATCGCTGGAAGGCCTTGATGGGTGCGCTGGGGTTCTTCTCACCGATGTACGCGAGGACCGCCCGGCTCAATCGCTCAGAATTGGCCTCGTTTGCGACAGCCAGGACCTGGCGCGTCAGCACGACTCCACCAAGCGTCATCGCGCCTACCAGCGTCAAGCTCGCGAGCACTCTGTTAAGTCTGCGCATGCAGCCCCTCCTTACTGTTTTGTACGCGACCCACCCGATTCGACTGTGACAGCGACTACTCGATCCGACCGTGACCCTTGATCCGAACGCGACGACCTTGATCCAGCGTGACGACTGGAAGGTGAAGGTGAAGTTTTCGAAGTATCGCATGGGCCGATGGACTACGCAACAGGATGTTGGTCCGTTCCGGATATCCACAACCGGCAGGGGCAGTGCGCCACAACAGAACGGCTGATACGACGCAGGGTTACCGCGCTCGAGCGGCTCCGCTCAGCGTGGGCGTCGGGGCAGTCGAGGCGGCGGGACCGTCCGGTGAAACTCGGTGGGGTCGTTGTCCATTTTGCCGCCGACCGCG
>DATFTG010000045.1:0-2773 GCA_035262265.1 Gemmatimonadales bacterium
ACACGGTGCACAAGATCATGGCCGGGCTGCTCGATATGCACACCCTCGCCGGCAACGCGCAGGCCCTCGACGTGGTGAAGGGAATGGCCCGGTGGACGGGGCGCTGGGTGCAGCCGCTCTCCGACGCGGCGATGCAGCGGGTGCTCGAGCGCGAGTACGGCGGCATGAACGAGCTGTTGTACAACCTCTCCGCCGTCACGAACGACGACTATACGGCGTGGGTGGCCCATCATTTCGATCACGAGCGGTTCTTCGCGCCGCTGGCCCAGGGCCGCGACGAGCTCAAGGGACTGCATGCCAATACCAACATCCCCAAGGTGATCGGCGCCGCGCGCCGCTACGAGCTCACGGGCGAGGAGCGCTACCGGCGCATCGCGGAGTACTTCTGGCGCCAGGTGACGACCGAGCGGGCTTACTGCACCGGTGGCACCTCGAACGGCGAGGGCTGGAACACCGAACCGGGCGTGTTGTCGACGGAGCTGTCCGGTGAGACGCAGGAGGACTGCACGACCTACAACATGCTGAAGCTGACCCGCCACCTCTTCTCGTGGACTGCGGATCCCGCCTGCGCGGAGTTCTACGAGCGCGCCCTGTGGAACGGAATCCTGGGAAGCCAGCATCCCCGCGACGGCGAAAAGCTGTACTACGTGAACCTGGGATCCGGTCTGTGGAAGCTGTTCGGGACACCCGGCGCCGATTACTGGTGCTGCACCGGGACGATGAGCGAGGCATTTTCGAAGCTGGGCGACAGCATCTACTTCCACGACGACCGCGGGATCTACGTCAACCTCTTCATCGCCTCCGCGCTGGACTGGCAGGAGCGCGCCATACGCCTGGTGCAGGAGACCCGCTTCCCCGAAGAGGAAGGCACGACCCTCACGGTCCGCGCGGCGCGGCCCGTGCGCTTCGCCCTGCGCGTGCGGGTGCCCTACTGGGCCGCTCGTGGCGGCGCGGCGACGCTCAACGGCCGCGTCCTCGACGGGTTCGCCGCGCCGGGCGGCTACTATGTGCTCGATCGCACGTGGCGCGACGGTGACAGGCTCGCGATCTCGCTCCCGATGGCGCTGCACCTGCACCCGATGCCCGACGATCCCACCCTCCAGGCGGTGATGTACGGACCGCTGGTGCTGGCCGGGAAGCTCGGCTCCGAGGGGCTCACGCCCGACGTGCTGCGGGCCGAGCCGACGAAGCCCCGCACGGTGCCGGAGTACAAGGCTGCCGCGATCGACGCTCCCACATTCAACGCCACCGGCGATCCTGCCGCATGGATCAAGCGCAACGGGACGGGGCTGCAGTTCGAGACCGTGGGTCAGTCACGCGACGTGACCTTCGTGCCATTCCATCTCCTGTTCGACGAGCGCTACGCGATCTACTGGAAGATCATCGGCTAAGCGGTGAGGTCCGAAGCAACATGACGTTCCGACGCCTGCTCGCGACTGCTCTCCTGCTTGCCTCGCGTGTGCTCGCGGCCCAGGACCCCGTACGCGTGGCCCGTCCGGCGCGCATCACCGCCGTGCCGACCATCGATGGCCGGCTCGACGAAGCGGTGTGGCAGCAGGCCGAGCCGCTGACCGGCTTCGTGCAGCGGCAACCCCGGCAGGGTGCGCCGAGCACGGAGCGGACCGAAGTGCGCATTCTCACCGACGGCGAGGCGTTGTACATCGGGGCCTGGATGTTCGACCGCGAAGCGGCGGGCATCGTTCCTGGCGAGCGGGTGCGCGACGGCGATCTCAGCAATTCGGACTACGTCGCCATCATCTTCGATACGTTCGCCGACCGGCAGAACGGCTTTGTGTTCGCCACTACGCCGGCGGGCATCGAGTACGACGGCCAGGTGATCAAGGAAGGCGAAGGTGGTGGGGTGTTCCAGCAGGGGCAGAGCAGGGCGCAGGCGGGATCGGCCGGCGGCTTCAACCTCAACTGGGATGCGAGCTGGAAGGTGGCGACGCGCACCGACAGCTTGGGCTGGTATGCCGAATTTCGCATCCCATTCTCGACGCTGCGCTACGGCAGCGGGCGGCAACAGACGTGGGGTTTGAACGTCGCGCGCAGCATCCGCCGCCGCAACGAAGAGGCGTTCTGGTCGCCGATACCATTGCAGTACAGCCTGTACCGGGTGTCACGCGCCGGACGCCTGGTCGATCTCGATGTCCCGCGCCAGCGCATCGCCACCGTCACGCCGTACGTCCTGACGTCGGCACGACACCTCTACTCGCCGGATACGATCGCCGCGGCGTGGGACTCGACGAGTTTCCCCAACGAGGTCGGCGTCGATGCCAAGCTGGGCATCACGCCCAGTCTCACGCTCGACGCCACGTACAACACCGACTTCGCCCAGGTCGAGGTCGATCAGCAACAGACCAACCTCACGCGCTTTCCGCTGTTCTTTCCGGAAAAGCGTCCCTTCTTCCTCGAGAACGCCGGGGTGTTCTCGGCGGGCACGCCGCAGGCGGTGGAGCTGTTCTTCAGCCGTCGCATCGGGATCGACACGCTGGGCAACCCCGTGCCGATCGTCGGCGGAGGGCGATTGAGCGGGAAGGTCTCCGGCCTCACCGTCGGCCTGTTGCAGCTGTTCACGGAGCGGGAAGCCGGGATCCAGCCGGCCAACTCGTATTCAGTCGCTCGCGTGTTGAAGGAGTGGGGGCGATCGCGCATCGGTCTCCTCGCGGTGCACCGCGTCGCCACGCGCGACGGCCGCGACCGCAATACCACACTGGCCGCCGACGGGCGTCTGGCGTTCAGCGACCCCGTGACGCTCGACTGGTGGGCGGGG
>DATFTG010000046.1:0-5889 GCA_035262265.1 Gemmatimonadales bacterium
TGCGGCGTTCGCGCGGGGCGGTTGGATGCCAGGTTGCCGAGACCCGGCGGACCTCGACAGGCCTCTCGCGGGTCTCGACGACGACCGGGCGCCTGGGCAAACGATCGTCGCCCGGTCGACCGTCGACTACACCGTCCCCGACGCGAACCTCGCGTTCCCCAACGCGCATTGCGCGGACCAGTTCACGACTTCGGCGGCTCGTGACGCTGAGCCAGACCGAGCGACAACGAATTCCGCGATCGAGACCGGAATGCCCGCTACTCGACGTGCGCGCTGCGCGGCTGTGAGAGGATCTCACCAAGCAGGCATCGGAACCCCGGCACCACGTCCTCCCCATCCAGCGCTTCCGCCTCCGCCACCACCGTCTCGCTCCCATCCTGCCGGTACACGCGCGCCAGCCGCCGCACCGGATCCACCACCCACACCAGCCGGCAGCCGGCGTTCAGCCAGTCGCTCACCCTGGCGAGCGTCTTGCCGGGTCGATCGTCTGGAGACAATACCTCCACGACCAGGTCCGGAGCGAGCGCGGCGTATCCGCGCGGCTCAGGATCAGGAATGCGATCCTGGCGCACGAACGCGACATCGGGTGCCCGCACTGTGTCGGGGTCGCTTTCGAGGCGGAATCCGGTCTCGGCAGCGAGGACAACCCCTAATCGATGCATCGCTACATGATCGCCCAATAGCCTGGTCAGCGCCGCGCTCACCGCCCCGTGCCGAAATCCCGCCGGCTCGAGGACGACGAGCACCCCGCGCACCAGCTCAGCTCGCTTGCCGGGCACCGACCAATGCAGCAGCTCCTCGGCCGTCATCGGCGACATGATGGGAACGTAGGAGGGCTCAGCGGGCATTGCAAGAAACTGCTCTTCGCTCGTCAACGTACCTTCAACACCCCGAGCGACACGCTGAAGCGTGCGCCTCGAAACCCACTGCGCTATTAGCGCAGTGTCTTTGTGGGCACACCCTTTAGGGTGTCGCGTCAAAAGGCGTGAGAGGTGAGTCACTGCTCACCTCTCACGCAGCTCGGTAGGTCTCTCGGTCAGCCGAGTAACTGGCTCAGCTGTACGCAACGGCCCAGCAGCGTGGCGTCACCCAATGGGGCGCCGGCGCCGTCGGTGAATCCCGCGAAAATCCACGGATTGCCCCCCACGCCGCCCAGTACGGGTTGCTTGGGGAACGTGTAGGACAGCCCCGGCTTGATCAGGACGATGTCGCTGGTCAGCGGCGCCTCGGCCTTGTGCGGCCCGCCCACGGGGTTGTCGTTGTTGCGGAAAATCACGCGGGCGGTCAGCCCGGAGAACGTCAGATCGCCCTCGTAATGGATAAACGGCCCCGGGCTGTTGGAGCAGCTCTCGACCGTATACCGGGCCGAGGCCGACGCCAGCGCGGACGTGGGGCCGGTGACGTGCCAGTCGGCTCCCTGCACGCAACGACCGACGAACATCTCGCCGCTCGCCGCGCTCCCATCGCCGTTCAGGAATTGCACCCAGATGAACGGGTTCCCGCCCACGCCGCCCAGCACCGGCTGCTTCGGAATGACGATCTCCGTGCCCGCCGGCACTTCGGTCAGCTGCACCGTGTTGTCCACCGTGTACTGATGGGTGCCCTTGACGTTGTTGCTGAACAGCAGATCGACGCCGAATCCCCCGAGCACGGTGACGCCGGAGAACGTGATCTGCGGACCCGGATGGTTGCTGCAGTCGTAGGTGGAGAGGTCCACCGAGATGCTCGCGGGAATCGCGAGGCTGGTGTTGGCGATGTGTGGCAGGGACGACGATGATGCGGTCAACGACGCTTGCAGCGCCGGCCCGCTCACCTCGGTCAAGCGCGATGCATCCTGGCACGCGGTACCCACCGCGAGAAGAGCGCCCAGGAGAACAGCTGTGGTCGGCCATTTCATTGTCATGCCTCCAAGTCGAAGGAGAACCGCCACGGTGCTCCACGGCCGGGGCAACGCACATGCCATTGTCGTTTGGATAGGGGGGACGCGATGCGACGAGCACGAATGTCTCGACTGGGCGGGTGATCCGGTGATGCGAAGCGCGCGACGCGGCGTTTCGCCGCTGCGTCTTGCAGCAATCGGCGACGCCGGGTCACCGCTCTGGTGCATTGTCGCGATCGCCGCGCGCTGATCCGTGCGAACTCGATACATCATCCGGGAGGACTGTTACGGCGCGGTGACGCGACGGTCACCCGACGAGTCCGCCCACGCAAATCGACACGCTGAAGCGCGTGCGCCTCGAAAAGTCGACACGCTGAAGCGTGCGCCTCGAAACCCACTGCGCTATAGCGCAGTGTCTTTCCAGGCACACCCTTTAGGGTGTCGCCCCTGAGGGCTGACCGAATACATTCCTGTCTCGCATGAAAGTCCTGTTCGTGAACCCGGGCCGGGAATTGGGCGGCGCGGAGCGCAGTCTGCTGCTGCTGCTCGACGCGCTGCGCCAGCGCGACGTGCAACCCGTGGTTGCCGGCTTCGGCGATGGGCCCTTCGCGGGCGCGCTGCTCGAGCGCGGCATCCCCGTCTCCTACGTCGATATCCCGCAGCCGGTGCGCGAGGCATCGCGCTACTCGCAGCCGCAGACGCGCTTCGACACCGCGCTGCTCGCCGCCCGCTCGCTCCCCGCCGTCCTGCAGCTCGTCAACATCGCCCGCCATCACCAGGTCGACGTCATCCACTCCAACGGCATCAAGGCCCACGTCCTCGGCGGCATGGCAGGTCGCCTGTGCGGCCGTCCTGTCGTGTGGCACGTGCGCGATTTCCCTCCTGAAGGAATGACCGGCCTGGGGCTCAAGGTGGCCGCTCACGCCCTGCCGCGCCTCATCTTCGCCAACTCCGACGCCGTCGCCGGCGCCGTCCGCCTGCGAGCGACTCCCAGGGTCCCCGTCGTCACGCTCTACAACCCCGTCGACCTCGAGCGCTTCAACCCGAAGCGCTCCGGCGCCGCGGTGCGCGCCGAGCTGCGTGTGCCCAACGGCACGCCGCTCGTCGGTATGGTGGCGCACCTGACGCCGTGGAAGGGGCATGCGGACTTCCTGCGCGTGGCAAGAGTGGTGGCGCTCCAGGTGCCCGGGGCCCGGTTTCTGGTCTCCGGTGGTCCCATCTACGAAACTGAGGGGCATTCAGGCTACGAAGAGTCGCTGCGTGTGCTCGCGGGAGAGCTGGGCATCGCCGACCGGGTGAAGTTTCTGGGGATCCGCGACGACATCCCCGAGATCCTGGCGGCGCTCGACGTGCTGGTGCACTGTCCCACGGCGCCGGAGCCGTTCGGCCGCGCCGTCGCCGAGGCGATGGGGGCGGGGAAGCCGGTCGTCGCGGCGCGGGAGGGGGGCGTGCCGGAGCTGGTGGACGACGAGCGCACCGGGCTGCTCGTCCCCACGGGCGACGTGACGGCATTCGCCGCCGGCGTGCGCCGCCTGCTCGAGGATCAGCCGCTCCGGCAGCGTCTCGGTTCAGCGGGTCGACTGCGCGCTGAAACGATGTTCGGTGCCAAGCCTCATGCCGACCGTGTACTCCAGGCTTACCAAGAGCTGCTCGGTTGACGCGGCGGTCAGTCTGCTGGAGTCAATCCTTCGGCCCTGACCCCGCGGGCCCGACGCGAGCCAGCCAGATGTCCCCACGCGTTTCACTGGTCGTGACGACGACTCGGCGTCCGTCGACTGATACCGCGAGGGCAATCAGAGGCCGAGGAATGGTCCCCACGCGCTCCACATGGCCCGGTCCCCGCAGCCGGTAGAGGGTGTTCGCGTCCCGCGTCTCGGCGATGGCGATCATCACCGAGCCGTCGGCGAGCACCACCGGTCGCGACGCGCTTTCGCCAAAGAACGTCGCCCAGTGTGTGGCGCGACCATCGACGAGCGAAAGCTCATGAACGAGCATCGAGTCTTCCGTCGCGTTCCAACCGACGGTCACGACCCGCGCGCCGTCACGGCTGGCGCCGAGCCGCCACACGGACTCGTCGCCCTCCGGGATGGGGAGATCGCGCGGATGCCCCTCCCCGGCTCGCCATACGCGAACGCCATTGGCCGATCCTGTCGTCCACACCAGACCACTCACCCCGAGTGGAGCCATCTCCTCCACGCTCGAGTCTGCGATGGGAACCGTCGAGCGCCGCGCACCGGAGCGCGCGTCGACAGCGGCAAAGCGCACTCCGCTGTCGACCGACTCGGCGTACCAGAACGTCGTGCCATCCGGCGTCCAGCGCGGCCCGGCGATGCGCGAGCCGCTCGGCCGGTGCGTCACGCCCGTGCCGCCCGGGAACGGCACTACCTCGATCATGTCCCGCTCGCCGCTGGGGCTCGGAACGCTGTGAACCACGAGGATGCGGCTGCCATCCGGAGATATCACGCCCGCGGCGGCCCCCGTGGAGGAGAACACCCGCCGCTGCTCCGGAAACCAGCCGCGCAACGCATCGTGCAGCGTCAGGGCCCAGACTTCGTACTGGTCGCTCCCTTCGCTGTAAACCACGGTGCCGGCGCCGGCCGCGATATCGAACGGGTCTCGCGGCATGATGAGGGCCGTATCCGGACGGCCGACGAACCTGCCCCGGCGCGCGTCAATGGTCTCGTGCAAGACGACCGACTGCGGCGCGCCCGCCGATCCCACCTCAACCCAGAGGGCCCCCCCCGAAACGCGCAGCCGCGTGAGGCCGAGCGGTTCAGCGAGCCGCAGCCGATCGCGCACGCGTCCCTTCCAATCGATGATGCGCCACTCCGGGATCCCCGGGAGAATCGAAGACTGGACGAGGATCCAGCCGTCGCTCAGCGGTGCCACTGCGGGCAGGTCCACGTCCTGGACGAGGACGCTGTCGTGCCGATCGCCGTCCAGCGTCACGGTCCACACCCAGGCAGCGCCCCGGCGACCGGCCCCCGAGGCCACGAGCAGCGAGTCTCCCGAGGGGTAGAACCGTCCGTAGACGTTCCCGAGATAGCGGGGCGGCGAGCCGAGCGTGGCAACGACGTACGTGCCATAGCGAGACGCGATCGTGCCCACGAACTGCAGGAAGCGACGGTCGGGGCTCCAGCCGACGCCGTACAGGGCGCTGGCGCCTGTGACCACGCTGCGTGTTCCCCCGCCGGCGACGTCCTGGACGACGATCTCGTAAGTGCAGCCGGCCGCGCGGCACTGCCGCACCACATAGGCCAGTTGCGTGCCGTCCTCGGAGATCGCAGGCGACGTCGCATTGCCCGTGAACGTGAGCTGCGACCGGGAGTGGACGACCAGGGTCGAGCCGTTCTGGCGCGCCGGCGCGCGCAATGCGAGCCACACCACCGTGGCGAGCGCGACGGCGCCGATGAGAGTACTCGCGAAGACGACGCGACGGGGCCTGCGCGCGGCCGGCGCAGCAAGGGCGGCGGCGAACTCGGCCGCGCCATGGAACCGGTCCGCCGGCACCTTCGCGAGCGCCTTCGCCACGGCGCCTTCGATGCCCTCGGGGATGCTGTCCCGCACCGTCCGAATCGGACTCGGCCGCTCCGTCAGGAGCTTGGCGATCACGGCCTGCACCGACGGACCGGTGTGGGGAGGCTCCCCGGCCAGCATTTCATAGACCACCGCGGCGAGCGAATACTCATCGGAGCGCGCATCGACCTGCCGACCCCCCGTCGCCTGCTCCGGGCTCATGTATTGCGGCGTGCCGGGCGAAAACCCCGTTTGCGACAGGCGGGTGCCGCCCGCCTGCTCGACGGCCAGCGCGATGCCGAAGTCCGCGAGCATCGCCTCGCCCTCGTGCAGCAGGATGTTTTCCGGCTTGACGTCGCGGTGGATCACCCCCTGCGCGTGCGCGTAGTTCAGCGCGCTCGCGACCTGCGTCGTGATGGTCACTGCCTCGTCCACCGTGAGCTGCACCTCGCGCGCGAGCTTCTGACGTAATGACTCGCCGCGGACGAAGGGCA
>DATFTG010000047.1:0-3528 GCA_035262265.1 Gemmatimonadales bacterium
TGCCGCTATGGTCCGCATTTCGCCCTTGTCGGCGCAGCGCGCGCCATCTCGGGAGGAAATGGCGCCGCTGTTGAGCGAGCTGGTTTCGCACCTGCGCGAAAGCCGCACGCAATTGCGCCAGGAGTGGGCGCGCCGCATCGCGCTGACCCAGCTGCTGCGCGCGATGACCGAGGAGGAGATCTTCGCCGAGGCCACGTCGGTCTACGACAACTACGTCGAAGCCCTGGAAACGGGCACCTTCGAGGCGCTGCAGGCATACTCGCGCAACCTGTCGGAGCGCATCATCCCGCGCGGCGTCGAAACCCACGAAGTCGTCGGTATCGTGCTGCTGCTGCGCGACGTGCTCGCCCGCTCGCTGTTCGCCAAGTACCACGAGGATTTCACGCAGCTCAATCGCATTCTCGACACCTACGAGCCCGCCGCGAACCGGATCGCCAACACCGTCGCCGTGGGATTCGTGCAGGAGCGCGAGCGCATCATCCTGCAGCAGCAGGAAGCGATTCGCGAGCTGTCCACGCCGGTGCTGCAGGTGCGCGAGCGCCTCCTGATTCTCCCCATCATCGGCGTGATCGACCCGCACCGGGCGCGCCAGCTGACCGAGCAGCTGCTGCGCGCGATTCGCACCAATCGCGCCAAGGTCGTCGTCATCGACATCACCGGCGTGGCGGCGATGGATGCCAACGTCGCGAATCACCTCGTGCAGACGGTCGAGGCGGCCCGCCTCCTCGGGGCCACCGTCATCGTGACCGGGCTGTCGCCCGAGATCGCCCAGACGCTGGTGACGATCGGCGTGGATCTGAGCGAGATGGCGACGGTCGGAGACCTGCAGGGCGGCATCGAAGAGGCCGAGCGCTTGCTCGGCTACAAAGTCCTGCCACTGGCGGAGCCGGGGTCGTAGAACTGATCGGCGGAGGCGGTCGTGGAAGTTCCGATTCTGAAGCAGGGCCAGTATCTCATCGCTTCGATTCAGTCCGCGCTCACCGATGCGGACCTGTCGCAGCTGCGCGAGGCGCTGATCGCCCAGGTGGGCCGCTACCGCGCGCGCGGCGTCATCGTCGACGTCACCGCGCTCGACGTGATGGACTCCTTCGCGGTGCGCACGCTCCGGGATGTGACGCACATGGCCCGGTTGCGGGGCTCCGAGACGGTCATCGTGGGAATTCAGCCGGAAGTCGCGTTCGCGATGGTCCAGCTGGGGTTGACGCTCAAGGGCGTCGCGACCGCGCTCGACCTGGAGGAGGGGCTCGCGTTTCTGGACCAGCGGGGGCGCGACCGAGTCGAACGTGGCAACTGAGCTCCGGACCCGCGGGGCGACCGTTCCCGATAGCCGTCGCCTGGTCATCGCCACCGACAAGGACGTCGTCAGCGCCCGGCAGATCGGCCGCGAGCTGGCGGCCGAGTTCGGGTTCTCACCCGGCGATCAGACCGTCATCGCCGCGGCGATCTCGGAGATCGCGCGCAACATCCTCATGTACGCTCGCCGTGGCGAGGTGTCGTTCCAGCTCGTGAACGACGGCACCCGCGCCGGAATCACCGTCACGGCTCAGGACGAAGGCCCGGGAATTCCCGACGTCGCGCGGGCGCTGCTGGACGGCTATTCGACCTCGGGCGGGTTGGGGTTGGGTCTTCCCGGGGCCAGGCGACTGATGGACGAGTTCGATATCGTCACCGGTGTCGGTCGTGGCACGACCGTCACCATGAGCAAACTCAAACGCCCGCAGCGGTGAGTCAGAGCGCCCGCCCATGCTCCACCTCTCGATTCCGAGCCGCCTGCTCGATGTCGGCGTAGCCTCGACGGCCCTCACGGGCCATCGCGAATCGGGCGACCTCCATCTGGTCCGTCCGGTGGACGGTGGCGACAGCGTCCTCGTGGCGGTGGTGGACGGCCTCGGGCACGGACAGGAGGCGGCGGTCGCCGCGCGTATCGCCATCGACACCCTCGACCGCCACGCCGCAGCGACAGTCCCGCACCTGATCCAGCACTGTCACGAAGCGCTGATCGGCACGCGCGGTGTGGTGATGAGCGTAGCGCAATTCGATGCCGCACGCGACACCATGACCTGGGTCGGCGTGGGCAACGTGGCGGGAGTGCTCGCGGCCGGTGACCGGGAGGGGCGCACGTCGTTCACCGCGCTCGTGACCCGCGCCGGGATCGTGGGCTCGCCATCGGATGATCTGCCGGCGCGTCCCTGGGTGATCCCGATCCAGCCGCACGACATCCTGGTGCTCGCCACCGACGGCTTGCGCGCCGATTTCGTCGACGACATCGTGGCGAGCCAGGACCCGCAGACGACGGCCACGCGTCTGCTTCAGCGTCACGGCAAGGGGAACGATGACGCCCTCGTCCTCATCGCCCGATACCTGGGAAGGCGGTGAACCATGACCACGCCCGGATCCGACCTACCTGAGCGCGCGCCGGCGCAGCCGCCCGCGTCGACGGAGAAGCTCCGTGTCCTCGCCGTCGGCGGGGAAGCCGCGCCGGCCGGTCAGCTGCGGCGCTGGGCGGGCGAGCTGGAGGTCGACTTCGAGTGGTCACCCGACGTCTCGCAGGCGGTGCGGCAGCTGGCCGAGCGGCAGTGGAACGCGGTGCTCGTGGTGTTCGGCGATCGCCAGGACGAGGAGCTGACCTGGTGGGCCGACACGGTGCGCGTCGCCAACATCACGCATCACCTCATCGCGGTCGCCGACCGGCCCTCCATGGGCCTGGCGTTGCGGGCCGAGCGGCTCGGGATCGCGGACCTGCTGACGCGTCCGGTGCGGCGCGACGCCTTCCTGGCGGCGCTGCGCCGCATCTCGTCGGGGACGGAGACGGCGGCGCCGCTCCCCGAGGTGCAGCCGCATACCGTGGGGCCGTACGCCCTGGTGGGCGAGAGCCCCGTGATGCTCGACGTGTACAAGCTCCTGGCCCGCGTCTCCGCCACCACCGTCACCGTGCTGCTCCAGGGCGAGTCGGGCACCGGCAAGGAAATCGTGGCGCGCACGATCCATCTCAGCGGCGCGCGGGCGGCGAAGCCGTTCGTCGCGGTGAACTGCGCCGCGATCCCCGAGAACCTGCTGGAGAGCGAGTTGTTCGGTCACGAGAAGGGCGCGTTCACCGGAGCGGTGACGCGCAAAATCGGTCGCTTTCAGCAGGCGACCGGCGGGACGCTGTTCCTCGATGAAGTCGGGGACTTGAGTCTCACGCTGCAGGCGAAGATCCTGAGGGCGGTGCAGGAGCGCGAGATCGAGCGCCTCGGGGGCGGGGAGCCGATCCCCGTCGACGTGCGGCTCATCGCCGCCACCAATCACGACCTGCGCGCGGCGATGGACAGCGGACGGTTTCGCGAGGATCTCTACTACCGGCTCGCGGTGATGGTCATCGAGCTGCCGCGCCTGGTGGACCGCGGCGACGACCTGCTGCTCCTGGCCGCGTACTTCATCAACAGTATCGGCGAGCGCTACGGGAAGCGCATCACCGCGCTCTCCCACCGGGTGCTCGACGTGCTGCGCGGCAGGCCCTGGACCGGCAACGTCCGCGAGCTGCGCAAC
>DATFTG010000048.1:0-4299 GCA_035262265.1 Gemmatimonadales bacterium
CACCGCTTAGCGCTCACCGCTCACGCAGCTAGTCGACGTACGCCCACAGCAGCTCCCGACTCTTCGTGTCGAGCGCCGCCAGGTCGTCGATCCGGTACAGATCGCCCGCCACGTCGCGGATCAACAGCCCGCCGCCGGGAAGGGCGCGGGGCCATTCGTCGAGCCGTGTCTGGAACACGCGCGCGCCCTGCACCGTCTGCACGCGCCAGGAACGAATCTCGACTTCTTCCTCGATCGCGGACACCGCGGTGACGACGAAGACGAACCCCACCGCTTTCAGCGCCGACTCGAGCGCCGCCCGCGAATCGGCATCCAGAGACTCCGGCTCGGTGACCATGGCGAACTCACGATCCGAGTCGTCGCGCAGCGAAATGAACCGCCCCGGCTCGGACCACGGGAACGCCCGGCGCACCCGCACGGCGCACTCGTCTTCGCCGCGCGTAGCCCACAGCTGGCCGTCTGCGCGGTGGGCGAGATGGAGCCCGGTGCTGGGGCTACTCTCGGGTCTCTTGACGACTGTTGCTTGCATCGGTCCTCCTGGGAAATGCGTTATGGGTCATGAGTCATGGGTAAGGTCTTGACCCATGACTCACGACCAATGACGCCTCTTAGGCCAGCTGCAACTGCATCTCATGCAACCTGCGATACCGCCCATCGTGCCGCGCCAGCAGCTCGCGATGCGTCCCCGACTCCGCCAGGCGCCCGTCCTCGACCACGAACAGGCGCGAAGCCCGGCGCAGCGTCGACAGCCGGTGCGCGATGGCGAATACCGTCCGCCCCGCGATGAGGCGGTCCAGCGCCTGCTGGATTTCCCGCTCGGTTTCCGTATCCACGCTCGACGTCGCCTCGTCGAGGATGAGAATGCGCGGGTCGTGCAGGATCGCCCGCGCGATCGACACGCGCTGGCGCTCCCCGCCCGAGAGGGTGTGTCCCCGCTCCCCGACGACGGTGTCGTAGCCGTGCGGCAGCTTGCACACGAAGTCGTGCGCGTTCGCCGCCTGTGCGGCCGCGATCACTTCCCGCAGCGACGCCTCGGGCAGACCGTAGCGGATATTGTCCAGCACCGTGCCGTGGAACAGGTACGGATCCTGGAGCACCATCCCGATCTGACGCCGGTAGTGCCCCGTCTCGAGCTCCCGGATGTCCACGCCGTCGATGCGCACGGCGCCGCCCGTGACGTCGTAGAAGCGCGCGATCAGGTTCACGATCGTGCTCTTCCCGCCGCCCGACGATCCCACGAGGCCGATCAGCTCCCCGGGAAGCACGTCGAACGACACGCCTTTCAGCACCTGGCGCACGCCGTCATAGGCGAACGTCACGCGGTCGAATGTGACGCGACCGCGCACCGGCTCGAGCCGCACCGGCCGCGCCCCGTCCCGCACTTCGGGCTCCGTGTCCATCACCTCGAAGATCCGGTGCGCCGAGGTCGTGGCGCGATTCATGGTGCGGGCGATCTGCCCGATCACCTCGATCGGGGCGACGAACATCGTCGTGTACAGCAGGAACGAGATGAACGTCCCCGTCGACAATGCCGTGCCGTGCCCCAGCAGCCGCGGCACGGCGCTTACCCACACGAACACCGTCGTGACCTGCACCGCTAGCGTCAACAGCGGCCAGAACGTCGTCCACACCCGGTGCAGGTGATTCACTTCCTCGGTCACGTCGTCGCTGCGCGTCGCGAAGCGCTCGATTTCCCGGTCTTCCTGGTTGAACGCCTTCACCACCCGGATCCCGGGGATCGTATCCGAGAGCACGTCGGTCATGCGCGACCACTTGCGCCACGCCCGCAGGAAGCGCCGGTTCAACACCTCGCCGTGCCGGTAGATCAGCCAGCACAGGAACGGCACCGGCAGTGTCATCACGAGCCCGAGCCGCCAGTCGAGCGTCAACAGCACCGCCGACAATCCCACGAGCATCACGACCGACAACGACACGTCGACCACGCCGAACGCCACGAAGTCCCACAGCCGGTCGGTGTCCGACGAGACGCGCGTGATCAGGCTCCCCGTCTTCTTGCGCGAGAAGAACGAGAGGCTGAGCCACTGGATATGCTCGTACAGCTCGGCCCGCAGATCGCGCGCCACCCATTCCCCGAGGATCGCCATCAGCCGCAGGCGCACAATCGCCGCCGCGGCCTTGATCAGGTACACGAGCGCCATCGCGGCGACCGCGATCGCGGCAATCACGCCCGCCCGCGCCGCCGGGACGACCCCCTCCTGCGCCGGCCGGATCACGCGGTCGATCAGGTACCCCGCGAGATACGGCGGAATGAGGCTCACGAGCGTGATCAGGGCCGCCGCACCCATCCCGATGCCGAGCCGTCGCCGGTACGGGAGCAGGTAGCCGAGCAGGCGGCGGATCACCGCCACCCGCTGCCCCGCGACGAGCGCCTGGGCATCGCGCACCGGCCGCGCCACGGCATCGGCATACTCCCCGTCGCCATCCGAAGGCGCGACCCGTCGTCCCTCGAGCGCTTCCTCGAGAACGAACTTCAGGTTCTCGAAAGCCCGCCGCTGGCGGTGGCTGTAGCGCGCCACGACGAGCGCCGGGTCGCCGGGACGCCCCAGCACGGTCAACGTCGTGGCCGAGAGCCCCGGGGCCTCGACCACCGCCTGCACCCGGGACCGCCACACGCTCTCGACCTCCCACTGATCGCCCGAACGGGCGGGGCGCGCGGTGGCGAGATGGGTGGGACCGAGCAGGACCCACGTCTCCGCCAGGTGATGGGTGTGATCGAGATCAGCCAGAGCGTAGAGCTGCACCGGCGCACCGTCCCACAACGCCTCCACCTGCCGGCGCAACTCCGCCGGGAGCCGGGTCGGCTGCTCGAGGTAGCGCTCGACGATCGCCTGGTTGTGCCGCTGAATTTGAGCTTCCATCTGTGTGACCCTTTGAGTTATGGCAAACGAAAACGGCCTTTCGGGTTTCTCGTGGAGCACCCGAAAGGCCGGATCACACAATGGAATCGCGGACTTCTAGGGTGCTCGTCTCCTCGACTGGTCCTTGACGGACACAATACGCCCACCGAGCGGCACGATCAGCGCGGTCCGGATAGCGAACATCCGGGCCCACCGAGGCGCGCAGGGAAGAGCGGTGTGCGTGTACATGGTCGAGTCGAAAATCCTCAGAAATGGGTGCTGGACGGCTACTGAACGCAAAGTAAAAAGCCGCCCCACACGGGGCAAGGGGAGTTCGTCAGGAAGGCGTGGAATCGGCCGAGCGTCCCATCGAGGGAAGTCGCCGCTTCCCGGAGAGCAGCTGCTGCACGAACTCCTGCCCGCGACCGAGCTGGGTCACACGCTGCGCGAGCTCCGCGATGCGGTCCTGCACATCGCTGGAATTGCCCGCCTCTCGGGAACCGAGCGATGCCGCCAGCCGGTCTTCCAGCTGGTTCAAACGGGTGCGCGCCCGCCACCACGCGGCGCCGAACAGCGCGGCGCCGGCCAGGGCGGCACCAAAAACGGTGAAGAACACGGCTTCTTCGTCCATGCGCATATGGTGAGATTCGGGTGTTGACCGTACGGACGGACCCCCGCCGGGTTTCAACGGCTTCCTTGTCATCTCCGGCGCCCGGCTCTAGACTCCTGCTCGCACGGCAGGGTGCACCCCGTCCGCGGGAAGGGACCATCCCACCTGCGCTGTCCTGGCAGCCACAACTCGACCTCTCTTCTGCCCCGAACTGCGGACCAGGGGCGCACGTGAAGGGAGGAGTGTATGACCCGCCGACTGCCGCCGCACCCCAATCTCGAGCACCTGAAGAACCAGGCCAAAGTCCTGCTCGAGCAGCTCGCCAGTGGCGACCCGGTCGCGCACGAGCGATTTCGCGCACTGCTTTCCCGGACCGTTCCCCCTGAGCCGCAGCTCGCCGACGCACAGCTCGCTCTGGCCCGCGATTACGGTTTTGCGAGCTGGGCGAAGTTGAAAGCCCACGTCGAAGCGATCGGCGCCGATCCCCCGGCGGAGCTGGTGGCGGCGATTCACGCCAACGATGCGAGCAGAGTTCGCGCAGTGCTCGAGCGCTACCCCGAGCTGAAATCGCGGCTCAACGACACGATGCCCGGCCTGCACTTCGGCGCGACTCCCCTCCTCGCGGCCGTACCCTTCGCCAACCGCGAGATGATCGACGCGCTGCTCGATGCCGGGGCCGACATCAATCAGAAAAGCCACTGGTGGGCAGGCGGCTTCGGCGTGCTGGACGACGACCATGGCCTGGCGCCGTTCCTGATCGAGCGCGGCGCCGCGGTCGACGTGCACGCCGCGGCGCGGCTCGGCATGATGGACGTGCTCGAGCGGCTCGTC
>DATFTG010000049.1:0-2425 GCA_035262265.1 Gemmatimonadales bacterium
ACCGACGACGGCGCGTCAGTCTTGGTGCCCGGAATGAGGTTGACCACCTTGGTCAGCCACGTCGGCTGGAATCGCAGATTCGTGCTCAGTCCGCCGATGAAGTTCGACGCCGGCTCGAACCCCAGCTGCGGCCGCGTGAAGATCGTCTGCTGTTTCTGAAACAGCCCCGTGAGATAGACCTGGCCCGTCGTTCCGAGATCGTACTTCGCAGCCATGCCGTAGATCGACGTCGGGGCCGTGGTGAAGGTGGCGCGCTCCTCGAACTGCGCCCGGATCACCGCCGGTCCGGTCGTGAAAAGCGAATCGGGATGCTTGAACGTGACGAGTCCGACGGTGTAGTCGATCGAGTAATCGACGTCGCGCGTCAGGAGCGTCGACCCGAGGTAGAGCTTCTCGCTGCCTTCGCGGATCTGAAAGCTGGAAAGGGAGAGCGTCCCCCTGTCGCCCGCCGCCGAAGCGTCGCCGTGCAGGGTCAAGGTGAATATCGAAGGCGGTCCCTGCACCGCGAGGAAACCGCGTGGCGTGCGATACAGCGAGTCGTTGCGCTCGGTGGGGACGAGCTTCGTGGGGTCGGCGAAGGGGCGCAGGTTCGGGAACACCACGAAGTAGTCCCGCAACACGGTCGCGAAGTCGCGGTCCCGGGGGAACAGCCGGTTGTACTGGTCGAAGGTATTCGCATCGGTGGCGAGGGCGATTCCCAGGAGCGCGAGGTAGGTCTCGCTCGACCCTTCGGGCCGCTCGCGCTGGTTGACCGAGAGGTCGAGCGTGACGCTGGTGCGCGACAGCTCCTGCCCGCCCACCCGGTAGGCGGCGCGGATCTCGAAGCGGAACGCCGGCGCAGCCGCGGTGACCCCGGGCCGCGGATCGTACACCAGGCGCAGCGTGTCCACGTGCGCCGTGTCGACGCTGGCGTGCAGCGGGAACGTCCCCACGCAACGGCTCCCCGGGCCGCAGTCGACGGCTCCGCGTGGCACGTAGGACACGGCGAGGAAATCGTTGGGGTCGAGCCGCGACGCCAGCACAAACCAGGTGTTGCTGGGGTCGACGTAGTAGTCCTTGCCCTGCTGCAGCAGCTCCCACTGGAATGGACCCGCCCGCTCGGTGCCGCAGTCGATCGCGGCGAACCCGGGGCCGCAAGCGACGGCCTTGATGCCGCCGATGTTCAGGTTGCTCGTCGTGGACGGCGTCAGGGCGCGGTAGCGGTACACCTGGATCGCCTGCACCTGCAGCGAATCGGGCAGGAGCGGCGGCAGGTTGAGGATGTCCACGGCCGGGAAGCCGGGAAGCGCCGCGGGGTCGACGGCGAAGAAGAACCGCCCCTGCTCGTAGTCGAGGTCGCGGAACTGCCGATCGAGAGGCTGCGTCGTGGTCTCGCCCACCGTGTAGGTGCGGTCCCGCACGACGTTGCCCTTCTGCTGCGCGTAGATGCCGCGCAGCTCCAGGGGCCCGAACTGCGTGATCGCCTGCACGCCGAAGTTGTTGGCGGGGACGGCGGCGCTGATGAAGCGGCTCCCGGGCGCCTGGAACGACACGTTGCCGGCTTCGACGCGGCGCAGGATTTCGTCCTCGAGTCCCTCGTACCAGACCTGCAGGTTGTTGTTGGCGTCGAACTCGCGCTGGCTGTCGAAGTCGACGTTGACGTGCAGCCGCTGGCCGACGACGCCGCCGGAGCGGATCGCGTACTGCGGCGTCGGGGTAATCGTGGGGAAGCCGGCGCTGCAGCCCGACACCGCCGTCTGCCGCTCGAGGGCGTTGCACTTGAGATTGCGGAACTGGTCCGCCTTGAGCTCGAAGCGGAGACTGAGCTCCATGCCGAGGCTGGCGAACTGCCCCAGCACGCCGGTGGCGCCCGCTGCGCGAAACGCCGGCGGCGCCTGCGGTCCGGAGGGCGGCGCCGCTGCGAGCGGCGCGATCGACGGCGGATGCGCGAGATCGACACCGGGCAGGGCGTCGCGCACGCGGCGCTCCCAGGCTCCGGCGACCGCCACGGCTCCGATGCGCAGTCCCAGACGTCCCCCGGGGGCGAGCGCCGCGACGCTCGGCACCCCGACCGACGGATAGCGATAGCTCAGCCGGAACGCGGGAATAGAATCACCGGCGTCAGCCTGCGCGCGGGCTTGGGGGACGACGAGCGTGAGGGTGAGAACGGCGAACGAGGCGGGGCGCCACATCCCTTGTAGCAGCTTGGAGTTCCGAATATACTGCCCGGACCACTCGTGCGCATCCTCAGCCGCTACCTGCTGCGCCAGCACATCGCTCCGCTCGGCTTCGCGCTCTCGGCGCTCACCGCGCTGATGCTGCTGAATCAAATCGCGAAACAGCTCGGCAATCTGGTGGGCAAGGGACTGGCGACGAGCGTGATCGTCGAGGTGTTCGTCCTCTCGATCCCGTTCATCGTGGCGATGACGCTCCCGATGGCGGTGCT
>DATFTG010000050.1:0-4051 GCA_035262265.1 Gemmatimonadales bacterium
GCTGGCGCCGCGATCCTGAGCGCCATTTCGTCGGTCATGCCAGCCGTCGCGAAATGTCGTTGCCGCAACACGTCTGCCACGGCCAGGCTCACCTGCATCTGGCGAGCGCGCTGATTGGCCTTTTGCAGCTCGGCCCCCTGCTCCCATGCCGAGGCCATGAGAGATTCCTGATTCTGCTGGATGACACGGGTGCCGAGCGCCGCAGCGGCGCGCCAACGCGGATCGAGGTTCAGATCATCGAGCCACGACGTGCCCTGCGGAAAGACCGTGGGCGTTGCGGCGTGCCATCGACCATACATGGGCGGCGCAAGCAGGGGGTCGCTCGTATCGCTGCTCGCCCGGGGCTGGCTCGGCGGATTGATGATCGACGCGAGGTGGGCCCTGAAGTCGGCTGGAATCGCATTGGGCAATGCCGGCGGACCAGGAACGATCGGTGGCGGGGCGGTGGGGATGAGAGCGCCCTCCATCTCGACGGTCGCGGCGCCGGCCGCGTCGAAGCACGGACGACTCACGTCGACCGTCCGCGTGCCGAGCCCCTCCGGCACACCCGGGGTCAGTCGTTTTGCGAGCGATTCGAAATCGCCCTGCTGCCCCGTGCGGAATTCCCAGTGGTAGTAGACTGGCAGCTCCACCGAAGCCGGATTCGCGGCGATCGACCATGCAGGTGAGAGATTCCACTCACTCGAGCCCTGGAGCGCGGGTTGGCCAAGCCCTGTTCTCCTCCCGACGTCGAACGCTGGAACCACACACGCGATGTAGTCGGTGTCGGGTGCGAGGAACCGCGGACACACGAGGCGAGAGAGCGTGAGCGCGGGCCCACCAACGAATGCGCTGTCGATCGCACTCTTCACAACGGCAGCAGAGTCCCCCGGGCTATTCGTCCCCGCGACCTGAGAATGTGCCCACGCCCAACTGTCGTTCAGATCGGGAAGCTCGTTCGTTGGAACGGCCGGCAAGCCAATCGTGAGGATCGGCAGCGGAGCATTCGGAGTGCTCGTCAGCGTTACGCCGTCCTGCGCTCGAACGACGATGAGGCACAACCACGGCCGGAGTCGATTGTCGCCTCCGGGTTTCGTCGGCGTGAACAGCCACGGAAAATCGGGGCGATCGAACTCGACGGAGGGGAAGCAGTTCGGCTCAAAGTCGGTTGTACCAGGGCGCGGATCCGTGCGCACTACCTGATTTGCATCGATTCCAATCACATCGGCCGGACCGCGAAGCGCGATCGGGACTTCCGGAATCGTTCCCGTTTGGGCGTTGAGCGTCAACTGCGCGGCGACTGTGGCGACGGGATCCGTAGAGTCTGACGATGCCTTGATCGCTGATACAGCTCCCTGCCGCACCCAGGGCAGAAAGCTCAGTGTTGCGCTCGGCACGCTCGGGGTTGGAGCCGATACGCTCAGGGTTGCATCCGACGCGCTCAGAGTTGCATTCGACACAGTGATTTGCCCTCGTTAGGCCACGGCGAGTTCGTGAGCCGGCACCATGGTCCACGCGTCGCCGCCGCGGTTGAGCGTGTCCAGCGCCGCGCGCTGCTCGCTCCAGGTCCGGATACTTGGGTCCACTGGCGCTGCCGCGCCGTCGCTCGTGCGCACGATCGTCCAGTCTGGCGCCGTGACCGTCGCAGCTGGACGCACATTCACCGTGCGGAAGCGCGCGCGCCCGACCTGGCGCACCGGCGCACGCGCCGCCGCCCCCGTTGCCACGTGCGCCGTGAGGCTCGCCGCCGGCAACGCGTACGACGGGTCGTCCGGCGCACTCGCTGTTCCCGCGGGATTGAGCGTGATCGGCGCGTACTCGAGCGGCGCCGCTTCGATTGCCTCCGGCGCGTACCGAATCGTCGCATCACCCAGCACTAGCCCCGCGTCCATCGCCTCGAATGACGGCGCCGTCAACTTCGCATCATCGCTCAGCACGAAGTACCGCGCCGGCGCAAACGCGCTCTGCACCGCCGTCCCCGGCGTGTCATTCAACTGGCCTAATAACGCGAAGCGCCGCGGCCCCGCCACCGGCGCGCCGCCATACGTGTCGACGTCGCGCGTGAGATTGAGCGGCACCACCTGCTGCTCGAACACGACCTGCCCCAACGGATCGAGCACCGCCCCGCTGCTCGGCGCCAGCGATCGCAGCGCCACGCCGTGTGCCACGCCCGGCGTCAACTGCGTGCGCCAGTTCGCGGGCGTGCCCACCGCCGCCGTCAACAGGTCCGCCACGTTCACCGCGGCGAGGCCGCCCGCCGCCGGCCCATCGGCGAGCGTCGCGTCGACGCGCACCGTGAAGCTCACCCACAAGATCTCGAACGTCACCTTCCCGCTCAGCCGGAGCGGCTGTGGTCCTTCCAACGTTCCCTTGAGCGACAGCTTGAACAGGTTGTGCGAGCCTCGTTTGAGCTGCACCATGCCCTGGAAATCCGCCACGAAATGGAGCGGCGCCCACGACACGAGCGCGTCGAAGCCGACGTCGCCCGTCAGACTGAAGCCGATCGCCTCCGCGTAGAGCGACGCGCGGGCGCCGAACTGGAGCGTGTTCGAGGTGATCGCGAAGTAGGACTCGCAGACGAGCCGCGGATTGTTGCCTTTCGACAAGGCGATGGCGACGCGGTCGAGAGCGGGGAAGCCAGCGGGCGCCGCAAAGCGCGGATTGAAGCCGCCGACGGCGAGGAGGAACGCGTCGCCGGTCGCGCCCGACTGGTGGCCCCAGCGCGCGCGGACCGCAGCGCCGCCCGTGATGGGGAAGCGGTGCACGAGGCGCGAGTCGACGAGCATGGCGTCGATGGCGAGCGTGCCTGCGTCGAAGTCCACCTCGCCAACGGTGTCGAGCACGAGCCGCACGAGATCATTGTCTGCCGACGGGAGCAGCGCACTTACGCGGCCCAACACCAAGAGGCGCGTCCGTGCGCCCACCTCGAGCACGAGGCCGAGATCGAACGTGACCAACGTCGGCGTGAACCACGTGATCCGTGCGAGAAGTCCAATGAGGAAACTGCCAGCCTGCGCCGGGAACGCCCCGGCCAGCGCCCGAATGAGCGCCGGGGCATTGCCCACGGGATCGCGCGGAAAGAGCAACGTCGCGAGGGCGTCCGTCTTGAGGCCGGCGCGCAGCACGTCGTAGTCGAAGGTGCGGTTCACGCCGACGAGCCCCCCGATGCTCGTGAGCGAGAAGCCGAGGCCCAACGGGATGGGCTCGAAGCCGTCGGCGGTGATGAATACGAGCAGCGAGTAGCCGGGCTGCGCGTCGGGGAGGCGGGTGGCGATCAAGCCGTACGCGGCGAGGGTGAGCTCGTCGTGGAGCGAGAGCTTCATCGCGCCGGCGTAGGTGCCGGTGGCGGGATCGTGCTGCAGAAATCCCCCGCCCGTAACGATACCGCTCGCGTCGAGCGACAGCGACACGCCGGTCGGCGACTTGAGACCAACGGAGAGATCCGCGGGACCGAGGTTTCCGCCTGATTGAGAGAATGTGAAAGTGCCGCTGACGCCGAGCCCTTCGATCCCCGCCTGAACCGGCCCGAGCGTCGCTGAGAAACTCGCCGAGACCTCTGCTACTAGGCCCGCAGTTCCTACCGATCGCAGGCCGAGGCCGAGGCTTGTGACTGCGAGCGGACCGACCGATAGGTGCAGCGGGAGGTTGAGGGTCATCCCGATGCCACCGCGAAGCGCCAGACCAGCGTCGCTTGCCCACGCGAGTCCGAGATCGAACGGCGCGCGGAGCCCCTTGGCGGGCAGCACGCTGCCCAGGAAGCCGTCACCGTCCGACGGCGCGAGCACGACCGCGGAGTTCGCGGCGCCGACCGACAGCGTGAGTGCGCGTCGCGAGGTGTCGAAGACGAGCCCCGCGTCGAGCGCGAAGGCACCGAGCTCGAGTCGCGTTCCCGTTGGATTTCCGACGACGAACGCGGGCGCGCCGGGCGTGGCCGACTGCCGCTCGAGGCGCACGTGCGCTTGCCCGCCCGCGACCGCCTGCGTCGCGTCGGCGAGACCGACGCCGCTGGTGGTGATGGTGATGGGCGGAGCGGCGCCTTGTGCCGACGCCGTCAGCGTCCACGATCCACTCG
>DATFTG010000051.1:0-28728 GCA_035262265.1 Gemmatimonadales bacterium
TGCGCCGGATCCGTCCAGTCGAACATCGAGATGCCGCCTTCGTACCAGGCCTGGACCATCACATCGCGACCAGGAATCGGAATGAGCGACCCGTTGTGCGCGACGCAGATCTCGAGCGAGGTCTGCGGCGCCGGCATCTTGTAGTAGCTCTGGAACCGCAGCGTGTCGTTCACGAGGGTGAAGATGGCGTCGGCGCCCCACTCCTTGCGGTCTGTGGCGCGGCATTTCGGCAGATTCCCACCGCCCCACTCGTCGGTGAAGAGCAGCTTCGCACCATCGTTCGAGAACGTGGCGGAATGCCAGTACGAGAAGTTCGAGTCCGAGACGGCGCCGATGCGCCGCGGATGGGTTGCGTCAGAGATATCGAGCAACAACCCGTAGCCGCCGCAGGCACCGCCGGCCAGCCCGATCGCTGGATAGACGGTGATATCGTGGCACTGATTCGGCCCGGGACGGGTCCCGTTCGGCCCCGGAGGCGGCGGTCCGAAGTGCGCGTCGATGATGCCCTGCAGGGCGCCGCGCAGCGTGGCGCTGTCGGCGGCGGTCGGTGTCCCGGTCCCGCCGTGCGCGCGCATCACGCTGTCGAGCAGCGGCGCCGCCATCTCCGGCGGCAGCACGAACTCGATCCCGCCGAACTTGGCGGTGAACATCCCCTTGGCACGGGCGGCGGCCGCGGTCTGGGCCGCCGCGGCAATGTCCTCGGGCGCCTCGCCGTGCCGCGCGGGAGCGGTCAGGTCGTTGAAGATGCGCGGCGAGCTGACGATCGCGGCCTTGGTCGGATCGGCGAGCGGGACCTTGATGATTTCGATCCGGAACAACGCCGAGTTGGGATCCTGGTCCGGCGCGAGCTTCGAGCAGCCCGGCAGCTCGCTGGGCGAGCGGACGCCGGCCGAGCCCGACACGTAGATGTAGACGTTCGCCGTGTCGTTCGGGGCGAGCATGAGGGTGTTGGTATGCGAGCCGCGGCAGGTCTGCACATTCGCGATGTACTTCGGGTGCTCCACGTCCGAGATGTCGAAGATCCGGATGCCCCGCAGGCGGTCCGTGCTCACTGAATCGTGCACCCCTTTGTCGCTGCAATCGAGGCGACCGCCGGTCCCCTCACCGGAAACGAACAGCAGGTTCCTGTAGACCGAAACGTCGCTCTGCGATGCCGGACAGTAATAGCCGACCTTCAACACAGGCTGAGCCGGGTTCGTGACGTCGAAGATCTGAAACCCGTTGTAATTGCCCATGATGACGTACTGCCCGCTGAACGCGAGATCGGAGTTGATGTCCTTGGTGAACTGCCCCTGGGGCGGCGTGCTCGAGACGAGGCGGAGGTTCCAGGTCGCCGACCCGGCGTCGAACAGCCCCGGTTTCAAACCCACCCTGGGATCCGGGTTTGGGGCGACGGTCGACAACTTGGCGCCGCCGGCGCACGCGAGGGACGAGAGGGCGATCGCGGCTGCGAACGAGGACAAGAGGACTGGCCGAAATACTGGTGGTTTACACCCGGATGCAATCAAGTCGACGATCTCCATGACAGTGAAGAAGCTGTCGCTACGTCATTCGATGACCGGGGGGGAGCGAACCCGGGGCCTGCGGATTGAAAGTTAGGGCGTTAGTCAGCGACTTTCGAGACTATTCTGGGAATCAAGTCCGATAAGATCGTCGTACAGGTAGTATTCGTCGCAAGACTCCCGTAACAGGGTGCTCGCGGACCCTCGATTCCCTACACCGATCACCCGCTTGCCATGCTCCTTGAGCTTGAACACGAGCGTGGATAGTTCCGAATTGCCGGAAAGCAGAATGAAAACCCCAAGCTCCGGACGGGTGAACACCAGCTCCAATGCGTCCGTCGCGAGCCGCATAATGGATGCGTGGCGGTTCGCCGACCCATATGATGGAGCGAAGACCAATTCGACGGGCGTTTCGGCAAGCGGGCCGATGAATTGGGGGAAACGCCGCCAGTCAGCGTAGGCGCGCTGTACCGCGACCTCGCCCCGAACGATCTCCGACTTGAGGAGCCTGCTCAGCTCATCAGTGAGGCTCGAACGGACGCCAACCGTGACGTTTTCGAAGTCGATGAGCAGTGCCGCGGGTGGCGCCTCCACAGGCCCCCAAGACATGAGCGCTGTAGACTAGTCAGGCCTCGCTCCGCTTGTAAACGGGCGGGCGGTTTCGTCGCGCTTCGTTGAAAAGCCACACGCGGGTCACACGGCCGAAGCGCAACTATATGACCGGGGCGGGGATCGAACCCGCGGCCTGCGGATTAAAAGTCCGCTGCTCTACCAACTGAGCTACCCGGTCGGTCAACGCGCTGGAAGCTACTGACTTCGACCGGGCTCGGGCAGTGTCTCCAGATCCGGCAACGGTATCACGTGGTCGGTGGTTGATTCACCAGCAGCCAGTACAACCCCGCCTGCGTCACCGCGTGGGCGAACGCCTCGAAGTCCACCGGCTTCACGATGTAGCTGTTGACGCCGAGCGCGTAACAGCGCTGGATGTCGGGCTCCTGCTTCGACGACGTCAGCATCACCACCGGCAACACCTTCGTCCGCTCGTCCTTGCGGATCGCCGCCAGCACTTCGAGCCCGCTCATCTTCGGCAGCTTCATGTCCAGCAGCACGACCTTGGGGAGCTGGCTCCCCACCCGGTTGGCGAACGCGCCGCGGGCGAACAGAAAATCCAGCGCCTCTACCCCGTCGCGGGCGATCTGCAGGCGATTGGTGAGGTTGTTCTTCTTCAGCGCGCGCACGGTGAGCTCGGCGTCCGACGAGTTGTCCTCCACCAGCAGCACCTCCACCTCCTCGACCGTCACCATGGACTCACCCTCGCGGCAGCGTGAAGTAGAACGTCGCCCCCTGATCGGGTCGGGCATCGGCCCAGATCCGCCCCCCATGGCGCTCGAGAATCCGCTGCACCAGCGCCAGCCCCACCCCCGTTCCCTCGAACTCGTCGGCCGAGTGCAGCCGCTGGAACACGCCGAACAGCTTGCCGGCGAACGCCGGGTCGAACCCCACCCCGTTGTCCCGCACCAGGTAGACGAGGTCGCCGTTCTGCTCCGAGGCCGCGATCTCGATCCGGGGCTCCGGCCGCGTGCGCGAATACTTGAGCGCGTTGCCGATCAGGTTCGCCCACACCTGCCGCAGCAACCCCGCGTCCCCCCGCGCCGGCGGCAAGGACCCGATGTCGATCGCCGCGCTGGCGGCCCCCTGCGCCGGCTCGCGCCGCAAATCGTCCGCCGCCGCGCGCGCGAGCGCACCCATGTCGACCTGCGTCTTCACCAGCTCCTTGCGGCTCAACCGGGAAAACTCGAGCAGGTCGTCGATCAAGAGACCCATCCGCTTGGCATTGGCCCGGATCACGTTGAGCGAGCGCACGCCTTCCGCGTCGAGCCGGGGCGCCTGGTCCTCGAGCAGCACGCGCGAAAACCCGTCGATCGCCCGCAGCGGAGCGCGCAGGTCGTGCGAGACCGAATAGCTGAACGTCTCGAGCTCCTGGTTCACCGTGTTGAGCTCCGTGTTCTTCGCCTCGAGCTGCGCCGGGCTGGGCAGCGCGATCGCCTTGGGGATCAGCGGCACGAGCAGCACCGCCGTCCCGATCGACGCCCCCGCCGTCACCACCTTCACCGCTCCCGAGAGCCAGTAGCTCGGGTGCCACAGCGTCCAGATTTCCATCAGATGCGTCGTTCCGCAGGCCACGATGAACACCGCGAACAGCACGAACATCCAATGGAACGGCAGGTCCTGCCGCTTGCGGACGAAGTAGACCAGTCCCAGCGGGATCGAGTAATAGGCGAGGGTGATGATCGAATCGGAGACGACGTGCAGGGTGAGCAGCCCGGGCTGCCAGAGATAGCAATACCCGTGCGGCAGGTAGGACTCCATAGAACCGCCACCTCCCATGGCCTGGGTTCGCCGGACTCTATGATGGGGAAAACCGAAGGCAACCGAAAGGCCACATGACGATGCACACCGGAGAACCTCTCGGCGCCCTCGAAGGGCGACCCGGCACATTCTGCTTCCGGAGCTCGGACTGCTGAGCCAATACTGCGCGCTCGAGCCGTAGACGGATCCGCCCTACGGCAGCTGCGGATGACTGGGCTACAGAGCGCCGAGGTCAGTCGACACCAATGTCGCGCTGCCATTCGTCGTGTGACATCGCTCACACCAGCTCGGCACCGGCGGTGCGTGCTTGGAAACAGACATCTTGACGCTCCGATGTGGAATCCCTAAGGTGTGGTCGAACCCAATCGCGCTGCCGTACGACGCGATGGTTCGGGTATACCCGCTGTCTCAGAGCACAGCCGCCGAAAGACGGTGTCGCAGAGTTACGGGGCTACGGCGAGCCTCCCTCGCCTTGCCGGCCGATCCGCCAGCGAGTGACGGTGCTGGTGGCGTTTCGTTTCCGTCGCCCCCGCCAGCCTCATCCACCACGACGAATCAGCGTGCGGGCGCTTCCGGCGCCCGCCGGGCGGCGATTATATGCCTCGGAAAAAGATTGCTTCTCTGCTGGCCATCGCCACGCTCTCGCCCACGGGGCACAACCTCCGGTGTTGCCGGGTATGTGCAGAGTTGCCCACGTGCGCTGACCACAACTGCCTGCTCAGCGCGTCACTGCGCTTCTAGCGATCGAGCCACCGCATGGGCGCCTCTCACTGCCGCGTCGCGTTCTTTTCCCACGATACCATGGGACTCGGTCACATGCGCCGCAATTTGCTGCTGGCGCAGGCGCTGCGACATTCCTGGCTGCACGCCTCCGTGCTGATGATCGCCGGCGCGCGTGAGGCGACCCTGGTCACACGCGAGGGCGGTGTGGACTGCGTGGCCCTGCCGTCGCTGCTCAAGGACGCGGAGGGACGCTATCACCCTCGCCATCTCAGCATCCCGCTCGCCGAGCTCCTCGCACTGCGCGCAAAGACGGCCCACGCCGCGCTGGACGCATTCGACCCCGATGCGCTCATCGTCGATAATGTGCCGCGCGGAGCGGTGCGCGAGCTCGATCCCGTCCTGGAATGGTTGCATGCCAAGCGGCGGACGCGTCTCGTTCTGGGACTGCGCGACGTGCTCGATGATCCCGCCACGCTGCAGGGCGAATGGGCCATGGCGGAGAACCAGGACGCGGTCCGCCACTACTATGATGCGGTCTGGGTGTATGGCGATCCCACCGTGTACGACACGGTGCGCGAGTATGCGTTCGCCCCTGATGTAGCCGCCAAAGCGCGCTACACGGGATATCTCGATCGGCCGTCACGACTCAAGACGGGCACCGACCACGCAGATGTGGGCGCGGCGCTGGGTTTGAAGCCGGGACGGATCGTCCTCTGCCTCGTCGGCGGCGGCCAGGACGGCGCCGAGCTGGCCGATGCCTTCCTCAACGCGGAACTGCCGCGCGGCACGAACGGTGTGGTGCTCACCGGCCCCTACATGCCGGTCGAGGTGCGGCGAGGCTTGACCCGCCGCGCCGCGCGTTACCCCGGGCGTCGCCGGGTCGTGACGTTCCTGCGCGAGCCGACGCGCATCCTGCAGCGCGCCGATCGTGTCGTCTCCATGGGCGGGTACAACACGGTGTGCGAGATCCTGTCATTCGGGAAGCCGTCCCTGATCGTCCCGCGCGTCAAACCGCGGCGCGAGCAGCTCATTCGCGCGGAGCGACTGCAGGCGCTGGGATTGGTCGACCTGGTCCGCCCCGGGGAGTTGAGCCCACGGACACTGAGCGAATGGCTCGCCCGGGAGTCCGCTCCCACGCGGCCCGCGAGGGACCGCGTCGATCTCGAGGGACTGCACCGGGTTCCTCGACTGCTCGAGGATCTGTTGAATGCTCCCTTCGCAACGGGTCCGAGCGCCCGTCCAAGGCTCCTTCCCGTGATGCCGTGATGCGGATCGCCTATGTGTGCGCCGACGCCGGCGTTCCAATTTTCGGCCACAAAGGGTGCTCGGTACACGTGCAAGAAATGGTTCGCGCGCTGCGACGTCGCGGCGCCGCGGTGGACATGTTTGCCGCCCGGGTCGAGGGCCAACCCCCGCCCGGCCTCGAGGATGTCCCCGTAACTCCGCTCCCCGTGGTCGGCGATGGGGAGCCTGCCGGTCATGCGGCCGCGATCGCGGACCTGAATCGCGAGCTCGTTGCCGTGCTCACCCGCTCCGGGCCGTACGACATCATTTACGAGCGCTACTCGCTCTGGAGCTTCGCGGGGATGGAGCTGGCCCGCGCTACCGGAACGCCCGGGCTGCTGGAGGTGAACGCGCCGCTCATCGAGGAGCAGGCGGTGCACCGCGGATTGCGGGATGCCGAGGGAGCGACGCGCGCGGCTGCGCGCGTCCTGCCGGCCGCGGCGGCGTTGCTCGCGGTCTCTAAGGAAGTCGCGGCCTGGGTCAGGCGCGGCTGGCGGCTACAGGGCGCGGTTCACGTGCTGCCGAACGGCGTGGATCCACAGCGCTTCCGACCCGACGTGCCGCCCGCAAACCCCGCGCTGCCCGGACGCTTCACGGTAGGCTTCGTCGGCTCGATGAAGCCCTGGCATGGGCTCGGCGTCCTGATTCACGCCTTCGCGCAGCTTCGGGCCCGCGTCGCTGCCGCGGGGCTGTTGCTGGTTGGTGGCGGGCCCGAGGAAGCGGCTGTCCGCGCCGCGCTCGCGGACCGTGGACTGGCACCGTTCAGCTGTTTGGTCGGGGCTGTGCCTCCCGGCCAGGTGCCTGCGTATGTGACGTCGATGGATGTCGCTGTCGCCCCGTATGCAGCGGAGCAGGGGTTCTACTTCTCACCGCTCAAGGTGTACGAGTATATGGCGGCGGGCCGCGCAGTGGCGGCCAGCCGTGTCGGGCAGTTGAAAACCGTGATTCGACAGGGCGTCAACGGACTGCTGCTCCCTCCCGGCGACGCGGGCGCGCTCGCTGCCGCACTGGAGCGTCTGCACGGCGACATCGAGCTCCGGACCCGGCTGGGACGAGAGGCACGGGCGAGTATCCTGCGCCGTCACACGTGGGAGAGGGTGGCGGCACGAGTCCTCCAGGTGGCGAGCATGACGCAGCGGGGTGGGCGGGCGCGGGTCCGCATGCAGGCATAGGATGGGTCGGCCTCGGAGCCTCCGTGAGTCGCTTCCCGGGCTGAGCAGGTTCACGCGCCGCCTCTGGCCCTACATCCGGCGCGAGCGGCGTCTTATCCTCCTGTCCCTGCTCGCCCTGTACGTCGACGTCGGGTTGCGGCTGCTCGAACCGTGGCCGCTGAAATTCGTTCTCGATGGCGTGGTCGCCGCGGGCCGCGGACACTCCTTCTCGAAGCTCCCCCTGCTCAAGCACCAGGACCCCGCGACACTGCTGGCCGTCTCGGCGGTTGCCGTGATCGTGTTCGCCGGGCTGCGGGCGCTCGCCGCCTACTACAACACCGTGGGCCTTGCGCTGGTTGGGAATCGCGTCCTGACGAACGTGCGGAACGACCTGTTCGCGCAACTGCAGCGCCTCTCGCTTTCGTTTCACAACCGCGCGCGCACCGGTGACCTGATCGTCCGCGTCATGAGCGACGTGGGGTTCCTCCAGGACATCGCGGTGACGGCGCTGCTGCCGCTCCTGGCCAACCTGCTCACCCTGGTGGGGATGGCAGCCGTGATGCTGTGGCTCAACACGCCGCTTGCGCTGCTGGCCTTCGCCACGGCGCCGCTGTTCTGGTTGAGCACCGCGCGGCTCACTCGAAGAATCCAGGAAGCGGCGCGGCGGCAGCGGCAGCAGGAGGGAGCGATGGCCGCAACCGCGGCGGAGTCGATCGGGGCGGTCAAGGTCGTCCATGCGCTGTCGCTCGAGGGGACGTTCGCCCGGGTCTTCACCGGGCACAGCCGCAAGACCCTGGCCACGGGCGTGATCGGCACGCGGCTCTCGGCCAGCCTGGAGCGCACCGTCGACGTTCTGATCGCGCTGGCCACCGCGCTGGTGTTGTGGTTCGGTGCGCGCCAAGCCCTGCAAGGGGCGATGACGGCGGGGGATTTGATCGTGTTCCTCGCCTATTTGCGGAACGCGTTCCGGCCGCTGAAAGACTTCGCCAAGTACACCGGCCGCCTGGCCAAAGCGTCGGCCGCCGGTGATCGGGTGCTCGACATCCTCGACCGCACGCCGGATGTGCGGGACCTCCCGGGGGCCGTGGTCGCTTCCCCACTGCGCGGTGCGGTGCAATTCGAGGGGATCACCTTCGCCTACGAAGGGGGTCGCCCGGTACTGGAGGACATCGAATTCACGGTCGAGCCCGGGCAGCACGTCGCGGTGGTGGGTCAGTCGGGGAGCGGAAAGTCCACGCTCGTCAACCTGATTCCCCGGCTCTACGACCCCGTGACGGGATGCGTCCGCATCGACGGGCGCGACATCCGCGCCTACACCATCGCATCGCTGCGCGGACAGTTGAGTGTCGTGCTGCAGGACACGCTGCTCTTCGCCGCGTCGATCCGGGAGAACATCGCCTACGGTGCGCCGGAGGCGTCGTCCGAGGAGATCGAGGCGGCCGCCCGGCTCGCGAACGCGCACGGCTTCATTGAGATGTTGCCTCAGGGCTACGACACCGCCGCGGGAGAGCGGGGCGTGACGTTGTCCACCGGCCAGCGCCAGCGCATCGCGATCGCGCGGGCCGCCATCCGGCACGCTCCGGTGCTCATTCTCGACGAGCCCACCGTCGGCCTGGACGGCGAGAACGAGCGCGCTGTGATCGAGGCATTGGAGCGCCTGGCCGCCGGACGGACCACCTTCCTGATCACACACGATCTGCAGCTCGCGTCCCGGGCGGACCTGATTCTGTACCTCGACGGAGGCCATGTCTGTGAGCGCGGCACGCACGCCACGCTGATGCGCGCGGGGGGGCGCTACGCCATGCTGTATCGTCTCCAATCCGCCGGCGCCGATGGCGGGGCAGGCCCGAGACCAGCCGATGCGGTCACCGTCTGAAGACGGTCGAGCACGCGCCGCGAGCGCCGTGCTGGTGCTCGCCGTATGGGCGGCCGTGGCCGCGGCACAGGAGGCCCCGGTGGCGACCGCGCGGCGAATGGAGTGCTCGCTGTATACCGGGTGGTCTTACGTCTACGACTCCAACATCGACCATTCCGAGCCGGGGTTGGACACGTTCGGCGGCCTTGGTGGCGTGGGGGGCGAATGCCACGTTGGCTCGTCATCGAGCGGGACGCTGGACCTGGAGTACGACGGCGTGCTCCGCCGCTACGCCCGAACCACCGTCTGGAACGTGCCGGGGCACGATCTCAGGGTGAGCCTGGGTGGGCTCTTCGCCCGTCACGTGATCGTGGGCAGCACGCTGGAAGCGGTCCTCAACGGCTCGGTCGAGGACCGGGTGTTGCGCGACGAATACAGCGCCACCTGGCAGCTCGGATACCGCTTCACGCGCTCGACCCGGTTTCAATTGTTCGCGCAATACCTCCTCAAGCGCTATCCGTCGCCACAGTCGCATAGCGAATCCGATCCCCGCGCAGGTATCCAGTGGCTGCAGCGCGTCGGCGATCTCTGGAGCTGGACCGCGAGCGGCCGGTACGAGAACAATCAGGCCGACAGCAGCCGCTATCACTACAGGGGCCCGTCGTACGAGTTCGACCTCTCCAATCCGCTGTGGACCGGTAGCCGCATCGAGTCGACCGTCCGGTATCGCCGGCGATCGTTCGTGACGCGTCTGGTTCACGTCGGTACCGGTGATGTCCTGAGACGAGACAGCGACCTGGTCGCGGCCACCGCATGGCACCAGCCATTCGGACACTGGGAAATCGTTTTCAGCTATCGCTACGAGATGTTCAAGTCGAACGATGCCCGCAAGGAATTTCGCGAGTCCATCGGCACCATGACACTCAACCGCTGGTGGTGAGGGCTCCCCACCAGGACGGGCGCGGCACCTACATGACGGTAAGCGAGTCGCTCAGGGTTCTGGTGTTCTCGGAGCAGTACCCGCCGGACCGCGGCGGAGTCGCGATCTCCGCGCGCCGCATCACCTCCGGGCTCCGCGCGGCCGGGGTGGACGTGGCCGTGGTGTGCTATGACTCGGAAGCTGCCCCAACGGACCTTCCTCATGTCCGCTCGTTGGCCCAATCCGATGGACTGTGCGTGCATCGCGTCGGCCCGTACTTCAAGGAGCACGCGGGGCAGACCGGCGAGGATGAGAAAGCGTCGATGCGCCGCAACGCGTTCCATCTGATCACCCGGCTCGCCGAGCGATTCCGGCCGAGCCTCATCCACTCGATTTATCTGCTGGACGCCGGATTCCTGGCCTCTTTGGTCGCGCGTCATCTCGGCGTGCCGCATCTGACCTCGGTACGCGGAACAGATCTGTCGCGCGGCCTGTTCCACGCCGGCCGCTTCGCGCTCCTGCGACACACCGTCGAGTCCGCCGACGGCATCACATTCGTCAACGAGTACCTGTCGCAGCTGGCCCGCGCCGCATTCCGCATGCCGCGGTTCGCGCGCGTCGTGCCGAACGGCGTCTCGGTGGACGCCATCCGGAACGACCGCGACACCGCCCGCTCGGCGATACGGACCGCGTACGCCGTTCCGCACGGACAGCCGCTCATCGGATTCGTCGGCTGGGCGAGAGCGAAAAAGGGAGTCGAGGATCTGCTCGATGCGGTCGCGGCCGCCAAGCACACCGCTCCGTACCTCCTCATCCTCGGCGATTTTCCCGAGGAAGGCGATCGCACGGCCTTTTCCGGCCGTGCACGGCGCCTCGGTCTGAGCGACCGGTTCGCTGTGACGGGCCCGCTGGAGCATGACCGGGTGCACGAGCTCCTTCCCGGGCTTGATGCAGTCGTGATCCCTTCGTGGGACGACGGCATGCCGAACGCCCTGCTCGAGGCGATGGAGCGAGGGGTGCCGGTCTTCGGCAGCGACATCCTGGCGGACGTGCTGGACAACGGCCGCGATGGATTCGTGTTCGAGCGCCACAACGTCGCGCAGCTCGCAGAACTGCTGGACATTTTCCTGGCCCAGCCGGAGGTGCTGAGCGCGGTGGGCAGGGCCGCGAGGCAAACCGCCGTGGAGCGATTCGACCATCGATACGAGCGCGACGCCTACCTGAGCCTCTACCAGTCGCTGTTGCAAACAGGGAGCGCGTCGTGATCGCTGACGGCATGAGGCGAGCCGGTATGCGTGTGCTGTTAGTGCCGGAGACGTTCCCGCCGTCGCAGTCCGGGATCGCCGTCTCCGCTCTGCGGATCGTGACGCATTTGCGGGCGGCAGGAGTCGAAGTGTGGGCGGTGGACTTCGACAGCCGCGGGGAGTTCGAGCCGGGACTCACCGTCAGGATCGACGACTCGCGCGAACAGACGATCATCGTCACGCCGTTTTTCGATAACCAGCGGCCGGTCCGAATTCCGGAGCGCGCGAAGGCCGCCGCCCGACGAGAGGCGGCGCTTCAGCTGGCGGTTTTGGCACGCTCCCTCGGGATCCAGCTCGTGCATTCCATGTCGGTGTTCAATGCCGGATTCATCGCCACGTTCGTGGCGAGCGCGATCGAGCGTCCGCATGTCGCCGGCGTGCGCGGCTTCGGGCGTCACCCGTTCGACGGGCTGCGTGCTGAATGCGTGCGCTGGATCCTGGAGCGAGCCACTGCCGTCGTGCTCGCCAATCGATCGCTGTTTGAGCTGCTGGCGGTGGCTCATCCGGTCGAGGCGGGGAGCGCAGTCGTCATTCCAGATTCGGTCCCTGCCCTGCGCTACCCAAGCCTCGACACCAGCGGCCGCAACGCGATCCGTGCGGAGGCGCGAGCCGGCAGCGACGACGTGCTGGTCACGATCGCCGGCAACCTGCGCGAACGAAAGCTGCTTGGCGTGAGCCTTCAAGCGCTCGCCTCGCTTCCTGACCACCCAACCACGCGACTCTTGATTCTCGGGCGAGTCCAGCCTGCTGTGCAGGAGCAGCTCGATGCCGACATTCGGCGATACCGTTTCGAAGACCGGGTGGTGACGCGCGACGCTCCTCCCCCAGAGGAGCTTTCCCGATGGCTCGAGGCGTCGGACATCGTCCTCATGCCGAGTGTGGACTATGGAACGACCAACATCGTCCTCGAGGCCATGGAGCGGGCGCGGTGCGTCGTGGCCACGGATGTCTTCGCGGAAGTAATCCGGGATGGCGATGACGGGATCCTGGTGGATCGCCTCGATCAGGCAGCCCTCGCCACTGCCCTCGCGGGGCTCAGCGGCGACTCGGAGAAGCGAACCCGGCTCGGCCAGAGGGCGCGAGCCCGCGTGCTCGCTGAGCGCCGGCCGGACGACGAGACACGCGCGTACGTCGAGCTGTACGAGCAGTTGGGTGCGGCGTGAAGACCCTGGATCGGCCTGTCGCCTATCTCGTGAAATCCTGGCCGCGGCTGTCCGAGACCTTCATCCTCAACGAGATCCTTGGCCTGGAACGCCAGGGCGTGCCGCTTCGCATCTTCTCGGTCAGAGACGCAGACCCGGGACCGGTCCATCGCAACGTGACCAGGGTGCGGGCGAAGGTGACCTACCTTTCCCTCACCACACATTGGTCTGCCGCGTTGGCCGCGAACGTCCGGTCTCTCTGCCGGCAGCCCCGCCGCTACCTCGGGACGCTCTTCGCGGCCCTCGGCAAGGTGTTCCGCCATCATCGCTTCGCCGCCGGTAGACGCCTCGCCCCGCTTCGCCACTTCCTGAAGGCGGGATACCTGGCGGACGCGCTGCGGCGGGAGCCTTGCCGGCACTTGCACGCGCATTTTGCGTCCTCCCCCGGGTTAGTGGCGCTTTTCGCGTCCCGTCTCACCGGGGTTCCGTTCACCATCACCGCCCATGCGAAGGACATCTACACGGGCAACCCGATCGACCTTCGCCCAAAGCTCGCCGCGGCGCGATTGGTCATCACCTGCACCGAATACAATCGCCGTCATGTGCTGGACCAGTTCGGACAGCAATGCGAGGGGAAAGTGCATTGCATCTATCACGGTGTGGATCTCTCCCAGTTCCCGTTCACCTGGCCGCACTCATCCGGCACCAACGACCCCCTGATCCTCGCGGTCGCCAGATTGGTCGAGAAGAAGGGTCTCGAAGACCTGCTGGCGTGCGCCGCAACGTTGCGTCAGCGCGGCTGCCGGTTCCGGATGGAGATCATCGGGGACGGACCGCTGCAGGGCACTCTCGCATCACGGGTGCAGCAGCTCGGTCTGGCCGATGTTGTTTCACTGCTCGGCGCGCAACCCCAGGAGTCCGTTCGCCTCGCGTACCGGCGCGCTTCCGTCTTCGCGCTGCCCTGCAAGGTGGCGGAGAACGGGGACCGCGACGGCATTCCCAACGTGTTGCTTGAGGCGGCTGCCAGCGGGGTCCCGGTCGTCTCGACGCCGGTGTCCGGAATCCCTGAACTGATCAAGTCGGAGCACGAGGGTCTGCTGGTCGAACCGAATCAGCCGGGCATATTGGCCGACGCCATAGAGCGGATCCTGGCTGGCCCGGAGCTGAGCCGGCGACTGGCCATGGCCGCCCGCACCAAGCTGGAGGCGCTCTTCTCGCTGGACCGCAGCACGGCCCGACTGCGGTCGCTTTTTCAGGAGGTGGCTGCGGAGGCGGTCTCGCCAGAGACGGTCTGAATGCGAGGCTCGCCGCAGCGATGGGCCGGCTCACGGAGTCGAAATGCTGCATGAAGTAGCGAGTCGAACTTGGCGGCGGTGTCGACATGGCCGAAGCAGACGCGCGAAACTTCACCTGCGACAACGCTTTCCCAAACCGCGCGCGACACTACCCCGAGAGGCGTGGAATTTGCGTCACTTCAGATGGTTGGTGCTGTGCTGACAGAGTACCAGTGATCCTCCCAGCGGAGGCCTGTGAATGATGAAGACGGCGTTGCTCGCTCTTGCCGTGACCGGCGCCGGATCCATGCCGCCGCAGAGCGCTGCTTCGGTGGAGCGCGTCATGATCGTCGTGCTCGAGAACACCGACTACGCACAGGCGACGAGTCAGCCATTCCTCGGCCGGCTCGCCCGCGAGGGCGCCCTGCTCTCCAATTTCCACGCGATGGCCCATCCGTCCCAACCGAATTACGTGGCGCTCACCGCCGGAACCGTGAGAGGCGTTGACTCGAACGACCCCGTCACTCTATCCGTCCGCCATATTGGCGATCTGCTGGAGGCAAAGGGTCTGAGCTGGAAGACCTACGCCGAAGACTACCCTGGTGATTGTTTCCTGAAGAAAGACTCGGGAGACTACGCGAGAAAGCACGTTCCGTTCCTGAGCTTCCAGAACATCCAGAACAATCCGCAGCGCTGCCGGGCCCGGGTCGTGAACGCCACGGAGCTCGCCCACGACGTCGCAACCGGGCAACTCCCCAACTACTCCCTCTACGTCCCGAATCAGAAAAACGACGGCCACGACACCGACGTCGCCTACGCGGACCACTGGCTCGCGCGGACGTTTGGACCGCTGCTGCGCGATCCACGGTTCACCAACAAACTCCTCTTCGTGGTGACCTTTGACGAAGCGGAGAAGGAAGACGGTACCAACCACATCTACACGAGCCTGTGGGGCCCGAGCGTTCGTCCCGGCTCCACCTCCGATGCGCACTACGATCACTATAGCCTGCTTCGGACAGTCGAGGACTTGCTGGGCCTCGGCCGGCTCGGGAAGAGCGACGCGACCGCGTCGCCCATCGTCGGAGTGTGGAAGGGAGGAACCCCTCGCGCGGGTGGGAATTAGCTCCTAGCCCTCCTCCTTCAGGATCATCACGGGATTCACCTGAGCGGCCCGGATAGGCCGTGCCCTTCCCGGGTTGCAACGCCGCTAAGCGCCCGTCTCCAGAACGGTCTTGATGGCCGTCGACAGCTCGTCGATGGTGAACGGCTTGCGGAGAAACGGCATTCCCGGTTCCGCGCCGGCGGGGGAAGCGACCTCCTCCGCCGCATATCCCGACATCCGCAGCACCCGCACCTTCGGCTGCGCCGCGTGCAGGCGCTCGACCAGCTCGCCGGTTTTCATCCCGGGCATGACCATGTCGGTAATCAGCACATCGGGCTTGAGACGATGCGCCGCCACGGCGGCGAGCGCCTCATCCCCGCTTTCCGCTACCGTCACCCGATACTTGAGGCGCGTGAGCATCCGCTCGATCGCGCGCCGCAGCGCCGGCTCGTCTTCGACCAGAAGGATGTGCGTGTCCCCGAGCGCGCGCCCACCAGAGATCCGCCCGCCGCGCTCGTGGGTCGCACTCAGCTCCTCGAGGGAGCGCGGGAAGTAGATCGTAAACGTCGTGCCCTGCCCGGGGGCGCTCGTCACCCAGATGTTCCCGCCCGATTGCTTGACGATGCCGTAAACGGTCGCGAGCCCCAGCCCGGTGCCCTTCCCCACTTCCTTGGTGGTGAAGAACGGCTCGAACACGCGTTTCTGCGTCTCCTCGTCCATCCCGTGCCCGGTATCCGAAATCGCGAGCCGCACGTACGGTCCCGGAACGGTGCTCACGTGCGCCTGCGCGAACGCGGCATCGAGATCGACATTCGACGTCGCGATGCCCAGCCGGCCGCCGCCCGGCATCGCATCGCGCGCGTTGACGACCAGGTTGGTGACGACCTGCTCGATCTGGCCGGGGTCGGCTTTCATCCGCCACAACCCCGGGTCGAGCGACAGCGCCAGCGCGATGTCCTCCCGGATGAGCCGCCGCAGCATCTTCTCGAGATTCCTGATCCCGGCGTTGAGATCGAGGATCTCGGGCTGCAGCACCTGCTTGCGGCTGAAGGCCAGGAACTGACGGGTCAGCGCGGCCCCGCGCTCACCGGCGTGGAGGATCTCGTCGATCTGGCCGCGCTGATCCGGCTCCGTGACGTCCTGCAACAGCATGTTACCGACGCCGACGATGACGCCGAGGATGTTGTTGAAGTCGTGGGCGATGCCCCCCGACAGCTGGCCGATCGCATCGAGCTTCTGGAGCTGCCGCACCTGCTCCTCCATGCGCCGCCGCTCGGTGATGTCCCGCACCGAGCCGATCAGGTATTTCGGCAGCCCCTGGGGATCGAACACCGGCGTGATGGCCACGTCGCCGTGGCGGGTGCCCGCGGGGTAGGGAGTCGTTTCCTCCCAGCGCACGGTCTTGCGGGTGCGGATCGCTTCCTCGTATTTGCCGAGCACCAGCGTCCGCGAAGGCTCGGGGATCACGTCCTGCACCATCTTCCCGATCACCTGGTGCTGCTCCAGGCCGGTGACCGCCGTGAAGGCGGGATTCACGGACACGAAACGGTAACCCTGCGGCTCGACCTGGAGGTGGAACAGGACGTCATCGACGTGGTCGTAAACCAGCGACAGATGTTCCTGGCTTTCGCGCAACGCCTCCTCGGCCTGCTTCGACGCCGAGATATCCTCGATGAACGCACTGAACAGCAGTCGGTCCCTGCTCCTGATCGGCGTGACGGACAGCTCGACCGGGAACTCGCGCCCATCGCGGTGCAGCGCGGTGATCTGGATGCGGCGGTTGAGGATCGGACCCACTCCGCTCTCCAGATAGTGGCGCAAGCCTGCTTCGTGCTGAGCGCGGTACGGGACCGGTATGATGAGGCCGGCCAGCTTGCGGCCCACCGCCTCCTCCAGCGTCCATCCGAAGATCGCCGTCGCGCGCGCGTTCCACCCGGTCACGATTCCGTCGCTGTCCATGAGGACGCTCGCATCCAGCGCGTGCTCCACGATGAGCCGGGCGCGCTCCTCGCTTGCGCGCGCCACCTCGCGATCCCGGTGACGCTGTATCGCGGCCGCGGCCACGTGGCTCGCGTGGGTCGTCAGCTCGATCAGCTGCGGCGTCGGCTCTCGCGGCTCGGAGAAGTAGAGCGCGAACGTGCCGAGCACCGTCTGGTCGGGGCCCATGATCGGCACCGACCAGCTGGCCCGCAGACCGCTCGCCAGCGCGGCGTCCCGGTATTTCACCCAGCGCGGATCGGTGGCGATGTCGGCGGCGATCACCGGCTGCTTGAGGTAGGCTGCGGCGCCGCACGACCCCTCGTTCGGGCCGATCGCTTGTCCGTCGACGAGACGGATCCACGCCTCCGGCAGGCTGGGAGCCGCACCGTGCCGGACCCGAACGCCGTCCTCGAGCAGCAGAATCGACGCCAGCATGCCGTCGGCCAGTGCCTCGAAGGCCTTGACCAGGGCGTCGAGAATCCGTTCCAGTGGAAGATCGGCGGCGACCATCTCGAGCACCCGGGAGTCCGCGGCGCTGATCGCCTCCGCGTTGCGCCGATCGGTGACGTCGGCGAAGGCGGTGACCGCATGGCTCGTCCACCCCTCGACGTAGCGGCGCCGGCCGTCTGGGTGCTGGATCTCGGCGTCGGTGAAGGGCGTCGGCTGGCCGGTCTGGAGGTGGCGTGAAGAGAACAGCGCGGTGGGATAGGGCTCACCCGTCCCCGCACGCATGATGCGGTGCGTGACGACGATCTCGGCCGGGCTCTGGCCTGGCTCGAATGGCCGGCCGGCGATCTCGACCGCCCGGCGGTTGGCGAACTGCAGCAAGCCGTCGACTCCCCAGACCAGCACGCCCATGGGAATGGAGTCGACCACTGCTCGCAGCAGCTCCGCGCCCTTCGACTTCGGAGCCTTGGGTTTGGGCACCTTCCGGGGCGCGGAGCGTTTCATGGGACCTCTATACTAGGGTCCTCTGCTCACACGGACACGTACGACTTCGGACTACACCGTGGTAACTCAAGGAGTTTCGTCGCCGACCTCCCCGGTCTCCTCCTCTTCCTGATTCCCCTGAGCGCTCGGGCTCCGAGCCGCGCGATTCTGGAAAGCGGCGCGCACCGGATTCGCACACGTCGGCGTGGCGAGCGCCGTCGCGGTCGCTGCGACTGGCTTGAGATTGTTGCGCGTCGCCACGGCGTTGAACGTCTCGATCGCCCCGCCGGGGCCGTTGATGCTGCGCCAGGTCGCCGCTGCCGTCGCGAGATCGCGGCACGTCGCTTCGTAGGCGGCCTGCATCGACGGCGTGGGCGCCATGTCACCCGTCTCGAGGGCGTTGACCTGGCCACCGAGCGTGCCGTTCACCCCGACGAACGTGGGCGGGGGCGGCGGACCAGCCCGGAATCCTCCGAAGCCACGTCCACCTTCGGGATTGCCGCCGACCGCCACGAGCGTCGAGTCGAGTGACTTCGCCGCCGTCACGACCACGGCCGGCAGCGTCGACACCGTGTCGGCGAGGGCGGAGGCACGCGCCGCAGCCACCTGCTGGTAGCCATCCCACGACGCCCGCATCCCGGCGAGGATCTTCGCCTGCAGTCCGTACTGCACCTGGACGTCCGCCGTAGCGGCAGGAGAGCGTGCGTCATTCACGACGGTTACCGGAGCGCTGTACATCTTGCCGGCAACAGTGAGCCGAACCGTGTAGGTCCCCGGCGGGACCAGCGGCCCCAGCGGCGAGGCCGGCGTGAGCCCCGGATTGGCGTTGATCTCGAAGGTGTGCGAGAACGCCGGCGGGTTGTCGCTGCGCAGGTCCCAGCTCACGCGGTTCAACCCTCGGACCTTGGGCAGCGGCTGCTGCCCTGCCAGCCAGAAATTCGGCTCCGGCGGCTGAGCGGCCTCCTTCACCGGGGCGGCCTGCGCGCTCGTCATGTGGCGAACCACCGACCCGCTCGCGGCGATCACGTCGAGGGTGATCTCGCCGGCCGGCTCGGATGCCAGAGAGTAGTAGATCAACGCGCCCTCGGGTGCGTTGAGGGCATGCGGGACTTCGGGCGGGAACGGCGTGTCGTTGCCCACGTTGCGGCGCAGCCGCGTCGCCTCTCCGGGAGTGAACAGATGCACTGGCTCGCTCGCGACTGCGTCGGTCATCTGGCGCAGCGGCGAGATGTCGTCCAATACCCAGAGGCCGCGGCCGTAGGTTCCCACGATGAGAGCGTTGCCGTGCACCACCATGTCGCGGTATGACGTGTTGGGCAGGTTCTGCTGCAGCGGCTGCCAGTGGTCACCATCGTCGAACGAGACGTACACCCCGCTCTCCGTCCCCGCGAACAGCAACCCGCGCTGCTTCGGGTCCTCGCGGATCACGCGCGCGAACGAGCCGCTCGGCTGGCCGGTCGCGAAGCCGCTCGTGATCAGGGTCCATGTCTTCCCCGAATCGCGCGTGCGGTAGAAGTAGGGGGTGTAGTCACCCGTCGTCATCAGGCTGACGGCCGCGTACGCCGTCCGTGGATCGAAGTGCGAGGCCTCGATCGCGAGGATGTCGCCGCGGCTGGCCACGCCGGGAATGCCGGAGATCGTCACGTCGTCCCAGGTTTTCCCTTCGTCCTGCGTCAGCTTGATCAGTCCATTGTTCGTGCCAACCCAGATCACGCCGCGCTTGACCGTCGACAATGCCATCGACTGGATCGCCCCACCCACGAGAAAGCCGGGACGGCCTCGCAGGGAATCCGGGGTCGGCACCGTGTCGCTGGGGAAGCCGAGGTCGGGCGACAGCTTCGCCCAATGCACGCCACCGTCCGTCGACGCCATCAGGAAGTTGAGACCCGTGATCAGCTCGCGCGGATTCCACGGCGCGAAGGCGATCGGCTGCGAGATCGTGGTCCGCCCCTTCAGATCGGGATCGATATTCGGACTGACGTTGATCCACTGCTCGCTCGGATAGAAGATCTTGAAGACACCGATTCCCGTGGCGTACACGATGTTGGGGTTGAGGGGATCGGGTGCCTCGCTCCCCCACTCCCACCCGGGAACGGGGCTCCAGTCGAGCGGCGTGATCGCTCCCTGGTTGCCGCGCAGCCGCGTGCGGATGGCGCCGGCGTCCTGCTGCGAAGCGTAGACCCACGGCGGAGATGAATTGTCCACGGCGATGTGATAGACCTGCTCCGTCGACTGATTGTACCACGAGCTCCACGTGGTCCCGCCGTCGAGCGTCACGACCGCGCCCTGGTCGAGCCCGAGCAGCATGCGCTGCCCGTTCGTCGGATCGATCCACAACTGCTGCGGATCGTCGCCGCCGGGAGCGCCCTTGAAGCCGGTGAAGGTGGTGCCGCCGTCGGTGGACTTGTAGCTCGCCGTATTGATCGTGTAGACGACGTCGGGATTCTGCGGATCGACGTAGACGCCGCAGTTGTAGCCCCCCTGGCCGTTGGCGATGCGCTTGTCAGAGGCATCCATCTGCCGCCACGTGGCGCCGCCGTCGTCGGAGCGATACAAACCGAAGTTGCCGATCAGGAACATGCGCTGTGCGTTGGTGTGCATCGCGATCGCGGCCGAGGTGCGGCCGGTCAGGCGCGGCAGCCCGCCACCCGAGATCTCGTGCCACGTCACGCCTTCGTCGGTCGACTTGAAGAGCCGCGTCTGCGTCGGGGCGTTCTGCGCGCCGCTGATCCCGCCCGTGGGCCCGAAGCGGGCGGGACCGGTCGCCGGTGTCACATAGTGCCGCACCGTGGTGGCGAGGAGCACGTCGGGGCGGTCGAACGCCCAGGTGATCTTCTGCGCGCCGGTCGAATCGTCGACGTACAGCGTTTTGGTCCACGACTTGCCGCCGTCGCTCGAGCGGTAGACGCCGCGGGTGTCGGATTTCTTGTGCACGTCTCCCTGCGCCGCGAGCAACACGACGTTCGGGTCCCTGGGATCGACGAGCAACGAGGGGATCTGTCTGGTGTCGTCGAGACCGAGGTGCTGCCAGGTCCCTCCAGCGTCAACGGACTTGTAGACGCCATTGCCTTCGTTGATGCCACCGCCGGTGATCAGGTCGCCCATGCCGACGTAGATCACATTCGGGTCCGAGGGAGCGACTTCGAGCGCCCCGACCGACGACGCCGCGGTGATCGAGTCGAAGATCGGCGTCCATGTCTCACCGGCACTGGTGGTCTTCCAGACGCCGCCGAGCGGCAGCCCGATGTAGTAGACGCCGGGCTGGCCGATCGCGCCCGAGACCGCGGCGACGCGGCCGGCGCGGAACGGACCGAGATTGCGCCACACGAGGCCGGAGAGCAGGCTCGGCGGAACGGGGCCACGGGTGCCGGCCGGAGCGGCGCCGAGCAGGACGAAGAGCAGAGCGAGGCCCCCGGGCCGGAACGAAACGGATGAGCGTGAGAGCATATCGAGCAACTCGCGATGTGAGAGTGTGGCGGCCTCCAATGATATGTCCCGCGCGACAATCGAGGCAATCGGTGTGGACGAGGCAGACTTGACGAGATCTTGACGTTCCGCGGTGTCGAGACGATGGTCAACGCGAACCCTAGCACGGAGAAGGTGAGTTATGAGCGCAGCACTGCGGACAGCCCTGGGGGTTGTGACGTTGTTGCCGGCGTCACTGCTGGCTCAGGACTCGAGCAAAGCGGTGACTCCGGCGGACAGTGCGAAGTTGGTGTCGGCGATGAAATCCGATCTTCGCAACCTGGTCGTCGCCGAGGAAGTTTTCTTTGCGGATTCGGTGAAGTACAGCTCCAGGGTCGGGCCGGGAGGGGTGAGCTACAGCCCGTCCCCTGGGAATACGCTGCAGTCCGTCACCGTGACCCGTGATGGGTGGATCGCGGTGATGACGAACAACAATACGACCATCCGCTGCACGATTTTCATCGGGTCAACCTCCTTGCCCCCTGCAATCAAGGAGGGTTACCCGACCTGCAAGTGAATCAGGGGTTGTCGTGCGGCTTCTCTTTGGTCGAGTCGTTGTGCTCTCCACGACGCGGCCTCGATTTCGGCTTCACGTTCTGCTTCGTCGTGTCGGGACGGATCTTGTCCCTGTCGGGACGCGGTTGGCCGCGGGGCGCCGCGGTGTCCGGCGGGGGCCGGCGATCCCTGCCTCTGTCCTCGCGCCGCGACGGCGGACCGGGCTCGTTCCGAGGGGGCGCGTTCGCCGGCGCATTGGCGGCGGGTGGCTGCGATTGGCCGCGCGGCGCCGCGGTGTCCGGAGGCGGCGCCCGACGATCCTTGCCCCGGTCCTCGTGCCGCGGCGGCTGACCCGTTGACCCGTTGTCGGGGGTCGCGTTCACCGGCGGGTTGACGGCCGGTGAGGGTGGGTTGCTCTCCTCGCGCGGTGGCGGACCACGCCGTCGCGGTGGCGATGGCTGGGTCTGCGCGGCCGGCGGCGCATTGGACGACGGCGGCTGCGGATTCGGCACGACCACGCCGCTCGGCGGAGGCTGGTGCGGCGCCGGCAGGCCGCCGCGCACCGGGCGCAGCTCGGGCGCAGTTCCGCTGGGAGGCACCGCCGGCCGCACCGCGTTGCGCGGCACGTCGTTCCCGAGACTTTCCCGCAGCCGCGCTCGGTCTTCCTGGTCGAGCGGGCGACCCGGTTGCCGGCGCAGCACCGGCTCTTTCACGGAGAACGGGACCGGCGCCGGGGGCGGCGGCGTCTTGACCACGACCTGGCGCTCCACCACCGTCTCCGGTGGACGGCGCACGCGCATCGGGCCGGGCTGTGCGAGCACGCTGACGCGAGTCGGGGCGAGCGGCGCGGCGCTCCCCACGACGACCGCCTCGCGCATGCGCTCGCGCGGCACGATCACCGCGTTCCGGCCGACCGGCCGGGCGCCGACGAAGTTTTCCTCCGACACCGATGTCACCGCTCCATCCACCTCGCGATTGCGGTAGCGGACGCGCGTGACGTCGATGTTGGTGACGTTGATGTTCGTCACGTTGACGTTCGTCACGTTCACGTTGCGGACGTAGGTCGGCGAGACGCGATAGGCCGGGACATACACTTCGTCCGGGCCGAGCGGGAACCAGGCGACGCCGCCCGCGCCGCCCGCGGCGAGCGACACGCTCCAGTTCGGTCCGCCCACGAATGCGACGAGGGCGGGCGCGTAGACGGGACGGGCGACGACGCGTCCCGGCACCCACGCCCAACGATCGGAGAACCAGACCCAGCGGCCGTAGTGGAATGGCGCGAATCCCCACGGGGCGTCATCGACCCAGGTCCACCCCCACGGCTCCACCCATGCCCAGTGACCGTAGCGATAGGGCGCCCAGCCGGCGTCGACGTCGCGCGGCACCCACAGCGGCCCATACGAGCCGCCGTCGCGCCAGTCGCCGTAGTCGTCGAGATCCTCGTAGCCCACCATGTCGGGCGAGACGTAGCGCGTGGAGCGCGAATCGTCCCAGCGGCGGTCGCGGCTGGCACTCCAGCGCTCCCAATTGTCCGGCGGACTCGCGTCGGTGATGTCGTAGCTCGGCGCGTCGCGGCCGGAGAGGACTCCCACCTCGCCGGCTTCGACGGAAAACGCGGATCCCGAGGCGGTGACTTCGGCCGCCCCACCCCGCACCGTCACGATCGTCGTGTCGCCGCTCGAATCGACGTCGACGCGGTAGGTGCCGGGCCGCTCGAGCGTCACGGCGCCGTTCGGCGTGTCGATCTCGAACAGGCCGCGCTCGTCGAGGCGGCGCACCCGCACGTCGATGGACCCCTCGGACAAGTCGATCTGCGCCGTCCGGTCGTCGAGGGCGAGGAATGCGAACGCCGTCCACTGATCGAGGCGAATGACGGTCGAGCCGAGCGAAATCTCGGCGCGCGCGTCGCTATCGGTCCACAGGTGATCGCCGTTGCGCAGCGGATAGTTGACGGTTGCGTCGGTCCAGTCGTTGACGTCGCCCGGCCGGAAGGAGACGGAACCGCTGATGTAGCTGAGCCGCGCGACGCGGCTCGGTGGATCGCCGTCGCGATAGTCCGGGCCCTGCGCGGGCAGCAGCAACAGGACCAGCGCCGGCGCGACGATGTGCGAAAACCGCGGCAGTATGTTCATGGCTTCCTATACCCAGCCCCACGGGCTTGGATCGAGTTCCCCTGTTCCGGCGACCTGAACAGATAGAAAGCCGTCACACCGCGCGGGTCTCCGCGTCAGCCATGCGACAGTTATCGTTCCCGCCACATGACCGACCCCTACGCCGCGCTGCGGGTTCCCGACTTCAGACGTTTCATCGCTTTTCTCGCCGCCCAGACGCTCGCCACGATGATGCAGGGCGTGGCCGTGGGGTGGCAGCTCTACGCCGTGACCCACGACCCGCTCGCGCTCGGCATCGTGGGACTCGCCGAAGCGCTGCCGTTCATCGGCTTCGCGCTGCCCGCCGGACATCTCGCCGACCGCGTCGACCGCCGCCGGCTCTCGCTCGCCGCGCTGTTCGTGCTGGCGCTGTGCAGCGCCGCCCTGCTCGCGCTGACGGCGCTGGGGCTGATTCAGGTCGAGACGGCGTGGGTGGTGTACGCCGTGATTTTCGTGAGCGGGATCGCGCGTAGTTACCTGCAACCGACGCGCACCGCCCTCGCCGCCGACCTCGTGCCGCGCGAGCTGTCCGTGAATTCGATCGCGTGGCGCAGCTCGACGTGGCAATCGGCGGCGGTCGCGGGACCGGCCCTTGGGGGTGTGCTCGTCGCCGTCGGAGGACCGGGGCTCGCCTACGGCGTGGCGGCGCTGCTGCTCGCCGCCGCGTGGGGCGCCTTGTATCGAGTGGCCCCGCATCCACATCCGCGGCCCGCCGCGGACGCCGACGCCCGCGGCCTGTCCGGCCTGCTGCACGGTGTGCGCTTCGTCCTGGCGCAGCCGGTGCTACTCGGCGCGCAGACGCTCGATCTCTTTTCCGTGCTGTTCGCGGGCGCGGAAGCGCTGCTGCCGATTTTCGCGACCGACATCCTGCACGTCGGCGCCGCGGGACTGGGCGCGCTGCGGGCCGCGCCCGCGGCGGGATCGGTGCTGATGTCGCTGTACCTGGCGTATCGCCCGCTGCGCGGCCGCATGGGACGGGTGCTGCTGGTGTCGGTCACCCTGTACGGTCTGTGCATCAGCGGATTCGGCCTCTCGAAGAGCTTCCCGCTGTCCGTGGCGCTGTTGCTCGCGTCGGGACTGTTCGACAACGTAAGCGTGGTGTTGCGCTCGACGTTGTTGCAGACGCTGACGCCGCGGCATCTCCTGGGACGCGTGGCGGCGGTGAACGCGATCTTCATCGGCTCGTCGAACGAGATCGGCGCTTTCGAGTCGGGGCTCGCGGCGCGGCTGATCGGCGCCGTGCCGGCCGTCCTCCTGGGCGGATGCGTGCCGATGCTCGTAGTGGCCCTCATCGCGTGGCGGGTGCCGGAACTGCGGCGTCTCGACCACATCGGGGAATGATCTCCGTCCCCTTCGCCCTGCGCCGGCCATGGCTCATCACGCGCGATCTGCTGCAGAGCCGCGCGCACCCCGATCTCGCGCGGCTGCGGGCGATCGACGATCCCGAGTCCTTCGTCTGGCGCATCCTGCCGCACGCCGCGCGCACCTTCACCGCCTCCATCACCCTGCTCCCGGCCGATTCGGCGCGGGCGATGGCCGTCGCCTACCTCTACTGCCGTATGCTCGACACGTACGAGGACCTGCTTCCCGACGCGGCGGAGCGCGAGCGCGCGCTGGCGGCGTTCGCGGCGCGGTTTGGGGCAGATGGCATCCCTCCGGCGGCTGCGCCGCGCATCGCCCGGTCGCGGGCGCGGGACGCGCGCGACCAGACGCACGTCGTCCTGGTGAACCGCTGCCGGCTCGTCGACCAGGTGTTCGTCTCGCTGCAGCCCGTCGTGCGACGACACACGATGGATCTCGTCCGGTCGATGGCGGCAGGGATGATCTGGTCGTCCCAGGCGTTCCGGGCCCAGGGCGGTGTGCTGATCGATGCCGCGCAACTGTCGCGCTATTGTCGCACGGTGATCGGCCTGCCGTTTCTGTTCGCCGTCCGGCTCCACCTCCTGCGCAGCGGCGGCCTCGCCGTAACGGACGCGTTGCAGGAGGACACGCTGCAGGCCGGCGAGATGGTGCAGCTCGCCAATGTCACCCGCGACATCGAGAAGGATCTCAGGCGCGGCATCGCCTATCACCCGGCGCTCGCTGAAGACCTGGGCCGGAGCGCGCGCGAACCCGGAGTGGGCGAGCGCATTCGTGCGGTGCGGGAAGAGCTGCTGCAGCGGGCGCTGCGCCTCGCACCTGCCTACGAGCGAATGATGCTGGCGTTGCCCTTCGGGCGCGTGAGTCTGGCGCGGGGATCGGGGGTGTTGATGCTGGCCTTCACCGACCGCTACTACCGCTCGTGCGCCGCGCTCGTGGGACGCACGGCCTGGCCCGGTCCGACGAGTGCGCTCGGCATCATCATGCGCTCGGCGGCGCACGTCGTGTCGCCGGCGCTCGCCGGCAGGACGGTGCGGCGGATCACGGCGGCCTTCCTCAACGCAACGGCCCCCGCCGGGTAATCCCGCGGGGGCCGTGGTCGGTTGCTGCGCTGCGGCTCAGTGCCCAGCGCCGGCGGCGATACCCGCTTCCGTTTCGGTGATCGCGGCGTCCACGTGCCCGATGGCCTTGACGCGATGTCCCGCCTTGTCCGCTTCCGCCTCTTCGAGGTGACGCTTGGCGCTGCGCAGAGCCTCGAGCGCGGCTTTCATGTGCGGCTGTTGCGCCTCGGAATGTCGCTCCAGGGGCTGCCCGTGCAGCACGGCCGGAAGGCTGATGCCGGCCAGACCGAGCAGGGCAATCGCGGAACGGCGGGTGACGAGGGACATGCCTACCTCCCGAGAGGGTGACGAGTAAGTGACACCATCGCTCCAGAGACCCGCCGCCGGCGTCACGGGTAACCGGCCGGCTCAGCGCTTCGACGTTGCCAGTGACGCGGCAGTGGTTTCCGCCGCGAACCCCAACGCCGCTCCGATCACGAGCGACACCGCCGTGTAGAGCATGTGCCCGAGATCCGCACCGGCGCCGTTGCCGACGGTCACCGCGGCCCCCACGAGCGCGCCCGGGATGAACGACAGCGCCGGCACCTTCGACATGATCATGATGACCACGGCGACGACGCCCATCAGCAGCGCGTACAGCAGCGTGCTGCCGCCGAAGCGCGGCAACAACTGCATCATCACCCAGACGTACAGCATCCCGGAGATGGTCGCGAACACCGTCTTCTGGAACCCCGGCGTCTTCCCGCCTGCGGCGAAGAAGCAGCCCAGCGCGGCGATGCCGACCCAGGGAGAGAGGTCGGGGATGTATTGGAGCGAAACGAATGTCCAGAGTGCGACGAGTACACCGGTGCTCAACGCGAGTGCGGCTTGCCTGTCCATACTCGTGGACCTCCTCGAGAGGGATTGAGCAGCGATGCGAGGATGCGGCGCGCGGCAGCGGCGGTCAAGCCGCGCGCCCGGTCATGCGCTTGAAATGGGCGCTCTCGACGCGCCAGTGGAACACGAGGATCGCGACCTGGTCGCAGACGGACGCGACCACCCCGGCGAGCGAGCCGGTGATGAGCGCACACCCGTAGGTCTGGAGGTAGCCGACGGTGTACATCGGGTTCTTGAGAAAGCGGTACGGGCCGGTGGACACCCGTGTGACGGGCGCGGCCGGTGTGAAGAAGTTGTACCAGTAGTAGGCTTTGTGGCCGAGGGTGGCGGCGGCCCAGAGCTTCGTGCCGACGCCGAGCAGCACGAGCACCGCACCGATCGCGATCGCGACGGCGCGCGGCAGGACCGCCGGGGCAGTCCCCCACCCCACGAGGCACACCGCGACGAAACTGACGGCGTCGATCGTCATGACGAGCGAGGCCCCGCGACGGAACCGGGCGAACCCCGGCTCGAGTCCCCATCGCCGGGTCCACCAACCGTCGGACTGCTGGCGCGTCAACCCGACCCACACGTACCCGACGTAGGCGAGCCGCGCGCCGATGTGGGCGGCAAACACCGCCCACATTACCGGAACACCGTTACACCCGTCGCCTTGAACATCGCGGTGACCTCGAGGCCCTCGCGCAGGCCGAGCTGCGCCACCGCGCGGTCGGTGACCTCGGCGACGAGCGCGGGCCGTGTGCTGAGTGCCACGCGCACCCGTTCGCCGTTCGGCGGCTCGGGCACGATCTCCGTGATGGTACCGATGAACGTGTTGCGCGCGCTGCCGCCCGGGGATTGGTGAAACAGCGCGATCTCGCGCGGGTGGACGGTCGCGAACACATCCGCGCCTCCTTCGCCGGGATCCACGGCGTACAGCTCGCCCCCCTGCGCCTCGATGCGCACTATTCCACCCTCCCGGCTCACGATGCGGCCGCGAAACATATTGATGCCGAGAAACGCCGCCACGTACGGCGAGCGCGGCCGCGCCAGCAGCTCTTGCCGCGACCCGACCTGCGTCACCAGGCCGCCCTCGAGCGCGGCGATGCGATCGCCGAAGACCATCGCGTCGAACGGATCGTGAGTGACGAACAGCGTCGCACAGGGCGCCGGCAGAGTGGCCAGCACCGTTTTCAGTACCCCGCGGACCTGGGCGCGCGTGCGCAGATCGAGCGCCGCGAGCGGCTCGTCGAGCAGCAACACCTCCGGATCGAGCACCAGCGCGCGCGCCAGCGCCACGCGCTGCGCCTGTCCCCCGGAGATTTCGGCGGGGCGCCGCTCCCCCAGGTCGCCGACGTCGAGCCGCGCCAGGGCATCGGTCACCCGCTTCCGGATGTCGACCGGGCTGCGCCCGGTGGCGCGCAACCCGAATGCCACGTTCTCGAACACCGTGAGATGCGGGAACAGCGCGTGGTCCTGGGCGACGTATCCCGTGCGCCGGCGCCACGGCGGCAGATCGACCTTCGCGGCGCTGTCGAAATAGATGCGGGACCCGGTCGCGATCCGGCCGCGATCGGGGCGTTCCAGTCCGCTGACGAGACGGAGCAATGTCGACTTGCCGGCGCCGCTTTCACCGACCACGACGAGCGTTTCTTTGTCGGCCACGACGGTCTCGAGCTCGAGCGCGAATGCGGCGAAGCGCTTAGCGACCGCGAGGTCGAGCAAGCGCCCCTCCCACGGCCGCCCCCCATGGCGCGAACCGCAGCCCTAGGAGAATCGAGAACGAGAGAATCACGAGCAGCAGCGA
>DATFTG010000052.1:0-8133 GCA_035262265.1 Gemmatimonadales bacterium
GTGCGGCTCCGTGCCGCGCTCGCCCTGACCCGCCTCGGTGTGACCGGCCAGGGAGCGCTGCTGCACGCCGAAGTCGGCGCCCATCCCGAGGCGCGCTTCGTCGCCCGCCTGATCCTCGGTTTGTCGCCGCAGGCCCTCGCGGAGTTCGCCGCGTGAGCGCGTTCATCCACGGTTTCGATGCGGTCATCGTGGTGTATTTCGTCGTGCTCAACTCGTTTTACGCGGTGCTGCTGCTCTGCGCCCTGCCCGAGATCTGGGAGCAGAGCCTGCTCGCCGAGGACGAAGATCTCGTGCGGCTGCAGCAGGTGGGGGCCCCACCGCCGATCTCGATCCTCGTGCCGGCCTACAACGAGAGCGCCACGATCACGGCGAGCGTCACGGCGATCCTCACCCTCGACTACCGCCAGTACGAGGTGATCGTCGTCAACGACGGCTCTTCGGACGAGACCATGAGCCGCCTGGAGGACGCGTTCAATCTCTACGAGATTCCGCGCACCTACCCCGAAACGCTCGAGACCAGGCCGATTCGCGCGCTGTACCGCTCGCGCACCCGGCCGCGGCTCCTGGTGATCGACAAAGAGAACGGCGGCAAGGCCGACTCGCTCAACGCGGCGATCAACGCGAGCCGCTGGCCTCTCGTCATCGCGGTGGATGCCGATACGCTGATCGAGCCCGATGCGATGCTGCGCCTCACTCGTCCCTTCTCGCTGGGGCTGCGGATCGCGGCGGTGGGTGGGACGGTGCGTGTAGCCAACGGATCGGTGATCAGGGACGGGCGCGTCCTCGAGCCGCGCGTCGCGCCCCGCTTCCTCCCGGGGATCCAGGTGGTCGAGTATCTGCGATCGTTCCTGTACGGCCGGCTCGGGTGGAACCGCCTCGGCGGCAACATGATCATCTCGGGAGCGTTCGGGCTGTTCCGCAAAGACCACCTGCTCGAGATCGGCGGCTACCGCACCGACAGCATCGTCGAGGACTTCGATGTCGTGGTGCGGTTGCATCGCTACCTGCTCGAAAAGCGGCTGCCGTACGCGATCACCTTCGTCCCCGACCCCGTCGCCTGGACCGAGGTTCCCGAAACGCTCGCCGTTCTGAGCCGGCAGCGCGAGCGCTGGCATCGCGGTCTCATCCTGACGATGTGGAAGTATCGCGCGATGCTGTTCCGGCCGCGCTACAGGCGCATCGGCATGCTCGGGTTCCCGTTCTTTACGTTCGGCGAAATGCTGGCGCCGCTCGTCGAGGTGCTCGGCTATCTCGTCACCGTGGTGGGCCTGCTGCTCGGGTTCATCAACGTGCCCTTCGCGCTGCTCTTTCTGCTGGTGGCGCTCGGGTACGGCATGATTCTCTCGATCTGGGGCATCCTGCTCGAGGAGGTGGGTTTCCGCCGCTACGGCCGGGCGAGCGACCTCGTCCGGCTGCTCTGGTACGCGGCTCTGGAGAACTTCGGGTACCGCCAGTGCACTGTGTGGTTTCGCCTCAAGGCGTTCTGGTCTGCGCTGCGCGCTCGCAAGACGTGGGGACGGATGACGCGCACCGGATTCGCGGCCGCGGGACCGAGGGCGGCGGCGTGATCCTGGTGCTCGGCGCGCTCGCGCTGCTGCAGGTGCCGGCTCCTGCCCCCTGCCCGGCGCGCATCGGCGCGCTCGCCGACAGCGCCTGGCGCGCCTATCGCACTGAGCGGATTGCCGTCGCCGCGGCCCGGTTCGCCGCCGCCGACTCCCTCTGCCCCGGTCTCCCCGAGATACAGATCGGGCTCGGCTTCGTGGCGCTGCGGCAGAGCGACGTCGCGGCGGCAGAGCGGCGTTTCGGCGCCGCGCTGAAGGCGGATTCGCTGAATGCCGACGGGTGGTACGGCGTCGGTCTGGTGCGCCAGCGCCAGGGGAAGCGCGACCCGGCGATCGCCGCCTTTCGCCGCGCGCTGCGCATCGCACCCGGGTACGCCGACGCCAAGCACCAGCTCGATGCGTTGGGAGACCTGGGCGATTCGCTGCCCCCGATCCGGCGCCCGGCTGGCGCGCAGGTCCCGGCGCGCACATATGGCGAACGCTTCGAGATCCTCCAGGCCGGAAACTGGGTGCCGTTCTATGTGAAGGGGATCAACCTCGGGGCGGCGCGTCCCGGGAAATTCCCGTCGGAGTTCCCGACCGATGATTCGACGTACCTGTCGTGGCTCGGGCTCATGGCCGCGACGCACGCGAACGTGGTGCGGTTGTACACGATCCTTCCGCCGGCGTTCTATCGAGCCCTGAAGCAGTGGAACGAGGGTCATCCGGCGCAGGCGTTGTGGCTCGTGCACGGCGTCTGGGCGGAAGCTCCTCCGGATGACGACTACGACGATCGCGTCTGGAAGCAGGAGTTCCACGACGAGATGCACCGGGTCGTCGACCTGCTGCACGGACATGCGATCATCCCGGCCCGCCCGGGGCACGCGGGCGGCCGCTACACCGTCGACGTGTCGGACCACGTGCTGGCGTTCATCATCGGCCGCGAATGGGAGCCGTTCACGATCCACCATTACAATGAGCGTCGCGCCGGGCGCACGGCGTACGCGGGACGGTTCCTGGCCGTCGACTCCGGCACACCCGCCGACGTCTGGATGGCGGAGCAGTGCGATTACCTGCTGCAGTACGAGTGGGAGGCCTACCACGCACAGCGCCCCATCGCCTATACCAACTGGCCGACACTCGATCCGCTGCATCACCCCACCGAGCCGACGCTCGACGAAGAGTCGGCGATCCGCGCGCGATTAGGACTGCTCCCGCTGCGGGGCGTGCGAGAATACAACAACGACGATCAATCGCTCGACGCGATGCTGGTGCGCACCACGGCGGCCGACGTCGGCGGGTATTTCGCATCGTTCCACGCCTATCCGTACTATCCGGATTTCATGGATTACGACTCGACCTACGGAACGGCGGTCGGCGCCGACGGCGTGTCCCATTACCTGGGCTACCTGCGCGACTTGAAGCGGCACCATGCGGGACGGCCGTTGCTCATCGCCGAGTACGGCGTGCCGTCGTCCCGCGGGCTGGCTCATCTGCAGCCCGAGGGAATGCATCACGGCGGTCACGACGAGCGCGCCATGGCCGCGATCGACGTCCGCCTGACCCGGGAGATCCGCGAAGCCGGTCTGGCCGGCGGCATCATCTTCGCCTGGATCGACGAGTGGTTCAAGCACAACTGGATCGTGATCGATCTCGAGGTACCGACCGAGGACACCAGACTCTGGCACAACATGATGGACGCCGAGCAGAACTACGGCCTCCTGGGACAATACTCCGGCACGGCGGACCGCCCGGAGCCGGGCGGCGACGCGGCGCACTGGCGCGCCCTCCCGTCTCTCGAAGGAAACGATTCGCTCCGGCTGCGCGTCGGGTCGGATGAGTCCTACCTCTATCTGGCGATCGAGGCCCGCACCCCGCTCGACCCCGACGCCGTGCGCTATCTCGTGGGACTCGATACCTACCGCGACGACCGTGGCGAATTCCGCCTGCCGGGCGTCCCGGGAATCGGCGTGGGCGTGGAGTTCTATCTCGATCTGGGCGACTCGACGAACGGCCAGCTGTTCGTCGCACGGAGCTACAACCCGTACGTGCAGCCGCGCGCCGGGATGCCGGTGACGGGACTCGACCCGTTCTACAATTTCCTCTGCACCGCGGATGCCCGCAGCGATGCGGGCAAGTTCGACTCCATGTTCGTCACCACCAACCGGTTCCGCGTGACCCGTGCGGGGCAACGGATTCCGGCGCGCGGCATCAACCGCGGCCAGCTGCGCTATGGACGTGCGACGGAATCATCGCTGGTAGACTGGTTCATCGACCGCGCGGCGGGGCTGGTCGAGGTCCGGCTGCCCTGGGGACTGCTCAACGTCACGGACCCCTCGAGTCAAACGGTGCTCACGGGGATTCACGAGGGGGGCGTGATGCTCACGGGGAGTAGCGACGGATTCCGCTTCGTCCTGGCCGCCCTGTCGCGGCAGAACGATCACGTCGCGGCATTCGTCCCCGCAACATCGACCTACCGCTGGCCCACCTGGGAGGAGCCCCAGTGGCACGAGCAGCTGAAGCCCGCGTACTACGCCATGCGCGATCTGTGGGAATCGTGGTGAGCCGGGTGCGGCGAGGGGCGTGGATCCTCGGCATCGCGCTGCTGCTGCCGCGAACCGCCGCCGCGCAACTCCCGGAAGCGGAGGATGCATTCACCCGCGGGGACTTGAAGACGGCCCGCGCCCTGTACGATTCGGCGCTGGCGCTCGACTCCCTGAACCCGCGCGCGCTGTTTCGCCTCGCCACGCTGGACAGCTGGGAGGGCAAGCTGAAGCGCTCCCTGGCGCGGTTCGCCGTGCTGCGGCGCATCGAGCTGAATCAGCCCGACGAGATGATCGCCCATGCTCGCGTGTTGTCCTGGGCCGGCCGCCTGAAGTGGGCGGCCGCTCTGTATGATTCCGTGCGGGCGATCGACTCGACCCGCACCGATGCGATCGCGGGCCAGGCGCGCATGGTCGCCTGGGCCGGCGACTTGAACCGCGCCGAGCGCATGTGGCGCGACGCGCTCGCGCGCTATCCCGACGATCCCGAGATTCTCGTGGGCCTCGGCCAGACGCTCGAATGGCAGGGCGAGCCCGATCTCGCGGAGCTGTACGTGGCGCGCGCCCGTCAGCTCGTGCCGAGCGACCGGGAAGCGAACGATCTGCTGTCGCAGGTGCGGGCGGAGCGGCGCCCGCTGCTGCGCGTCACGAGCGACGCCGCGAACGACATCGAGCACAACAGCTTCGTCGCATTCGCCGGCAGCGTCACCGCCCTGTTGCGGCCGTCGCTGCAGGGAGCGCTGCGGACCACGTGGCGGGCCAACAGCGACCAGATCGCCACGTCGCACAGCCGTGGTGCCGATGCCTGGCTGGTCCGGTCCTTCCTGCCCCGAGTGACGGTGCGGGCGGGCGCGGGCGTGCGAGTCCTGAGTCCCGACACGGGTGCGTCCAGATCCTTCGCCACCGTACAGCTTGGCGTGGGATTGCACCCTCAAAATTTTCTCTCGATCGTGGCCAGCTATGCCCATTATCCCTTCGACGAAACCCAGGTGTTGGTGGACAAGGGATATGTGTGGAACGAAGCCGACCTCAACATCGATGCCTCGCCGACGGCGAATCTGGATTTCTCCGGTGGTTGGAACGAGGCGTGGCTCTCGGACGGGAACCACCGCAGGACCGTCAATGCCGCAGCCATGTTCGGTGTGGTTCACGGCCTGCGGGTCGGGGTCTACGGGCGGACGCTGGGATACCATATTCCAAACCCCGGGCGTGGCTACTTCTCTCCCGACCAGTTTCTCCTCGGCGAAGCACGCCTGGTGTACCTGCTGCGGACGCCGGGGTGGTGGATGCGGACGATCGTAGGCCTGGGCGCCCAACAGGTGGGGACGGGCAACCCAACGCAGGCGGAGTGGCACGGGGATGCGGCGGTAGGCCACAACTGGAGAAGCGTCGACGAGATTTCGCTGGTGGCGAGTTACACCAACAGCGCACAGGCTGCGACCGCGACGGCCGTCAGTGTGAAGTACCGATACTGGTCGGCGGGGCTGCGCTATCAGATCGGGTTCTAGCCTGATCGCGGCTTGGCGTCTCCCGGGGCGTCCGTTTCCTAGTGTTTCATCTGCCGGGATACCCGTTCAGCATCCCGCAGCACGCGAAGGGCATTGAGTCCAACGACCTTCTTCACATCTTCGACCTTCCACCCCCGCTTCAGTAACTCGGCGATCAAGTCCGGAAACTTGGTGACGTTCTCGAGGCCGGTGGGCACACTCGTTATCCCGTCGAAGTCCGATCCCAGTCCCACATGATCGATTCCCGCGACGTCCCGGATGTGCTCGATGTGATCGGCCACTTGCGACAGGGTGGCCTGCGGCGCCTGCTTCGTCCAGCGCTTCGCCGAATCGGCGCGCGCTACGGAGTCGACGCCCGCCGCCTGCAGCGCCTTGTCGCGTGCGGCCATGCTGTCTTCGTAGAGGCGGACCGTTTCCGACACGAAACCCGGATTGAAATTGACCATCACGATGCCGCCGTTGGCGGGGACCAGCTTGAGAATCGAGTCGGGAACGTTACGCACGTGGTGCGAGATCGACCGCGCCGACGAATGTGAAAACATTACCGGCGCCTTGGAGACGCGCAGCGCGTCCATCATCGTCCCGTCGGAGACGTGCGACAGATCGACCAGCATCCCCAGCCGATTCATCTCCAGCACGACCTGCTCGCCGAACGGCGTCAGGCCGCCGTGCCTGGCCGAATCGGTGGCCGCATCGGCCCAGTCGGTGGTCTCCCAGTGCGTCAACGTCATGTAGCGGGTGCCGAGGGCGGAGAACATCCGCAGCGCCCCGAGCGAGCTCTCGATCGCGTGACCGCCTTCGATCCCGATGAGACACGAGATCTTGCCGGTCTTGAAGTTGCGCTCCACGTCCGCGGCGGTGGTCGCCATCGCGAGATCGCGGGGGTAACGGGCGCACAGCCGGTGCACCAGGTCGATCTGCTCGAGGGCATAGACCGCCGGGTGCTCGCCCTCGTGCATCGTCGTCACCGGGACGTAGGCCGCCCAGAACTGCGCGCCGACATATCCGGCACGCAGCTTCGGGATATCGGTCATCAAGCCCAGCTGCGTCGCCGAGAAGTCCACCGAATCCACGCCGCCGCGGCCGCGGATCGCGTCGGGGATGTCGTTGTGCCCGTCGATCAGCGGCACGGTCCGGAGAATCTGGATCGCCTGAGCGCGATAATCGGGCGCGGCGCCCGCCTGCGCAAACCCTTGGAGCACGACGGCCGTGGAGCAAACGAGAAGCACGAGGGTCGATCGAACCAACACTGCGCGGTTCCTGTGAGCGGTCGCACGGAAGCTCGCGCTGCGTCTCGTGAATGGCAAGGTTAGTTTACTTCACATGTCCGATGCGAAGGTCTCGATCGGCTTCACGCTGAACGCGGAGCCGTGCGACGTGTCGTTCGCTCCGCACAAGACGCTGCTCGAGGTGCTTCGCGAAGATCTGGGGCTCACCGGCACCAAGCACGGCTGCGAGCTGGGCGAGTGCGGCACCTGCACCGTGCTGCTCGACAATCAACCGGTGCTCTCCTGCCTCGTGCTGGGACAGGCGTGCGCCGGGCGAGCGGTGCGCACCGTCGAGGGCATGGCGGGCGCCGCGCTGCATCCATTGCAGACCGCCTTCGCCGATCTCGGGGCCGCGCAATGCGGCTACTGCACTCCCGCATTCCTGCTCACCGCCCAGGCGCTGCTCGAGCACAATCCGAAGCCGTCGCGCGACGAGATCAAGCACGCTCTCGCCGGCAACCTCTGCCGCTGCACCGGCTATATCAAGATCTACGAAGCGGTCGAGCTGGCGGCGGCGTGGATGCGGGGGGAGAAGGCGGAGCCGAGCCGCGAGGCGTTGTATGGCCGCCGGTAAGAAAGGGCGCATCCCATCCGCCCTCCGCGTCGTCGGCAAGGCGCTCCGCAAGGTCGACGCCGTCGCGAAGGTCACCGGCGCCACCCGGTTCGCCGACGATCTGACGCTTCCCCGGATGCTGTACGCCAAACTGCTGCGCAGCCCGCACCCCCACGCCCGCATCGTTTCCATCGACACGTCGCAAGCAACCGCGCTCGACGGGGTGAAAGCGGTCCTGGTGGGAAAGGATCTGCCGATTCCGTTCGGCATCCTCCCCGTGAGCCAGGACGAGCATACGCTGTGCGTCGACAACGTGCGCTTCATCGGCGACCCCGTCGTGGCCGTGGCCGCCACGACCGAAGAAGCGGCGACGGCCGCGCTCGACCTGATCGCCGTGACCTATGAGCCGTTGCGCGCCATCGGATCTCCCGAAGACGCGCTCGCCTACCCTGAGCCGCGCATCCACGACTACGGCGACTCGGGCAACCTGCACAAGCTCATCAACCTCGAGTTCGGGGACGTCGCGGAGGGGTTCGCCGAGGCGGCGGTGATCCGGGAAGACCTCTTCTTCTTCGAGGGCAACACCCACCTCCCGATGGAGCAGCACGCCGCCCTCGCCGAATGGTCGGCGGACGGGAAGCTGACGCTGTGGAGCTCGACGCAAACGCCGCATTACGTGCACCGCGCGCTCGCCAAGGTGCTCGAGCTGCCGATGAAGCG
>DATFTG010000053.1:0-16400 GCA_035262265.1 Gemmatimonadales bacterium
CACGGCGACACCGGTGCACAACCGTCCAGCCGACCTGCTCCATTTGTTACGGTTGTTTCTGCGTGACGACGCGCTCGTGGCGTTCGGCGTCCCGTCGCTCCTCGTCGCGGCGCGAGAATCGCGCGTGGGGCCCTCGGTCCATGCCGCCGTCGCTCGGATCGTCGTGGCGCGCTCACGGCAGCGCGTCGCGCGACTCTGGGCCGGACAGCGATTCCCCGAGCGGGAAGAGGGGCTCGTGATCCGTGCCGCGCCCGCAGAGCCGGCACGACTCGCGTCGCTGATCGACGGTGTGCAACAGCTGCGACCACCGGGAGCTGCCGCACTGCATCGGCTCACGTTGTTGCGGCGGCTCGCGTCGAGCGTCCCCGCCCTGCGACAGAGCCTGAGACGCTACGAAGCGTTTCGCACCCTCGCCCGCGACGCTGGCGTCGCGCAACGCCGGCTCACGCCACGGGACTTCCGTCGCGCGTTCGCCCTCGAAGACGACGCCGATCTGCAACTGGCATTTCTGCCGTTGTTGCTCGAAGCGGGAGTCACGGTCGCCGACGATCCGGACGACCTGACGCTCGTCCGGAAATTGCTCGACGAGGCGCGCGCGGGACCTGACCCGAAGGCCGCGGCGTTGACCCGGTATCTGGAGCGAATCGACGGCAAGACGATCGTCTTCGTCCAGGCCGCGGCCACACTCCAGCACCTGCGCAGCCACTTGCCCCGTTCGCTGCGGCTGGCCGCGCTGTGCGGCCTATCGGGGTGGCTCGGCGCCGACCGCGTGTCTCGCTTCGACGTGCTCGCCGCCTTCGCCCCGCGTTCCCTCGGGGTCGCTCCTCCACCGGAGCGAGAACAGGCCGATGTCCTGATCGCCACCGACCTCATCGGCGAGGGGCTCAACCTGCACGACGCGAAACGCGTGATTCACTACGACCTGCCATGGAGTCCCGCCCGGCTCGCGCAGCGCGTCGGCCGAATCGACCGACTGGGTTCCCCGCACGCCAGGGTCGCAACCGTCTCATTTCTCCCGATCGAGTCCCTCGCCGTGGCGCAGGACATCGAATCGCACCTCGCCGCCAAGGTGGCGATGCAGATCAGCGGGGGTGCCGCACAGGTCGAGACCCCGTCCGGAGGCCGAGCGGGGAGCGCGCCGTTCGACTGGTGTGACCGGTTGCACCGGTTCGCGGCGGGAGCGGCTCCCGCGACTCGAGGTGGCGTGCACGCGTCCGTCGCCGCGACGCGCGATGCGGTCGTGCTGGTGATCGCTCTGGGACCCGATGTGGAGGTGATCGTCGTCGCAGACGGCGCTGCCAGGGCCGATCCCGAGGAAGCCACGACACTCCTCGAGCAGGCGCAACATGCGACGGCGGACGTCGTCGCCGGTCCTGCGATCACGCAGGCGCTGCGAACTGCTGGGCCACTCGTTCGCGCCCGTCTGGACGCCATCGCCGCAGCCCGCTGGCGGGCGGCCGACCGCGACCGGCCGGGCCGGCGGCTCATCCCGATGGTCCTGGCGGCGGCCCGCCGGGCGGCGCGAGCCGGTCGCGGCGACCGGCTGGCGCGGCTCGACGGTCTGGTGACCCGCCTGGCGGGCGGCCTGACCGCCGGCGAGGGCTTCCTGCTCGATGATCTGATCGCCGGTCACCGACCGGTCGACATCGCCGCCATCCTCGCGTGGCACGAGGGGCTGCGGCCCGTCGCCGTGGCGGCGGAGGCTCCAATCCCCCGTCTGGTGGCTGCGATTCGATTGGCGCGCGGTGGCTGAGGCACGGGAGGGGCCGCAAGGACGCCATTTCCGTCGGCACGGGTTGTCACGCTTTGGCCATCGAGGACAATTTTATGGCTCCATGCGACACCCTACACTGCCCCTGCGGGCCTATGTCGACCGTCTTCGCGCCCTCTATGGCCGGCCCAAGCGGCCGATCCCGAGCGGCCCCTTCGAGTGGATCATCTGGGAGCACGTCGCCGTCCTCCCCGACGACGAGCAGCGCGCCCTGGTGTTCCGCACGCTGCGCCAGAAGATCGGCACGACGCCGCAGGCCATCCTGCGCACCCCCAAGCCGAAGATGCTCGAGCTCCTGGCTCCCGGGGGCCCGAACGGCGGCGCCCGGCTCGCCAAGCTGCGCGAGGCCGCCGAGCTGATGATCGAGATCGGCCTCGCCCGGGTGCGGACCCTGGTGCGCGAGTCTCCAGTCGAAGCCAAGAAGCTGTTGAAGCGGTTCAAGGGGATCGGGGAGACGGGAGCCGACCGGATTCTGCTGTTTTGCCGCACCCAGGCAACTCTCGCCCCGGAAGCGAACGGGCTGCGGGTGCTGCAGCGGATCGGGTACGGCAAGCCGGGAGCGACGGGGACGGCGGCCTACAACTCGGTGCAGGAGGCGCTGTCCGCCGATCTGCCGCGGGACTACAACTGGCTGATCCAGGCGCACCAGCTGCTGCGCCACCACGGGCAGGAGACCTGCCGCGCGACTCCGCGTTGCGACGTCTGCCCGCTGGCGCCCGATTGCGCCTGGTTTCGGCGTAGCGGCGGCCGGTGATCCGGTGTCGTTCGGAACGTTTCTATTCGACCTCGATGGAACCCTGATCGATTCGATCGAGCTGATCCTGCGCTCGTACCGCCATACGATGCGCGCACATCGCGGCTACGAACCCCCCGACGACGTCTGGATGGAGGGTCTCGGTACCCCGCTGTGGGTGCAATTCCGCCTGTGGAGCGACGACGAAACCGAAATCAAGGCGATGGTGGAGACGTATCGCGAGTACAACCTCGCGCATCACGACGAGCTGGTGCGGCCCTATGACGGCGTCGTCGAGCAGGTGCGCCGCCTCGACGCCGGCGGCAAGACGCTCGGCCTCGTCACGAGCAAGATGCGCGGCGGCGCGATCAGGGGGCTGCGGGTCGCGGGGCTGGAAGACGCCTTCGACGTCGTCGTCGGGTCGGATGACGTGTCGCACCCCAAGCCGCATCCCGAGCCCGTGCTCATCGCGCTCGCCCAGGCGGGAAAGCCGGCGGCGGATGCCGTATTCATCGGAGACTCGCGTCACGACATCGAGTGCGGCCGCGCGGCCGGCGTGAAGACCGCGGCGGTGCTGTGGGGACCGTTCGATCGCGAGCATCTCGAAGACGTCGATCCCGATTACTGGCTGGAACAACCACAGGATATCGCGAGCCTCGCCTGATGCCTTTCGTCACCTTCGATCTCGAGCGCTGGCAGAGCACCTGGGAGAACCGGGTGCGCTACAACCTGTCGGAATCGGGCGTGCACCCGCTGAGCGTACGCGAGCTGCTGGCGCTCGCCCAGGCCGCCGCCGACCCGCTGCTCGACGTACGGCTCGGCTACAGCCAGTCCAACGGCACCGACGCGCTGCGGGAGCGCATCGCCGCCCTTTACCCGGGAGCGACGTCCGATCAGGTGCTCGTCACCAACGGCAGCGCAGAAGCGAACTACCTCGCCGCGCTGCGCGTGATCGAGCCGGGCGACCAGGTCGCGATGCTGCTGCCCAATTACCTGCAGCTGTGGGGGCACGTGCAGAACCTGGGAGCGCAGGTGCGCCCCTTCCGCCTGCACGAGGACCGCGGCTGGGCGCCCGACCCCGCCGAGATTCGCTCGGCGATCGCCCCGGGGACCAAGCTCGTGGTGGTGACGAACCCCCACAATCCGACGGGACACATCCTCGCCGACGCCATGCGCCGCGCGATCATCGAGCGCACCGCCGAAGTCGGCGCCTGGCTGCTCGCCGACGAGGTGTACATGGGCGCCGAGCGCGATGGAAAAACGACGGCGTCGTTCTGGGGCAGCTACGACCGGCTCATCTGCGTGGCGGGCCTCTCGAAGGCGTACGGACTCCCCGGCCTCCGGATCGGTTGGCTCGTGGGACCGGCGCCGATCGTCGCGGACGCCTGGGCGCGCCACGATTACACGACGATCGGCCCCTCCGGCGCGAGCGACCATCTCGCCACCCTGGCGCTGCAACCGGCGGTGCGCGAGCGCCTGCTCGCACGCACGCGCGGGATCTTGCGGGAGAATTATCCGGTGCTCGAGCAGTGGCTCCGGAGCTTCGGGCCGTCGTTCAGCTGGGTGCCGCCGCAGGCGGGGGCGATCTGCTGGGCGCGATACCACTCGCGCGTGGACGGTGAAACGCTGGTGGAGCGGGTCCGCGCCGGACAGAGCGTCCTGCTCGTCCCGGGCGAGCACTTCGGCATGCCGGGCTACCTGCGCTTCGGCTTCGGCAACGAGCTTCCCGAGCTGCGGGCGGCGCTGCAGGCCACGGCGACCGGCTTGAGGCCGGCCCTGAGCGACTGACGTGCGGGTCGTCCGCCTCGAGGAGTTCCGCGACAAGATCACGTTGGCTGCGGCGATCGCGGCGGTGGAGCGCGGGTTCAAGGCGCTGGCGCTGGGTCAGGCGACGCTGCCCGAGCCGATGGCGATGGAGCGCTCCCGGCCCACCGCATCGATTCACGTCAAAGGCGCGCAGCTCACCGGCGGCCGATTTATCGTGCTCAAGGTGGCGACGGGCTTCCCGGCCAACGTCGAACGCGGCAAGCCGGCCGGCGATGGACTGTTTCTGCTCCTGGACGCGAACACGGGCGCGCCGGCGCTGGTGCTGGAAGAGCACGGCTACCTCACCGATCTGCGCACCGCCGCCGCGATCGCGATCACCCTCAAGCACCTCGCGCCGATCGATGCCCGTACCGCCCTGCTGGTCGGCGCCGGCGGGCTCGCCCGCCTCACCGCGCGCGCCATTCTGGCGCAGCGCCAGCTCGACCGGATCACGTTCTGGAACCGCACCTTCGAGCGGGCGGAAGCGCTCGCCGCCGAGTTCACCGGTGTCGTCCCGACGCGCATCGCCCCCGCCCTCGAGTCCGCGGTGCGCGACCACCGCATCATCGTCAGCATCACGGCGAGCACGACCCCGCTCATCAAGGCGGCGTGGGTGGCACGGGGCACGCACATCACGTCGGCGGGGAGCGACAGCCCCGACAAGGTGGAGCTGGAGCCGGCCCTCATGGCCAAGGCCGACAAGCTGTTCGCCGACCGGGTAGTGCAGACGGAGCGGTTCGGTAATCTGCACCACGCGCTCGAAGCCGGAGCCGTGACGCGACGCAAGGTCACCGGAGAGCTCGGCGATCTCGTGGCCGGGCGGCTCCTGGGTCGGGAGCTGCCGCACGAGATCACCATCGCCGACCTCACCGGCGTGGGGGTGCAGGACGCCGCGATCGCGGAAACCGTGGTGGAGGCGCTTGGTCTATGATCATCCGCTCTCCGTCCGACGCGAGCGAGGTGGGAGTCGTTACGCTGGCGTCGCCGGAAGAAGTGCGCAGCGCGCTCGACGCGGCCGTCGCGGCGGCGCGGACGTGCCGCGAGCTGCCGGCCTACGAACGCGCGGCGAGCCTGCGCAAGATCGCGGACGGCGTCGCGGCGCAACGCGACGCGATGGCGCGCACGCTGGCGCTCGAAGCCGGCAAGCCGATCGCACAGGCGCGCGTCGAGATCGACCGCGCCATCGCCGTGTTCCGCGATGCCGCCGAAGAGGCGACGCGCATCGGCGGCGAGGTGCTGCCGACCGACTCGGTCCCCCTGGGAAAGGGTCGCCTGGCGTTGACGCGCCGCTTCCCGCTGTCGCCGATTGCGGCAATCACGCCGTTCAACTTTCCGGTTCTGCTGGCGGCGCACAAACTCGCACCCGCGCTCGCGTGCGGGGCGACGATCGTCGTGAAGCCGCCGCCGCAGGACCCCCTCGCCGCCCTGATGCTGATGGAGATCGTGCGGGCGTCGGGGTACCCGAAGGGCGGCGCGCACCTGGTGCCCTGCCATGTCGAGGTCGCACAGATTCTGATCGAGGATCCCCGCGTCCGGCTCATCACCTTCACGGGCAGCGCCGCCGCGGGCTGGGCGATCCGGGCCAAGGCGGGGACGAAGCGCGTCGCGCTCGAGCTGGGCGGCAACGCCGGTGTCATCATCGAGCCGGATGCCGACATCCCCTGGGCCGCCGCGCGCTGCGCCCTCGGCGGATTCACCTACGCGGGTCAATCGTGCATTTCGACGCAGCGCATCTACGTCCACCAGGACATCTATCAGCCCTTCCTCGACGCATTCGTGCCGAAGGTGGCGGCGTTGGTCGTCGGGGACGTGCTCGATGAGCAGACGGACGTGGGACCCGTCATCTCTCAGGACGCGGCGGCGCGAGTCGAGGGGTGGATCGCAGAAGCGAAGACGGGTGGCGCTGAAGTGCTCGTCGGCGGCACGCGTCGCGGGGCATTCCTCGATCCGACGGTGCTCGTGAAGACGACGCCGGGGATGAAGGTGAATTGCGAAGAGGTGTTCGCGCCGCTCGTGACCGTCACCCCCTATCGACTTCTGGATGACGCGATCGCGGCGGTGAACCGGTCGCCGTGGGGACTGCAGGCCGGAGTATTCACGCGCGACGTGCGCACGCTGTTCCGGCTGCACGCCGAGCTCGACGTCGGCGCGGTGAACGGCAACGACATGCCCGGCTATCGCGTCGATCGCCTCCCCTACGGCGGCGCGAAGGGGTCCGGGCTGGGACGCGAAGGCGTGCGCTACGCGATCGAGGAGATGACCGAGCTGCGGGTGCTGACGATCAAGCTGGATTGAAGCATCAATGATGCAGCGCGTGGAGCAGGATGTAGGTGAGTCCTGCGATCCCGGCAGCCATGGGGATCGTCAGGATCCATGCCCAGACGATCCGTCCGGCAACCTCCCAGCGTACGGCCGTCGCACGTTGCGCGACGCCCACTCCCGCAATCGCGCCCGTGATCGTGTGCGTCGTGCTGACTGGAATTCCGAAATGAGATGAAATGAACAGCGTGGCCGCCCCGCTGGCTTCGGCGCAAAATCCTCCGAATGGGCGCAACCGGGTGATCCGCTGCCCCATCGTCTTCACGATGCGCCAGCCGCCCGCCAGTGTCCCCAGGGCGATCGCGGCGTGCGCGATGAGAATCACCCACACGGGGATCTTGTCCGCCGAGGTCAGATGCAAGGCCTGGATGGGAAAGTTGCTGAAGCTGGCCTGGCTCGTGAACAACAGAGCTACAATGATTCCCATCGTCTTTTGCGCGTCGTTGGTCCCATGACCGAGTGAGTACGCCGCCGCCGACAGCAGCTGGAGCGTGCGAAACGACTTGTCCACGCGGCGCGGGAGGGAGCGGCGCAAGACCCAGGACAGCAACACCGTCAACAACAGGGCAAGCGAGAGACCCAGCAGCGGGGCGACGACGATGAACACCAGCGTCTTCGTCCAGCCGCTGGCAATGATGGCGATAAACCCCGCCTTGGCGATCGCGGCGCCGCCGTAGCCTCCAACCAGAGCGTGCGAGGAGGAGGTCGGCAGGCCCCACCACCACGTCAACAGATCCCACACAATCGCCCCCAACAGCCCGGCCACGATCACCGTCGGGTCGACCACACTCAGGTCGATCATGCCCTTCCCGATGGTCTTGGCGATCGCGGTGCCGAACACGAACGCCGCGACGAAGTTCCAGAAGGCGGCCCACCCCACGGCGGCAAACGGGGACAACACACGCGTCGAAACGACCGTCGCGATCGAGTTCGCGCTGTCGTGGAATCCATTGATGAAGTCGAAGGTGAGCGCGACCAGCACTATCGCGAGAACGAGCCAGACGGTGCTGTCCATCAGGCGTGCTTCAGCGTGATGGACTCAACGACGTTGGCGACGTCCTCCGCTTCATCGAGTGTGCGCTCGAGGTTGTCGTAAATCTCCTTCCACTTCACCAGCTCGATTGCGTTCGTCTCCTTTTCGAACAGCTGGCCCATTGCTTCGTGGTAAATGACGTCCCCTTCCTCTTCCAGACTCTTCGCCTGGACGCAGTACTTGATGACGTCGTCGCCTTTCTTGAGGCGCCCGACCGCTTCCTTGAGGACCTCCGTCATACGCACGATGACTTCGGTGAGCCGGCGAACGCCCTGGGGCGACACCCCCAGGTGGAAGATCTGGGCGCGCCTCGCGGTGCCGTCGATCGTGTCGATCACGTCGTCGAGATCGGACGCCAGCTGATGGATGTCTTCCCGGTCGAGCGGCGTGATGAAGGTGCGGTCGAGCCGGTTCACCACTTCGTGGGTGACCTGGTCGCATTCGTGCTCGAGCCGTTTTATCGCCTCGACGATCGGCGTGCGCCGTTCAGGTGGAGCCTCGAAGAGCTCGCGCAGCTTGCCGGCGGCTTCCTGGTTGCGTTTGGCGACCTCGACGAAGAGGTCGAAGAACTCTTCTTCGCGCGGCAACAGTCGCAGGGGCACGGTTCCCTCGACGATGATGGGAGATGGATTGAATCGGCGCACTAGAATAGCCACCGGGTGCGAGGGCCACTAGGTTAGCAGACCTTCAATGGAGCGATCCCGCAGCATGGCGACCGCGCAACAACCACAGGCCGAATTCGTTCGGGCGATCTCGCGCTGGGACGCCACGGCCCTCGCGGTCGGCTCGATGATCGGCTCGGGGATCTTCATAGTCTCAGCCGAGATCCTGCGTGAGGTCCACGCCCCGGGATACCTGCTCCTCGTCTGGGCGCTGTCGGGCGGTGTGACGTTGATGGGCGCGCTCACCTACGGCGAGCTGTCCGCCATGTACCCGCACGCCGGCGGCCAGTACGTGTATCTGCGCGAGGCGATTTCCCCGCTCTTCGGCTACCTGTATGGATGGACGCTGTTCGTCGTGATTCAGACCGGCACGATCGCCGCCGTCGCCGTCGCCTTCGCGCGTTTCACCGCTGTCTTCTGGCCCGCGCTGCACCCCGATGTATTCCCCGGTTGGGGCGGGACGATCACGCTCCCGCAACCGATCGGCCCCATCGTGGTGGGCCTGTCGCCGCAACGCCTGTTTGCGATCGCCTCGGTCGTCGTGCTGACGGCGATCAACATCCGCGGCGTCCGCACCGCCACCGTCATTCAGACCACGTTCACCGCGACCAAAGCGGCGAGTCTCGCGCTCCTGATCCTGCTCGGCATCACGATCGGCCGGCACGCCGATGCCGTCGCGGCAAACTTCGGCGGGCACTTTCTCGACAGCGGCGGCGTCGCCATCGGACTGAGCACGATCGGCGCGGCCATGGTCGGCTCGCTCTTCTCCATGGATGCGTGGAATAACGTCGGGTTCGCCGGGAGCGAGATGAAGGACCCGAAACGCGACCTGCCCTTCGCCATGACGATGGGCGTGGGCGTTGTGACGGTGTTGTATGTGTTGGCCAACGTCGCCTATCTGAGCGTCCTCCCGTCCTCCGCCATCGCGACGGCCCCGCAGGACCGCGTCGGCACCGCCGCACTCGAAGCCATGCTCGGCACCCCGGGGCGCTTCATCATGGCCGCGGCGATCATGATCTCGACATTCGGCTGCAACAACGGGCTGATTCTATCGGGCGCGCGTGTCTATTACGCCATGGCCCGCGACAATCTTTTCTTCCACTCTGCGGGACGGCTGCACCCGCGATATCAGACGCCCAGCGTGGCGCTCGTGGTGCAGGCGGTCTGGTCATCGCTCCTCTGCCTGTCGGGCACGTACAGCCAGCTGCTCAACTTCGTGATCATCGCGGCGATCCTGTTCTACCTGCTGACCACCGTGGGACTCTTTGTTCTGCGCGCCAAACGTCCCGACGCCGAGCGGCCGCGGCGCGCCCCGGGATACCCGTGGCTTCCCGGGGCCTACGTGGTGATGACCGGATTGATCGCGGCTTCGCTGCTCGTCGTGCCCACGACCCGGACGTACGCTGTGTTGGGGCTGCTGCTCGTGCTGCTCGGCGTGCCGGTGTATTACGTTTGGAGGAAAGTGTCCGATAGCCCATAGAGGAAATCATGCGGACGATTCCCGCGGCTTCGTGGGCCGTACTGCTGGTGGCCTGCCTCCACAACGAAGGGCCTCCGACCACCAATAACCCGCCCCCAATTAGCCCGCCATTCGCCACGACGACGATCGACTCGACGGTGGGCTCCATCGCCACCACGTCCCTCGTGGTGGACGTGTCTCAGCGCGTGCACGTGCTGTACTCGCAGGACGGCATCAGCACGCTGCGCTACGCGACCTGCGCCGGGTCGTGCGCACTGGCGACAAGCTGGCAGCACATGACGGTGGACTCGACGGCGAATTCCGGATTGGGAAGTTCGCTCATCACCGATGCCGGCAGCCTTCACGTCACCTATCAGGTCCACAACGGCCAGGGCCGCCTGCGCTACGCGACGTGCTCCGGGAACTGCCTGCAGGCGACGAACTGGCAAGTGACGACGATCGACTCGAGCGGCAGTACGGGATATGATGCCGCCCTCGCAGCAGACAGCAACGGCCAACTCCACGTGACCTACATCGAGCTCGTGAGCGGCGCGCCTGGCCATCTCAAGTACGCGTTCTGCGCCACCAGCTGCACCACGGCGAGCAACTGGCAGATCACCGTGCTCGACAGCGGCAAGTTCCTGTTCTCGTCGGCGCGCGCTCTCGCCGTGGACGGCAGCGGCCGCCGCCATCTCCTGTACCAGAAATCCGACTCCGTGGGCGTCGTCCCTCCTCTGTACTACGCCCGCTGCGATACGGGATGCGCGAACGCGGCAAACTGGCAGAAGGCCCAAGTCGACCCCGATCCGCTGTTCGATGCCGTCCCCGTCGTGGCGCTCGACAAGGGCGGTCACCCGCGCAGCAGTTACTGGGGCAACCTCAACAACCAGGTGGTCATTACGTTCGCAACGTGTGACACACAGTGCACGACAACGAACGGGTGGCACGTCCTGCCGCTGGAAACGATCGCGGGCAGCTCCGACTTGCAGCAGCATTCGCTCGTCGTTGATCAGACCGGTCGCGCGCATGTGAGTTTTCAGAACGGGGGTCTTTCGTACGCCGAATGCAACCTCAACTGCACGGTGTCCGGAAGCTGGCTCGAGGTCCCGGTCCAGGGAGGCAGCGGCGTCGGTTCCGCGAGCGCCGTTGGTGTGTTGCCGGTGGGGTTGTATCAGGTGGGGATCGTATATCTCATCGCCGGCGATCCCGGGGGTCTCCTGAAATTCGCGCAATCGAATTAACTGAAGTTTCAACAATAGGTTAGGGGTGTGGTTGCGGCCTCGAGTGGTCGGCTTATATTCGCGGGACAGACCCGAAGAAAAGCCGAAAACGAGGAGGTCCCATGCCCGCCACGCCACGACAACCCGCCCAGTTGCAGCCCACCGTGTACGCGCCTTCGATTCAGCGTCGCTGCCCCGATTGCGACGCGCGCGTCACGCCGCAATCCGGCTGCCTCGTGTGCCCGAGCTGCGGGTGGTCGCGATGCGGGTAGCGGGATCGTCGGATGGGCGGATCGGCGGATCGGGAGCGCCGACAGCTGGACGATCTGCGCCCCAGCTGCCCCTCGGAGCGTCCGCCAATCCGCCGATCCGTCCATCCGCCCTCCCGGTCCTCGACGAAAGACTGCGCGGCACGAAGTTCGTCACCCTCGACTCGCGCTCCGTGCTCAACTCCCCCGAGCAAACGGGGATGGATTTCTGGTCGATCAATCCCTACGTCGGCTGCGAATTCGGGTGCACCTACTGTTACGCGCGCTTCGCCCACCGCTACGTGGTGGAACGCGCGCACGCCGCCCGGCGGCTCGACGACGGGCAGCTCGCCGAGTACCGCGGCGCCAACGGATGGGAGGCGTTCGAGCAGCGCATCTTCGTCAAGGCCGGACTCCTGGCCGTGCTGCGCTCCGATCTGCAGCGCTTCCACCGCTCCGCCGAGCGTGACGCGCCGATCGTGATCGGCACGGCAACCGATCCGTATCAACCGGCCGAGCGGCGCTTCCGCCTCACGCACCTGGTGTTGGAGGAGCTGGCGAAGTGCGAAGGGCTGTCGATCGGGATCATCACCAAGAGCCCGCTCGTCACGCGCGACATCGACGTGCTGCAGCGCATCCAGCGGCATAACGACCTCGAGATCCACCTGTCGCTGATCGCGCTCGATCCCGATCTGGTGCGGGTTCTCGAAGCACGCTCTCCCATGCCGGCGGTGCGCCTCCGCGCCGTCGCGCGACTCACGGAAGCCGGCGTCAACGCGGGAGTGATCGTGGCCCCGGTGTTGCCGGGGATCTCCGATGACGTGGAGCGGCTCGACGCCTTGTTCGCGGCCGCCCGCGCGGCGCACGCGCGCTTCGTGACGGCGAGTCCGCTACGCCTCTATCCCGGCATACGCGATCGCTTCCTGCCGGTTCTGGTGGAGCACTTCCCGCACCTCGCCGAGCGCTACCGCCGTGCCTATGCGGGAAGAGGGGCGGCGCCGCCCGACTATGCACGAGCGCTCACGCGGCGGGTGACGAGACTGCAGCAGAAGTACGGATTCGAGACGAGGGACATGCGTGCGCGCTACCGGAAAGACACGCTGGACCCCCAAGGAATGCTGGCGCTCTAACCGCCTCTCCACGCCTCGGCAAGCGCGCGGATCGTCCCTGGCGCGTTCCCTTCCGCCCGATTGTTGACCACGATCAACGCCTCGATGCGCCGCCGCACCGCCTCCGACATCAGTCGATGCAGGTCGCGTCGCAGGTCGGGCAGCGGCTCCCGGATCTGCTCATAGGGCTCGAACTGCCGCACCGCGTCCTCGTATTTGCGCCCGGGCTTGAGCAGCGCCCGCGCCACCGTGAAGGTCGCGGGGAAGGTCCACGGCAGGTCGAGCTGCGCGCCGATCGGCGGCATCTCCGTCCACGAGTTGAACACGTGGGCGACGCCGTGGCGCTTGAGCACGAGGCCGTGCAGGTCGTGCAGCAGCTCCGGATTGCGCAGCTCGACGGCGTAACGGAAATCGGTGGGCAGCGTCCCGAGAAACCCGTCGAGCTCATCGGCCCAGTCGCCGATGTCCGGAAGATCCTTGCCGCGCATCGACTGGAACTCGAACACGAAGCACGCGGCGTGGTCGCGGAACGCCCGCGCGTAGGGCGTGAGCACGGCGTCCTTGAAGAGCTGCGCGTTCAGGAAATCGGGATTCTTGAGACCCGAGAGATTGGCCCAGCGACGATCCTGGTTGAAGCGCCGTGCGGTGATCCGGTCCCACACCTTGCTCACGCACGGGAACCCCGGGGGCAGCGAGCGTGCATACGCGGCGAGCGTCTCCTCGCTCGGCGGATCGTAAAACGCGCTGTCGATCCCCACCGTCTGAAACAGCGGGTAGCGCGCGTACTCTTCGAGACGTTTCGCCGGCTGCGGGCCGCGGTAGCTGCGATGATAGACCTCTCCCGACCAGCCGTCGTAGGTCCACGTCGAGGTCCCGAAGCGGATGTTGGGCGGCAGGCGCCGCGCCAGCGACACGACGTCGTGCGGCGGGTCGGGGAGCGCGTCGCTCTCGAACAGGTCGGGTTGCGTCATCGTCTCAAACAGTGGCGCCCGTCGCCACCGGGCGCCACGGCAGGCCGCGCCGTTGGGCGTAGCGGTCCAGCCGATCGAGCGCCGTCACGGTCAGCGTGACCGCCCCGTACGACGCTTCCACTTTGCCGCGCATCACGTACGGCCCCGATCCGAAGAGCAGCGGGACGACCTTCCGGTAGACGTCGGGAAAGATCACCGTTTCAATGAGGCCCGTGCCATCGTCGAAGGTGACGAATTCCATCGGCTCGTCCTTGATCGTGTGCACCGGCTTCCCTGTGGTGAGCATCCCCACGCAGGTCACGTGCCGCCCCACATGCTCGTGTAGCGTGCTGGCGGCCACGGGATGGATGGCGCGCGTCGTCTCGGAGACGAGCGCCATGGGGTGGGACGATGCGAGGTAGCCGAGCACACCGAACTCGTCGCGCAGCTGGCGGTCGGCATCGTACTCCGCCAGTGGTGGAAGGGTGGTCAGGTTGGGCTCGTCCAGGTGCAGGGTTCCCTGCACCACCCTGGGCTGACCCCGGCGCGACGCCCCGGGGTTAGCCGCGCCAGGCCGTCCCGCCGTGATCTCCGCGTCCACCCGCCACATGAGCTGAGGTCGCGTGCTTCCCTGTGCGATCCCGTCGCAGGCGCCCGCCTGGACCAGCACACGCAGGTCGCCAGGGTTGAGACCGGTGCGGCGCCGCAGGTCGTCGAGCGACGCGTATGGACCGCCCCGCGTTTTCTCCGCCGTGAGCGCTGCCAGCCCCGCCGCCGTCAATCCCTTCAACGCCATCATTCCGATGCGCAGCGTGCGGCCCCGGCCCAGGTACGCCACGTCGCTCGCGTTCACGTCGGGCGGGAGAATCTCGAGTCCCATGCGTCGCGCTTCGGCGATGTAGGCGAACGGCGCGTAGTAACCGCCCTCGTTCGACAGCACCCCGGCGATGAACTCGGCGGGATAGTGCGCCCGCAGGTAGCCCGACTGCAGCGCCACCTGGATGTAGGACGCGGAGTGACCCTTGCAGAACGAGTAGCCGGAAAACGACAGGATCATCGCCCATACTTCGTCGACGATCGCCGGTGCGACTCCGCGCGCCGCGGCACCCGCGCGAAATTGTTCTTCGTAGCCGCGCAGCTCCTTCATGGGACGCTTCTTGGTCAGCGACTTGCGCACGCCGTCCGCCTCCGACACATCCATCCCGGCGAGCGCGACACAGACGTTCACAACGTCCTCCTGGTACACCATCACGCCGAACGTCTCGGCGAGCACGTCGCGCAGCACGGGGTGCGGCGGCTCGTAGGGAGCGCCATGCAGCCGCTCGAGGTAGGTGTTGATGTAGCGGTTCGACGCGGGACGGATGATGCTGGTGTTCAGGACGAGCAGGTCGAAGGTGTCGGACTTGCTCTTCTGGCACAGCAGCCGCGACGCCGGTGACTCCGTGTAGAACACCCCCATCGTATTGCCGGTGCGGAACACCGCGCGGGTCGCCTCGTCCGTCACCGGATCGCTCGAGGTGTAGTCGATCGTGACACCTTCGTGGACTCGGACCGCGGCGATCGCGTCGCGGATCACGGCGAGCGAGCGGTTGCCGAGCAGGTCGATTTTCACGAGCCCCGCGTCCTCGGTGCCGTCCTTCTCGAACTGAATCGCGGGGACCGGCAGCACGCCTTTGCCGGTGTCGATCTCCTTCGCGGCGTATTGCACGGCCACGTAGTTGGTCAGCGCATCGGGAACGATCACGACGCCGCCGGGGTGCAGCGACAGTGTGCGCGGCAGCCCGACCAGCGCTTCAGCGGCCCGCGCGATCTCTGGCCACGCCCCGCCCAGCGCGAGCGTCTGGAAATTGGGATGTGTCTCGAGCAGCTCGGGCAGCGGACCGCCGTCCGACCACGGCAGCCGCTTCGTGACGGCCCCGATCTCGGCGGCGGGACGCCCGTACACCTTGGCGACTTCGCGCAGGGCGGCCTTGCGCTGGAAGGTGACGTGGTTCGCCACCATCGCCGAGCGTCCCCCATCGTACTTGCGGAAGACGTACTCCAGCGCGGCGTCGCGCTCGTCCCAGGGGAAGTCGAGATCGGCGTCGGGTGGATCCTTGCGGCCGGGATTGAGGAAGCGCTCGAACACGAGGCCGTGCGCCAGCGGGTCGACGTGCGTCAGCTCGAGGCTGTAGCTCACGATCGAGTTCGCCACGCTGCCGCGCCCGCAGTGCGTCGGCGCATGATCCACGATGTCCTTCACGACGAGGAAGTAGTCGGCGAATCCCTTCAGGGCGATGATGGAAAGCTCGTGATCGATCCGTGCCTGCACGACCGGAGAGAGCGGCGCGGTCCCATAGCGGCGCCGTGCGCCCTCCTCGGTGAGCTGCCGCAGCCGTGTGAGCGCCTCGGGACCCGCCGCCGTGGGGAGGATGACGCGTCCCTCGGGAGGCTCGCCGCGACACCGATCCGCCAGCGCCAGCGTGTTGGCGAGCGCGTCGGGGGCATCGGGAAACAGGCGCGCAATTTCCGGCGCCGGCTTGAGCCAGGCATCGCGCGGCGCCATCACCTCGGCGGGGAGCGTCGAGAGAGTAGCGTTGCGCGTGATCGCCGCCAGCAAGCGGTGGCGCGCGTGGTCCTGGGGGTGCGCGAAGCACACCGCGTTGGTCGCGACCGGCGACAGGCCGTGCGCGCGCGCGAACGCCAGCGCCCGCTCGCGCCCGCGCCCGGGCACGAGCTCGACGTAGAGATTGTCAGTCCCTGTGTCCCGTGCCAGCCGATCAAGGAGGTCGGTTTGAGTCGACAGCACGGCGACCCCGGAACGATCCGCCGACAGCCGATGGCCGATAGCGAAGTCGTTGTTGCAGTGACGTTCAGTGATCAGCCGGCACAGCGTCGCCCAGCCCGTCGTATCGAACGGCAGCACCACCGCCCGCTCCGCCTCCGTCTCGAGCGCAACGCCATAGACCGGACGCAGCCCGTAGGCCCGCGTGACGCGGCGAAAGTCCATGGCGCCGTACACCCCGTTCGTGTCGGTGAGGGCAAGAGTCCCGTAGCCGCGCTCGACCGCCGCCTCCGCGAGCGCCTCGAGCGACGACGCGCCGACCCCGC
>DATFTG010000054.1:0-10092 GCA_035262265.1 Gemmatimonadales bacterium
CTCGAGGGTCGTGCCGACCCGGGGGTACTCGTCCTTGCTGAACACCGAGCCATCGGGGAGCGGAACGGGCACCAGCTCCTCGGTGAAGACACAGGCTTCGAGGGCCTTCGCCGCCCGCCTCTGGCTCTCGACGGCGAACGCATCCTGCTCAGGCCTGGTGATGCCGTACTGCTTCGCCACGACCTCAGCGGTCTCGCCGAGCGAGATCGTCCAGTCCTTCTTCAACTTCGGATTGGTAAAGCGCCACCCCACGGTCGAGTCGGCGACCTCCGGGGCACGGCGATTCCACGGCTCGCCCGACTTGAGCATCACATACGGGGCGCGGGTCATGCTCTCGACGCCGCCGGCGACGAAGACGTCTCCTTCACCCGCCTTGATCGCCTGGGCTGCGCTCGCCACCGCCTGCAGACCGGAGCCGCACAGCCGGTTCACGGTCTGCCCCGGTACTTCGACCGGCAGCCCGGCGAGCAGCAGGGCCATGCGCGCCACATTGCGGTTGTCCTCACCGGCCTGGTTGGCGCACCCCAGGATCACGTCGTCGATCGATCGGGGATCGAGCTTCGCCCGCTCGACGACCGCCTTGATGGGAACGGCGGCGAGGTCGTCCGGGCGTACGCCTGCGAGCGACCCCCCGTGTTTTCCCACAGGCGTCCTTGCCGCCGCGTAGATGTACCCCTCAGTCACATCGCCACCCAGACGGTTTTCGTTTCCAGGTAGCCGTCCAGTGCGTCGCGGCCCAGGTCCCGCCCAAAACCGGAAGCCTTGAAGCCACCAAACGGCGCACCGGAATCGTAGAAGTTGTAGCTGTTGATCCACACGGTCCCTGCGCGAATCGCCCGCGCAGTGCGGTGCGCCTTCTGGATATCCTTCGTCCAGATCCCCGCCGCGAGGCCGTACATCGACCGGTTGGCGAGCTGCACGCCGGCCTCGAAACTGTCGAACGTCAGCACCGCGAGGACCGGGCCGAAGATCTCTTCCCGCGCGATCGTCATCTCGGGCCGCACCTGGTCGAACACCGTCGCCTCGACGTAGTAGCCCTTGCCGTTGGGGCGCACGGCGTTGCCGCCGGCGACGAGCGCGGCGCCTTCGTCCTTCCCCTTCTTGATGTACGAGAGCACCGTCTCCTGTTGCTTCTTCGAGACCAGTGCGCCGAGGCGGGTGTTCTTGTCGAGGGGATCGCCGGGGGTCAGCTTCTTCGCGCCGGCCGCCAGCTGCTCCACCACCTGATCGTGCACGGCAGCCTCGACGAGCAGGCGCGACCCGGCGGCGCACACCTCACCCTTGCCGTAGAAGATCCCGGTCTGGGCCCCTTTCACCGCTGCGGCGATGTCGGCGTCGGCGTAGATGATGTTGGGACTCTTTCCGCCGAGCTCCAGCGTGACGCGCTTGTTGGTGTCGGCCGCCATCTTCATGATCTGGCGACCGACCTCCGTCGATCCGGTGAACGAGATCTTGTCGACGTCGGGGTGCCGCACCAGCGCCGCCCCCGCCGTCGAGCCGCCGCCCGGGACGACGTTGAACGCCCCGGATGGGAATCCCGCCTCCTGCATCACTTCCGCCATCGCGAGGGCGGTGAGCGGTGTCTCGGACGCCGGCTTCAGGATCATCGTGCACCCGGCGGCGAGCGCCGGGGCGAACTTCCAGCTCGCGATGTTGAGCGGGAAATTCCACGGGACGATCGCTCCGACGACACCGACCGGCTCGCGCAGCGTGTAACAGAAGAAACTGCCGTCCACGGGCAGCGTGTCGCCTGTGATCTTGTCGGCCCACCCGCCGTAGTAGCGCAGGGTGTTCACCGTCATTGTCAATTCGATCTTCGACTCGAACAGCGTCTTGCCGTTGTGGGCCGTTTCGAGCCGGGCGAATTCGTCGAGGCGGGATTCGAGCAGATCGCCCGCCTTCGTCAACATCCGGCCGCGCTTGCGCGCCGAGAGCCCGCGCCAGGCGTCGGAGTCGAAGCAGGCGCGGGCGGCGCCGACAGCGGTGTCGATGTCGGCGGCGTCCCCCTGGGCGACCTCGGCGATCGTCTCTTCCGTCGCGGGGTTCTCGACGGCGAACCGTTTCCCGGAGGCGGCGGGACGCCACTCGTTATTGATGAAGAGGTCGGTTCTCACCGGCCCTTGAACTCCGCCACCCGCTTCTCCTGATTGGCCGCGATCCCTTCCTTCGCATCGTCGCTCTGGAACAGCTGCTGCTGCAGCTCGCGCTCGATCGCCAGCCCGGACTCGAACGGCACCTCGGCGCCGGACTGCACCGAGCGTTTGATGAGGCCCACGGCCTTCGAGGCCTTATTGGGCGGGCAGAACTGCCTGGCGTACAGCAGGACCTGCTCCCAGAACTCTTTCGCGGGCAGCACTTCGTTGACCAGACCGAGCTCCTTGGCGCGATCGAAGGAGAACAGCTCGCCTTTGACCATCAGCTCGATTGCCAGCGCCTTGCCGACGATGCGGGCGAGTCGTTGCGTGCCGCCCGTGCCCGGGAGCACGCCGAGGTTCACTTCGGGGAGCCCGATCTTGCCGGCGTTCTCGCGCGCCAGCCGGATATCGCACGCCATCGCGATTTCGAGTCCACCGCCCACGGTGTGGCCGTTCAGTGCCGCGATCGTGAGCTTGGGCGTGTGCTCGAGGCGATTCAGCGTCTCGTTGGCGTGCAGGCAGAAGAAGTACTTGAACCGTGGCGTCACGCGATTCAGCATGCCGATGTTCGCACCGGCGGAGAAAAACTTATCGCCCTGACCGCGGAGAATGATCACGTGCACGTTGTCGTCGAAGCGAGCCTGCAGGATGGCGTCGTCGAGCTGCCGCATCATTTCGTGCGTGTAGGTATTGGCCGGCGGATCGTCCAGCTCGATGATCGCCAGCCCGTCTTCCACACGATAGCGGACGAGGGTCTTTACCTGGGGTTCCGTCATGGTCGTCATGGTGCTCACGAGCCTCCAGTTACCGGAGAACGGGCTTCGGCGAAGCCGCCGAGGAAGATGCGGGTCAAGAGATCCGCGAGGGTACCTGCGTCGAGGGCGCCCGCGGGGTCGTACCAGTTGTAGATCCAGTTCATCATCCCGAACAGGGCGTAGGTCGCGGCCGAGCGCTCGAGCGGCGGACGCTCGGGGGCGACGTCTTTCAGCAGCCGCTCCAGCAGATTCACGTAGCGGCGTTTGATCTGATTCACCTTGCGGAGGCCGTCGCCGGAGAGGGCCTGGGCCTCGTGCGACAGCACCTTCATTTCGGGCATGTGCGCGGCGAAGAAGGTGACGTGGTGCTTGATGAACGCCGTCAGGCGCTCCTCAGGATCGACCGTGGCTTGCAGCGACGCCTCGGCGCCGTCCAGAACCTGGGTGAAGCAGCGCTCCTGGATATGGTAGAGCAGATCTTCCTTGCCGCGGACGTAATAGTAGATCCCGGCGAGCGACATCCCGGCTGCCGCAGCCAGGTCGCGCATCGACGTGCGATCGTAGCCCCGGCCGGCGAAGACGCGGGCGGCGTGGGCGAGCAGGGCGGTGAAGCGTTCGTCGTAGGGGCGCATGATTTCGAACGAGCGTTCGAAAATATACCCACCCTACCGTCTTAATTTCCAGCCATCTCCCACGTCCACCATCCGACCATGGCACCTGTGGAACCAGCCCGCGCCCCGGCGGACGATGCCCAGTTGATCGCCGCCTGGCAGTCAGGCGACGAGCGGGCGGCGGCGGAGCTGGTACGGCGCCACGCCAGGGCCATCGCCCGGTTTCTCGCGGGGGCTGGAGCGCCGGAAGCGGACTTGGACGACCTGGTGCAGGAGACGTTCATCCGGGCGTTCCGGGCAGTGGCCACGTTCCGCAGCCAGTGCCAGTTCCGGACCTGGCTGCTGACGATCGGCGGTAACGCGTTGAAAGATCTAGGACGGCGCCTGGCGCGGCGCAGAGTGGTGCCGCTCGACGAGCGGCTCGAGTCGAAAGACGGCGATCCGCACGAGCGCACGGTGGCGGGGGAGACGGAGGAGCGGTTGCGGCGCGGGCTCACGCGGCTGCCGCGGATGCAACGGGAAGTGTTTCTGCTGCGGGCGCAGCAGGGATTGGAATACGAAGAAATCGCGGCGGCACTCGAGACCACGCCCGGCGCCGCGCGGGTGCACTATCACCATGCCGTGAAACGGCTCAGGGAGTGGGTGCAATGATGCGCGACTCGGACAGCGACGTACACGACGCAGCGCTGCGGCAGGCCGCCCGACGGCTGGGCGCCGAGGCCGCCGATCGTCTCGACGTCGAACAGACTGCGCAGGCGGTGCTTGCCCGGCTGCGTGCCGGGGACGCCCCGGCGCGGCCTGCGATCCGCTGGATGCAACCGGCATGGATGCGCGCCGCGGCGGTGGTCGTGGTGATGATCGGAGCCGGGGTCGTGTACCGTGTGATGCACCCGGTCACCACGCCGTCCGTGACCCAGCCGGATTCAGTCAAGGATGAGCTCACGGCTCTCCTGCCTGCGCAGCTGCACGCCGTGATGGCGAGCCTCGACGAGCCGGGCGAGCTGTCACCGGCGGTGCATGCCGGAGATGCCGGCGTGGAGGATCTTTCAGAGACGCAGTTGCAGTCGCTGCTCAAGGCAATGGAGACGGAGGACTGATGCGCACGCTTTGGCTGGCTCTCTCGATGGTTGCCGCGACCACCCTCGCGGCGCAAAACCCGGCGGATTCCGGGATGGCGGAGGACTCAGGGCGTATCGAAAGCTTGCGTCAGGAGGTGCTGGTCCGCTATCGGCTGCGGGCGCACGAGCTCTTGGGACTCAATGCGGATCAGGCGGCCAGGTTCGATTCCGCGCAATCCCACGCCTGGGACGAGCGGCGCCAGTATATGACAGAACGGCGGCGCATCAACATTGCATTGCAGTACCAAATGCGCCCCGGTGTCGCCGCGAACTCCGATAGCGTGGGCAAGCTGCTCGACGCCCGCCGCCGGGTCACGGAATCGCTGTTCCGAGTAGACGATCAGGAAGACCACGAAATGGCCGGCTTCCTGAGTCCCGTGCAGCGCGCTCAGTATCAGGAGTTCCGCCAGCGGTTCCGCGAGCGCATCGCCGAGGCGGTGCGCAACCGTCCAGGCCTGATGCGCCCCGGGATCCGGCCAGGATTGCGTCCCATGGTCGGACGGCGCCGGCGTCCATAAGGAGGCGCGCACTGTTTTCGTGCAGCGCACCCGTGGCACGCGAGTGCCACAGTCGTTGCCGCGTCACCACTTTTCTTGCTCATTCCATGCATCTCCATTCTTCACGGTTGGTCTGAGAATCGAGCAATCGCGGGCCGCATTAACCGACGACAGGACCGCGCCTTGAAGGCACAAAAAATGCCAGCCCTGAAACCAACTCGACCCCTAAGTGACTGTAAGGCGTTACCACGTGAACACCCTTCGCGCCTTACGTACGTCCGTGGGCCGCTTCGGGGCTGCAACCGGAGTGGCCTTCCTCGCATTCCTTCTCAGTACCTGTAGCGGCGACTCTTCCACCCAGCCCAAGCGGGTTGCCACTCAACTGAAGTTCGTCGTCAGTCCGGGGTCGACGGCTGCGGGCACTGCCTTCGGTCCGGCGGTGCAGGTTGCGGCGCTCGATGCCGCCGGTCAGAATGTCCCCGATTTCGTCGGCACCATCGTGGTGTCTCTCCAGACCAACCCTGGCAGCGGTACGCTCTCCGGCATCACCACGAAAGTCGCGGCGAGTGGAGTAGCGACCTTCACCGACCTGAGCATCAACCGGCCGGGCGTCGGGTACCAGCTGCAAGCCACCACCAGTGGGTTGACGTCCGCGCTCAGCACGTCCTTCAGCATCGTCGCGGGTCCGGCGAAGACGCTGGTGTTCTCGACACAGCCGGCTGGGACGACGGGGGGCGGCCTGATCGGCTCCGCGGTGCAAGTCACCGCGCTGGATGCCGAGGGCAATACCGCGGACGGGTTCACGGGCGCCGTCACCGTCTCGATCACGGCGGGGACGGGCTCGAACCAGGCCACCCTGTCGGGCACGACGACGACGAATGCGGTCGCGGGCCTCGCGACCTTCGCAACGCTCCGTGTCGACAAGGCGGCCGGCGGCTACACGCTGACGGCGAGCGCTCCCGGCATCACGCCAGCCGTCAGTGCCTCCTTCGACATCACCGTCGGCGCGGCGAGCCAGCTGGCGTTCACGGTGCCGCCGGTCAGCGCGACCGCAGGGACCCTGATCGCCCCTGCCATCCAGGTCTCCGCGGTCGACAGCGGCGGCAATCTCGTGGCCAGTTACGCCGGAGATGTGACGGTAGCGATCGGCACCAATCCTGGCAGCGCCACGCTCTCCGGCACGATGACGGCGACGGCCGTGGCCGGGGTCGCCCAGTTCTCCACCCTTCGCATCAACAAGTCGGGGATCGGGTACACGCTCACGGCGACGGGCGTCGGTCTTGGAGCCGGCGCCACGAGCGGCGCGTTCAACATCGACGCGGGGCCCGCAGTCGAGCTCGTTCTGACGGCCCAACTGAGCGGCGTGAGCGGCGGAACGGTGATCACCCCCGCGCTCCAGCTGACGGCGCGCGATTCACTGGGGAATACGGCGACGGCGTTCACAGGAAACATCACCGCGACGATCGCGACGAATCTCCCGGGCGGCACGCTCTCCGGCACCACGACGGTCGCAGCCGTGAACGGCGTAGCCACATTCTCGGATCTCAGCATCGACCGGGCAGGGAGCGGCTATACGCTCGTCTTTACCGCCAACGGCTTGCCGGACGTGACGACGACATCGTTCGACGTCGCTGTCGGTGCGGCGAGCCGGTTGGTCTTTGCCGTCCCACCCGGCACGACCACGGCGGGCGCCACGCTGGCCCCAGCGGTCACTGTGACCGCGCTGGATGCCGGCGGAAACATCGTGACGAATTTCACGTCCGATGTGACGATCGCCCTCGGCACGAACCCCGGGAACGGAACGCTGTCCGGGACCGTCACGGTGACGGCGGTCGCCGGAGTCGCAATGTTCTCGACGCTGAGCATCAACAAGAGCGGCTTGGGCTACACGCTCAACGCCTCGAGCGGCAGCGTGACCGCCGCGACGAGCGCACCGTTCACGATCAACCCTGGTGCGGCGTCCCAGCTGGCCATCACCGTTCAGCCGACCAATACCACCGACGGTGGAAACCTCACTCCGGCGGTGCAGGTGACCGCGCAGGACGGATTCGGGAATACCGCGAGCGGCTTCACCGGTGACGTGACGCTCGGCATCCAGTCCAATCCGAGCGGCGGGACCCTGTCCGGGACTCCGACGAAGACCGCAGTTGCCGGTGTGGCGACCTACTCGGATCTCAGCATCGACAAGACGGGAGGCGGCTACACGCTGGTGGCGACCGCTCCCGGGCTGATCGAGACGGTGAGCGCTCCATTCGCCATCACTCCGGGCCCTGCGACGCAGCTCACGTTCTCCGTGCAACCGGTGACGACGCCGGCCGGCACGGCGATCGCACCGGCGATTCAGGTGTCGGCGCTGACGGCGCTGGGGAACCTGGCCACGGGCTTCAGCGGCAACGTGACGATCACGATCGGGGCCAACCTCGCGGGGGGATCGTTGTCCGGCACGACGACGATCGCCGCGGTCGGCGGCGTCGCGACGTTCGCCACGCTGGGCATCGACAAGGCCGGGAGCGGGTATACGCTGCTCGCGAACGGGACCGGCCTGACGACGGCAACCAGCTCCGTCTTCTCGATCGACGCGGGGTCCGCGACCCAGCTCGTCTTCGCGGTGCAGCCCGCGACGACGGTGGCGGGGTCGGCCATCACGCCGGCGGTGAAAGTCACGGCGCGCGATGGGCTCGGAAACACGGTCACCACGTTCAACGGCAACGTCACGGTGGCGATCGCGGCGAATCCCGGGGGCGGGACGTTGTCCGGCACGGCGACCGTCGCTGCTGTGGCGGGCGTCGCCACCTTCGCGAATCTGAGCGTCAACAAGACGGGCGCGGGGTACACCCTCTCGGCCGTGGCTGCGGCTCTCACCGGCTCCACGAGCGCCTCCTTCACCATCACACCGGGGCCGGCGACACAGCTTGCCTACCTGGTGCAGCCCGTGAACACCACGGCCGGAGCGGCGATCACGCCTGCCGTCCAGGTGGCCGCACTCGACGCCCTGGGGAATACGGCGACCGGGTACACGGACAATGTCGTGGTGGCGCTGGCGGCGAATCCCGCGGGGGGGACGCTGACCGGCCCGCAGACCGTCGCGGCGGTAGCTGGGGTGGCCTCGTTCGCCGGTCTCAGCGTCGACAAGAGCGGTGCCGGGTACACGCTGCAGGCGACTGCCACGGGTCTGACTTCGACGACGAGCACCGCCTTCACTGTCGTTCCAGGAGTGGCGAGCCAGCTCGTCATCACCGTGCAGCCTGGCAACACAACCGGCGGCACCGTCATCGCACCGGCCGTTCGGGTCACTGCCCGCGACGCGTTCGGGAACACCGCCAGCGCGTTCACCGGTGACGTCACGGCGACGATCCAGAATAATCCGGGCGGCGGGACGCTTTCGGGCACGACGGTGATTCCGGCTGTCGCGGGGGTCGCCACCTTCTCGACGCTCAGCATCGACAAGGCCGGGAGCGGCTACACCATTTCGGTCGCATCGACGGGACTGACGGGAGCGACCAGCGCTCCGTTCGACATCCTCGTGGGGGCCGCGAGCCGGCTCGTTTTCACCGTGCAACCCGGGACGACGACGGCGGGCGCCGTGATGTCGCCGGCCCTGGTTGTGACCGCCCAGGATGCGGGAAGCAACATCGTCACGACGTACACCGGTACCGTCGCCGTGGCGATCACGCCGGGCACAGGTACCAGCGGGGCTGCACTCTCGGGGACAGCCTCGATCGCGGCGGTATCGGGCGCCGCCACGTTCCCGGATCTCAGCATCAACAAGAGCGGTAGCGGCTATACCCTGAGCGCGACGGCCACGGGACTCACGGGCGCCACCAGCAGCTCGTTTACGATCAATCCGGGCTCGGCGACGCAGCTCGTCATCACGGTCCAGCCGACGAACACGGCGGCCGGTGCGGCCATCACGCCGGCGGTCCAGGTGACGGCCCGGGACGCGCTCGGCAATACGGCGACGGGCTTCACGCAAGACGTCGCGGTCGCGATCCAGGCGAATCCATCAAGCGGCACCCTATCCGGGACCACTACGGTGACGGCCGCCGCCGGAGTCGCGAGCTTCTCCACGCTGAGCATCGACAAGGCGGGGAGCGGGTACACCCTCGCGGTGTCCACGGCCGCCGGCGGGGTCAGCGGTGCGACCAGCAACGCGTTCTCGGTGCTCGTCGGGGCCGCCGCGAAGCTCGTCTTCACCGTGCAACCGGTGTCGACAGTCGCGGGCACGACGATTACACCGGCGATCCAGGTGGCCGCGCAGGACGCCGGCGGCAACCCCGTACCAAGCTTCACGGGTACGGTGACGATGGCGATCACACCCGGCAGCGGCACGGCGGGAGCCACGCTGACGGGGACGACGGCTGTGGCGGCTGTCGGCGGGACAGCCGCCTTCTCCACCCTCAAGATCAACAAGACCGGCGCTGCCTACACCCTGACGGCCTCCGCCAATTCCCTGACGTCCGGAGTGAGCGCCGTGTTCGACGTCACCACCGGCGCGGCGTCGCAGCTGAAATTCTCCGTACAGCCGACGCTGACCAACGCCGGCGCGACCATCACGCCGCCGGTCGAGGTCACCGTACAGGATGCGGTGGGGAACACCGTCACCACCTTCGGCGGCAACGTGTCGGTGGCGATCGGGACGAACCCGGCGGGCGGTATCCTTTCTGGATCGACCACGGTCGCGGCCGTCAACGGCGTGGCCACGTTCGCCACGCTCAGCATCGACAAGAGCGGGAGCGGCTACACGCTGCTTGGCTCATCCGCCGGACTCTCGACGACGACCAGCGACGCGTTCACGATCAAGACGGGCGCGCCGACACACCTGGTCTTCACCGTGCAACCGGTGTCGACGGTCGCGGGCACGACGATTACACCGGCGATCCAGGTGGCCGCGCAGGACGCCGGCGGCAACCCCGTACCAAGCTTCACGGGTACGGTGACGATGGCGATCACACCCGGCAGCGGCACGGCGGGAGCCA
>DATFTG010000055.1:0-18094 GCA_035262265.1 Gemmatimonadales bacterium
GATCCGCCGGCGGTGATGACGGGAAAAGACCTGAGGGAGATCACTTGATGGACGGATGGACGGATAGGCGGATGGGCGGATGGACGGATAGGCGGATGGACGGATGGACGGATAGGCGGATCCGCGGATGGGGTGCCGCAGCTTCTTGCGGGTTGGCGGTGCTACTATCCGCCAATCCGGCGATCCCGCTATCCGCCCAGGCGGGCCACGATCCCGCCAATTCTCCCTACAAAGACCTGCGCCGCGGCCTCACGTTGCGTGTGACGGGAGGATACTTCGGCGGATCGCGGGGACCCGATTCGATCCCCGTCGGCGCCACCAAAGGGGTGACCAGCGGCCTCCGCCTCGAGCTGCAGGCGAGCGGCGCCCTGATCGTCGCGGCCGGCCTGTCGTACGCCAACACCACGGCGTTCTACAAGACCGCCTACGATTCTTTCCCCAAGACGGTGGGGCCGATCAACAACGATCTCGTGCTCGCCGATTTCGGCGTCCTGTTATCCCTGACGGGCGGAAAAACCTGGCGCGGCTTTCAGCCGTACGTCGGCGCCACCATGGGACTCGCCTTCGGCTCCAAGATCGCGGCCGACACGAGTGGCTACAACTTCGGCACCAAGTTCACCTACGCGCCCGAAGTGGGCGTGCGCTGGTATCCCGCGCGCCGGCTCTCCGCGGAATTCGGCGGCCGGTTGCTGGTCTACCATCTGGCGTTCCCGTCCACATACCGTTACCGCCTCCTGCCCGATCCCCGGACTCCACTCAGCGCGACGACGATCCATCCCTGGGGGACATTCGGCCTGGCGTGGGCGTTTTAGCGACATGCCCGTCGCCTACCTGACCCGCATCGTGGGGTTTCGGGCGACGCACCGCATCGCGCGGGCCGACTGGACGGCGGAGCAGAACCGGGCGACGTTCGCCCGGGCCGCGGACGATCACCCGCACGAGTACCAGTGCCGCGTGACGGTGAAGGGCGCGCTCGATGCCGCGCGCGGCGGCGTCGCAAATCTGGAGCAGCTCGATGCGCTGCTGGCGCGCGAGATCCGCCAGCGGTTCGATGGGAAGCACCTCAACGTCGACATCCCGGAGTTCGCCTCCGGCGCGCGGCTCGCGACCGGGGAAGCGCTGTCGGTGTATCTCTGGGAACGCCTGGCGGGAGCGCTCCCGCCCGGGGTGACCCTGCATCGCATCCGCATCCAGGAGGGGCCGCATCTCTACTCGGAGTATTTCGGCGAGCCCTGACGCGCCGCTCGCGGCCCTGCTGCGCGATGCGCGCACCGTGGCCGTCGTGGGTCTGTCGCCGAATCCGGGCCGGCCCAGTCACACCGTGGCGCGCTATCTCCAGCGCGCGGGTTACCGCGTCATTCCCGTCAATCCACTCGCCACCGACGTGCTGGGGGAGCGGGCCTACCCGACCCTCACCGCGGCCGGCCGGGACCACACCATCGACGTCGTGGATGTGTTCCGCCGCAGCGTGCACGTCCTCGAGCTCGTGCACGAGGCGATCCGGCTCGCGCCCCGCCTCATCTGGCTGCAGGAAGGAATCCGGGATGACGCGGCCGCCGCGCTCGCGCGCGCCGCCGGCATCTCCGTCGTAATGGACCGGTGTCTGGCCGTGGAGCGCGGCCGGCTCGTCTCCCTACAATCCGAGGCCGAATGAAACCAGCCTGGTCTGTCCTCGCGCTGCTGATCGCGACCACCTCCGCCGCCGCCCAGCAAACCGCCCCGCAACCGACGCTGATTCTCAGCATCATGGGCGGCGTGTCCAACAGCAGCTCCCTGTGGGACGTCGAGCGCCAGCCGCTGTGTGTGCTGCTGGGACAATCCTGCAGCAACACCTACGACACCCTGCGGGTGACGCGCGATGTCACGCCCGGCATCGTCGCCGGCGTGATGGGTACGCTGTTCCGCGGTCCCTACGTGGGACTGTCGGTCGAGGTCCTCTACATCGGCCTGCCGCTCGACGATACCTGCACCCGCGTCGACTCCGTCGCCGATCCGGGCGCCGATCCGGTATACGGCTCCCGCAACGGGCAGCTGTGTCTCAACATCAGCGGAGCGTCGCTCTCGACCAGCATCATCTCCGTGATGGGTGGCGTCGTGGTCCGCGCGGCCCCGCGCGGCTCGTTCAGCCCGTACGTGCGCGCCGGCGTGGGCATCACGAGCTACTCCACGAGCACCACCGAGCTATCGGGCGACTTCGTCCAGAACGGCAACCTGGAATCCCGCGCGGTGGTGGTCGATCCCCATCCGAAGAGCGTCGGCATCTCGGGACAATTCGCGGCGGGATTCACCGAGCAACTCGGACCCGGCTACCAGTTCCGCCTCGAGGTCCAAGACGCGCTGCTCCCGTTGCAGCGGCTGACCGGCCCCGCCAACGATCTGGCGCAGGCACCGCGGTCGACGGAGGTGCTGCACCGGCTGTCGCTGCGATTGGGACTGGACGTCGTGCTCGAGCAGAAGCGCGGGCGCCGCTACTGACGTGCGCGGGGCCGTCCTGGCGGGCGGCGCCGCCACCCGGTTCGACGGCCGACCCAAAGGCCTGCTCGAGGTCGGCGGCCGCCGGGTACTCGACCGGGTCGTCGATGAGCTATCCGCCGCCCTCGCGGCGCCGCCGCTGCTCGTCGCCAACGCCAGCGACGCGCCGGCATGGCGGCCCGACCTTCGCTGCGTTCCCGATCTCCGCCCGGACCTGGGCAGCCTCGGCGGCGTCTACACCGCCATCGCCTCCGGGCCGGGTCCCGTGCTCGTGGTCGCCTGGGACATGCCGTTTCTCGAGCGCGCATTGCTCGAGCTGCTCGTCCGGGAGTCCGGCGGCTGGGACGTGTACCTGCCGGAAAGCGGCGCCCGGGGGCACGGCAGCGGCGCCGTGGAGCCGTTGTGCGCCGTCTACAGCCCCGCCTGCCGCGCCCCGATCGAGCAGGCGCTCGCCCGGGGCGACCTGCGTATGATCTCCTTCCACGACTCCGTCCGGGTGGGTACACTATCGCTCGACCGGGTACGGGCGGTCGGCGACCCGGAGACGCTGTTTTTCAACGTCAACGATCCGGCCGACCTGCAACGCGCGGAGAGGCTGTGGCGGCAACGCGGATAATCTCGATCATCGGAAAGAAGGACGCCGGCAAGACGACGCTGATCGTGGCGCTCGCGACCGAGATGCGCCGCAAGCTCCGCGTGATGACGCTGAAGCACGGCACGCACGCCGCCGACATGGATCAGCGCGGCAAGGACACCTGGCGCCACTGGAACGAGGGAAAGGCCGAGCGCGTGCTGCTCGAAGCGCCGGGGGAGCGTGTGCTGTTCGAGCGCACCGATCGCGATGGCGATCCGATGTCCCTGGCACGGCGCTACCTCGACGGCGCCGACATCGTCCTCGCCGAGGGCTTCTCGGCCTATCCGCTGCCGAAGATCGAAGTGTACCGGATCGCGTGCGGCGACAAGCCGATCTACGACCCTTCGCGCGACAACGCCGATCAGTGGGTCGCCGTGCTCACCGATAATCCGTCGTTCCGCGCCCCGTTCCCCGTGTTCCGGTTCAGCGACACGAGCTGGCTCGTCTCGCTCGCCACCCTCGCGTGGGACCGCGCCGCCGTCCTGCCCCCCTGACGCCGCTGACTCCGGTAGACGCCGCGCGCCTCATCGTGTCGCACGCGCGGCCACTGCCACCCGAGGAGCGGACGCTCGGCGCCGCGCTCGGCCTGGTGCTCGCGACCGACGTCACGGCACCGCTCGATCTGCCGCCATGGACCAACTCCGCGATGGACGGCTACGCCTGCCGTACGACGGACGTGCGCCCGGGCGCCGTGCTGCGCGTCGTGGAAACCGTCGTCGCCGGCCAGTTTCCGACGCAGGCACTCGGGGCCGGTGAGGCGACGCGGCTGTTCACCGGCGCCCCCCTGCCCGCGGGCGCCGACTGCGTCATCCGTCAGGAAGACACGACGACGAGCGGCGACCGTGTCACGATCACCGACGACCGCGACGCCGGCAAGAACACGCGCCGTGCCGGGGAGGACGTCCGCGCGGGAGCGACGGTGCTCGGCGCCGGGGGCGTGCTCGGCCCGGCGCAATTGGCGCTGCTCGCCGCGATAGCCCACGAGCCGGTCGCCGTGCACCGGCCGCCGGTTGTCGCCTACCTCGCGTCCGGCGACGAGCTCACCACGCTCGATCACAAGGACGACATTCTCTCCGGGCGCCGCATCGCCAACTCCAACGCCTACGCGCTCGATGCGCTGATCCGCGCGAGCGGCGCCGTCCCCCGGTCCCTCGGGCTGGCCGCCGACACGCGCGCGTCGCTGCAAGAACACCTGCAGGCCGCCGGGGACGCCGACGTGCTGGTGACGACGGCGGGAGTCAGTGTGGGCGAGCACGACCTGGTGCGCGAGTCGCTCAGGGAGCTGGGCTACGAGATCCTGATCTCCCGTGTGCGGCTGCGTCCCGGCGCGCCGCTGGGCTTTGGTCTCAACCAGGGACGCCCCTGGGTCGGGCTGCCCGGGAATCCGGTGAGTACGATGGTGACGTTCGAGCTGTTCGTGCGGCCGCTGATCCGCCGCATGCTGGGCCACGCGCTTCCGTTCCGGCGCACGATTCCGGTCGTGACGGCGGAGGACATCACCACGGGCCCCCGCCTGCAGCACTTCCTCCGCGTCACCTTGACGACTGAGTCCGGCGCGACGCCCCGGGCTCGACTGACAGGCTCTCAGGGGTCCGGTATTCTGTCTTCGATGGCCCGCGCCGACGCCCTGTTGATCGTCCCCGAGGACCAGCCGCACGTCCCGGCCGGGACGACGCTACTGGCGTTGGTGCTCGACGACCCGGTGCACAGCGCGGAGCCCGGTTACTGATGCCGAGCACCGCGGAGCTCGCGAAGCTCATCGAGCAGCTGTTGCTCGTGTTCACTTCGGTGCTGTTCATCGTCGATCCGTTCGCCACCGTCCCGAGCTTCCTTGCGATGACGGCGCGCGACACGCCGGCGCAGCGGCGGGTGCTCGCGCGGCGCGGCGCCTGGACCACGGCGATCACGCTGGCGCTGTTCGCGCTGGCCGGCAGCGCGATCTTCACGATTTTCGGCATCACGATCGGGGCGTTCAAGATCGCCGGCGGCGTGCTCATGGGGATGAACGCGCTCGACATGGTGCAGGCGCGCCGCAGCCTGCAGCGCGAGACGCCGGCCGAGACGGCAGAGGGCACCGTGAAGGAAGACATCGGCATCCTGCCGCTCGGCATTCCGATGCTCGCGGGACCGGGCGCGATCTCGACGGTGATGGTGCTGGCGGTGGCGTCGAAGAGCTGGATCACGACCGCCGCGCTGTACCTGTCGATCGCGCTGTCGGCATACGTGTCGTTTCTGACCCTCGCCGCTGCCTCGTTCGTGGAACGCCGCCTCGGCACGACGGGTATGCGTATCCTCACCCGGCTGATGGGACTCGTCCTCTGCGCCATCGCGGCCCAGTTCGTCATCGACGGCATCCGCGTCAGCTTCCACATGTCGTGAAGTCCCTCGCGCCGGTGATCGGGGCCGCCCTGCTGACGGCAATCGGGGCGGCGGGATCGGTTGCGGCACAACGCCTGCGCGCCGACTGGAGCGCGCAGGCCATCCCGACGCTCACCGAGACCAACGTCGTGCCGGGCAACCGCACCCTCGGCGAGCTGCGCGTCGTCCAGCCGGTGGGGATGCTCGAGCTGGCGGGTTTCGGAGACCGGATCCTCCTCCTCGCCGCGGTCGATTTCGAGAAGTACACGATCACGCACGGCGAGCTGGCGCCGGGAGACTGGGGAGAAGGATTCGAAGACCGGCGCCACCCGCACACGCTCGTGCATCAGCTGATGCTTGTATTCAGATCGCCGCACGTTATCGCCGGCGCCGGGAAGGGATTCGTCCCATTCGGCACCGACGACCCGATGTCGCGCCCCGTCGTACGCTATCCGGTGAACCATCACTTGAGCCAGATCCTCGAGCGGGCGGTGGGATTCGCCGGGCTCCGATCCGGGCCGATCGTGGTCGAGGGCGCGCTCTTCAACGGCGATGAGCCGGTGTCGCCGGGCTCGTGGCCGGCCCTGAGCCGCTTCGGGGACTCGTGGGCCACGCGGGTCACCGTTCTCCCAGTCAGAGGACTCGAGGCGCAGGTCTCCTATGCGTTCGTGCACTCGCCCGAGAATCGGCCCGGGGCCGGTCCGAACGACACGAAACTCAGCGCCTCGGTACGGTGGGAGCGGGGCCCCTGGTACGGCCTCGCGGAATGGGCGAAGACGCGGACCGCCGGAGGCGCCTTCATTTACCGATCCGGCCTCGCCGAAGGCGCCCTCACCCTCGGCGGCCAACGCCCCTATCTGCGGGTCGAACAGAGCGAGCGCCCCGAAGAGGAGCGCCTCTTCGCCAGCCCATTCCGGACCCGCCGCCCGCTATTCGAGAATTCGATCCTCGGCATCTCCCGCTGGACAGTGGTCACGGCGGGAGATGCGATGGAATTCCATAGACCCCACCGCGTACGGCTCGCCCCGTTCATCGAGGGCTCGTACCTGGGGATCGCGCGCGTCGGCGGCGGGGTATTCGATCCTCAGATCCAATACGGCCGAACGAAGGGCTTCGAGGTGAGCGCCGGTGTGCGTCTTGCAGTGGGGATGCGCATGCCGCGCATGGGTCGGTACAATCAGGAATCGATGCAAGGGATGAGCATGCCATGATCAACGGGTCCGGGATTGCCATCGCCGGTTTGTTCGCGCTCGCCGCGTGCGCAGGTGACAAGATCACGGAGCCGCCTCCCCCGCCGGCCAGCGACGTCGTGTTCGTCGATTCGATTCCCGTCCTCCCCAACTACGGGATCCACGACCAGTATCTGCGGGACGGCCTCGACATCATCTGCGCCTGGAACACCGGCATTCTCATTTACGACGTGGGCAACGGGATCAAGGGCGGCTCCCCTTCGAACCCCGTCCTCGTCGGGTCGACGACGACGGCAGGAGGCGAGGCCCACAACACCTGGTGGTTCCATAACCCGGTGACGAACGAGAAGAAGTATCTGTTCGTCGGCCAGGAGGGACCCGGGTCGATCGGGTCGAGCTCCATAGGGGACATCCACGTGCTCGACGTCTCCGATCTGACGAAGCCGACGGAGGTCGCGACCTTTCATCGCGACAGCTCGGGTACACACAACTTCTGGATGGACGAACCGAACCAGATCCTCTACGCCGCCTACTACAACGGCGGCGTCGTGGCGATCGATGTGTCGGGAGCGCTTTCCGGCGACATCTCGACCCGCATGATCGACACGATCACGTTCGGAACGGGCAACACGTACACCTGGGGTGTGCAGCTGTATCAGGGATCGCTCTATGCCATCGACATGCTTTCGGGATTCTGGCAGCTCCACGATTCCTTGGGTGTGCTGAGCGTGGCGGCGGGCGGCAACAACCAGACGGAGCGCTTCGGCTCCGACCTGTGGGTGGCCAATGGCTACGCGTACACCGGCACGTGGGGGTTCTTCCCGCGCACCACGGGCGTCGCCGGCAACGCGCTGAAGATCTGGCAGCTGAGTGTCGGCGGCGCACCAACGCTCGTCGACTCGATCATCACGGCGAACGTGGCGACGGTGAGCGACGTCGAGGTCACCGACGACAACAAGCTGCTGATGTTCAGCACCGAAGGCGGGCCCAACTCGGGGTTCTGGTTCTACAAGCTCACCGACCCCGCGCATCCGACGTTGACGTCGAAATATCTTGTGAGCAGCGGCATCCACACCGCGACGTTCTCACGGATCAATGGCAAGCTGTACGCTTTCGGGGCCAGGGACCCGGCGAACCCGGCGCAGATCATCCTGGATGTGAGCGCATTGGACAACTAGCGCACTGCAGCCCGGGTTACATCCGCTTGTACTTGGGACCGCTCCCGCCCTCGCGCGGCGTCCAGCGCGGGCCCAGCACATCGGTCGCCTTGCAGTCGACGCAATTCGGCGCGTTGATGCGCAGCTTCCCGTCGACCTCTTCGTAGACGCCCGCCGGACAGACATGGCTGTAGAACCGCGCCACCTCGGACGGCACGGCGGGGCCGGTGACGAGGTGCGTGGGAATCGTGTCGCGCGTCGTGTTGCCCGATTTGAACACGCCGTCGACCTTGCTGAACGTGAGTTTCCCATCCGGGGTGAACGCGCCGTCTGTTGCTTCCCGGCGGGCGGCGTCGGCGTCGCTGTGCATCGTGTAGCGCCCGCCGGGGAAGCGCCCACCGGTGAGCGTCATCAGCCCCGCCTGGAAGCCGCCCGCCTTGAACCCGTGCTTGAACGCCAGCCGCATGTTGCGCGTGCGATAGAGGTCGCGGGCGATATAGGACTCGTTCACCATCCGGTCGTAGGGCGCCAGCGCCGCGGCGCGCGTATCGCCCGCCTTCAGTGCGTTGAAGATCGTGCGCGCGGCGTACATCCCGGAGTGCATCGCGTAGTGGATGCCCTTGAGCGACGGCACGTCGACGAAGCCGGCGGCATCACCGAGCAGCACCACCCCGTCGCCCGAACGCCGCGCGGGAAGCGCGTAGTAGCCGCCTTCCGGAATCGTCTTCGCCCCCCACTCCACCAGCTCGCCGCCCTCGAGATAGGGGCGGAACAGCGGATGCCCTTTGAGGCGTTGCACCATCACGTGCACATCGAGGTTCGCGTTGCGGTAGTCGAGCCCCACCACCATCCCCAGGGCGACCAGGTTCGGCGCCAGCGGATAGCAGAAGCTGCCGCCGAAGGCGTCTCCCGGCAGCGGCCAGCCGAGCGTGTGGATCACGCGATCGAGTGGGCGCTTCGTCTCCCAGATCTCTTTCACGCCGAGGGCGAAGATCTGCGGATTCTCGGATGGGACGCCCTGCCACTGCTGCCAGGCCTGCGACAGGAGCCCGCGTGTCCCTTCGGAGAGCGCCGTCACCCTGGCTGTGAGGTCGTTCGGTGCAGAATAGGAAGGGAGCGGCTGGCCGTCGCGGCCCAGCCCGGCGGCGGCGGTACGGACTCCGGCGACGCGGTTGCCATCGGTGAGCAGTGCCGCAGCGGGGAACCCGGTGAAGACGTTCACCCCCAGCGCCTCGGCCTGCTGCCCCAGCCACCGCACGATCTCGCAAATCGACCCGACGTAATTCCCGTGATTCTTCATCGTCGGCGGCGTGGGGATACGCAGCGCGCGCCCCGACGTCAGCACGTACACCGCTTCGCGCTCGACCCGGCCGCGCAGCGGCAGGTCCTTGTCGGCGAGATCGGGAAACAGCTCGCGCAGCGCGATCGGATTGACGACGGCACCTGATAGGGAATGCTCCCCCAGTGCCTCGGCCTTCTCCAGCACTCCGATGTTGAGCTCCCCGACGCCGGGGTCCGCCTTGGCGAGCCGTGCCAGCTCGATCGCCCCCGCGAGCCCTGCCGGCCCCGCGCCGACGAACAGCACGTCGAGCTCCATTGAATCGCCGGCACCCTCCGACCCCTGCTTGATCAGGACCTGGTCGAGCGGCAGAGGAGGCTGATACTGAGAGGGAATCATGGCCTTAGCTGACGGCTGAGCGCTGATAGCTGGGAGCCCTAACCATTGAGCTTCTTTATCTCTGAAGTCAGCTGCGGCACAATCTCGAACAGATCGCCGACCACCCCGTAGTCGGCGATCTTGAAGATCGGCGCGTCCTTATCCTTGTTGATGGCGACAATGACTTTGGCAGTACGCATCCCCGCGAGATGCTGAATCGCGCCGGAAATGCCGACGGCGATGTAGAGCGACGGGCTCACCGTCTTTCCCGTCTGGCCTACCTGATCGCCATGCGGCCGCCAACCGGCATCGACCACCGCGCGCGACGCACCCACCGCCGCGCGACCCCCGAACGCGTGGGCCAGCTCTTCGAGCAGCTTGAAGTTCGCCGGCTCCTTGAGCCCGCGGCCGCCCGAAACGACAATCGGCGCCTCGGCGACGTCGATCGCACCGGCGGCGGCCGCCCTGATCCCCTTCACCACCACACGGCCGCCGTCGCCGCTCGCCGCGACAGACTCCGCCGTTCCAGCCTTCGGCCGCTCCACCGGAGTGAAGACATTGGGCCTGAGCGACAGGACCGCGGGTTTCGACACGACCTTCACCTTGAGCAGCGCTTTCCCGGCATACACCGGTCGTGTCACGACTACGGCCCCACCGTCCACGCCGACATCGGTGATATCGGCGGCGAGAGACACACCCAGTCGTGCCGCTACTCGGGGAGCGAGATCCTTGCCCTGGGCGCTCGCGGCGCAGACGACGGCCGCGTAGCCACCCGCCTGGGCGCGCTCGGCGATCGTGCGGGCGTACCCTTCGGGGGCGTACAGCCCGAATGCCGCATTGGTCGCCGTGATGACCTTGTCCGCTCCGTGACGGCCGGCGGCATCCGCCCCGGAGACCGGGCCCGCGGCGCAGACGAAGGCGTGGACTTCACCACCCAGCGCGTCAGCGAGGCGCCGGGCGCCGGTGACGACCTCGTGACTGACTTTGCGCAGCGTGCCGTCGCGCTGCTCCAGAATCGCGAGCACGTTGCTCACAGGACCTTCGCCTCTTCGCGCAGCAGCTTGATGAGCTCGGGGATCGCGGCGGCCCCCTCCCCGACGATGCGTCCCTCTTTGCGCTCGGGGGGCGGCGTCATCGCCAGCACCTCGAGGCCGGGAGCGGCAAGGACCGTGGGCTTCACCTCGAGTGGCTTCTTCTTGGCAGCCATGATCCCCTTGAGAGCGGGGTAACGCGGCTCATTGAGGCCCTTGTCGACGGTCAGCACGGCCGGCAACGGGAACTCGACCTCTTCCATTCCGCCCTCGACTTCGCGCTGCGCCGTTCCCTTCCCGGCGGCGAGGTCGAGATGCGCCACGCAGGTGACGCACGGCACGCCGAGCAGCTCGGCGGTCATCGGACCGACTTGATGGTTGTAGTCGTCGATCGCCATCTTGCCGAAGAGGACCAAGTCGTAGCCGCCATCCTTCAGCTCGGCCGCGAGCGCGCGCGCCACGGCGAGACCGTCCGCGGGCACCGCCGCGGTCTCGAGCAGCACGCCGCGGTCCGCTCCCATCGCGAGCGCGGTGCGGATTGTCTCCTGCGAAGCGCCCGAGCCACAGGCGATCACCACGACCTCGCCGGCGCCCGCCTGCTCCTTGCGGCGCAGCGCTTCTTCCACGGCGAACTCGTCGTAGGGATTGAGGATGAACTTCACGCCGGCTTCGTCGAGCGACTTGCCGTCGGCGGCGATCTTGACGCGCGTCTCGGAATCGGCGACGCGCTTGATGCAGACTGCGATCTTCATGCGATGCCCGGTTTCCGGTGTCAGGGGTCCGGCGTGTGCATCTAGGGCCGGGCGAGAAAATAACTCCGGACCCCGGTCCCCGGACCCCGGTCACCAATTGCGGACTTGGCTAGCGCGGCAGGACCGGCGCCGGCGCCACCGCTACGCCCCACGGGCTCTGACCCACGGCAATCGTGGCGATCACCTTGAGGCTGTCGGTGTCGACGACCGAGACGTCGTTCGACGGGCCGTTGGCGGTATACAGCTTCTTGCCGTCGGGTGTGAGGGCGAGCCCCCAGGGCCGCGTCCCGACCTTCACGGAGCCGACAATGGTGTTGGTGGCGGGATCGATCACCTCGACCGTCCCGTGGCGACCGGTGGCGACGTACACCCGCTTCCCGTCCGGGGCGACTTTCACGCCCATCGGCCGTGAGCCCTGTGGCATCGCGATCACCGCAATGCGCTTCCGCTGCGCCACATCGATGACCGACACCGTCCCGCCCACTTCCGCCGAGACGTAAAGCCGGCTCCCGTCGGGAAGGAACCCGAGGTCGCGCGGACGCTGGTCGACGTCGACATGAAACAGCACCTTGCCGTCCGCCGGATCGATGGCGGTGATGTTGTTCGCGGTCTCAGCGGTGACGAAGACGAGCTTTCCATCTGGACTCGCCGACACCCCCTCGGGCTCCGTCCCCACGGGCACGGTGGCAACGAGCTTTCCCGTCCGGGTGTCGAGGATCGATGCCGACGCGGCGTCCTCGTTGGACACGAAGAGCCGCGCTCCATCGGGACTGAGGGCGAACTGCTCGGGATCCGAGCCCCCCGGCATGGTACGCACCACCTGTCGCGTGGCGGCGTCGATCTGGGCAATGCCGTCCTTCTGCTTGTTGACCGGGAGCTTGTCGCAGTCGGCGTCCGACATCGTCGGCGGACAGCGGGGGGAGCCGGACAGGGCCGCGTAGACGAAGCGCCCGTCGGGACTGACGTGGATGCCGCGCACCCGCGCGCCGAGCGGGATGGTCGCGATCACGGAGTCGCGATCCGTCGCGATGACGCTGATATCCTGGGAAACTTCGTTCGAGACGTAGGCGCGCAGACTCGCGGGCGCGGCGGGAACCGGGGCGGCGGCCACCCCACCCGTTCGAGAGGCTTGCTCCCTGCCGGATACCGCGCACAAGGCGACTGCAACGGCGACGCCACCTCGCATGGTTTCGCTCCTCAAAGACCGACGCTGAGACTGGCGAGCAGTTGTCGCGGCTGCCCCGGGGTCAGGAATCGTTGGATCGGGCTGCCTGCGACCGTTGGGTTTGGTGCGAAGGTGCCGAAGGAAGCATAGCGGTGATCGAACACGTTCGAGACCATGACGCGGACCTGGTATCTGCCAAGATCCAGCTCGCAGGACGCGTCGGCGACGGTGTAATCCGGCAGGCGTGGAGTGACGTTCGCCTCGTCGCCGCGCAGGAACTGTGGCCCGATGTAGCGGGCGTCGATCCGCAGGCGCACTTCATCCTTCACGAGCGGAAACGATGCACCCACGTTGATGCGATCGGCTGGCACCATCGGCAGGTGATCCTCCGGTGTCACCGCTTCGTTACCCGGGGCGCGGCCCGTGCTGAGCACCGCTGAAGTCTGAAACGTCGCGATCGTGCGACCATAGTTGGCATACAGCATCGCTCCGCCGTTCGTCACCCAGCGCACCGAGGACTCGAATCCCTGGCGGCGCGTGCTGCCGATGTTCTGGAAGAACCCGGTCGTGGCGCTGGGTGCGACGAAGAAGATGTCATCCCGCACTTCCGTCCGATACACATCTGCCGCAAAGGTCACGCCCGTTCTCGGAAGGCCGCCACGCCATCCGACCTCGTAGCTCGTCGCGACGACGGGGCGCAACGCGGGGTCGGGCCCGAGCGCGAACGGCAGGGCGCAGGCGGTGGTCGCATTACTACAGGCGATCTCGACGAGAGCGGCGGGACGGAACGCGCGGCTGATCGACGCGTACAGCTCCTGGCTCGCAATGACTTTCCAGGAGAGCGCTGCTCGCGGGCTGAGGCGGCGGTACCGGTTGGCACCGCTCTCGGATGGATCATCCAGATCGTCGAACGGTAGCCGGATGTCGTCGTAGCGTCCCAGGAGGGTAGCGGTCAGCGCGGGGAGGAGGTCGTAACTCACGCCGACAAACAATCCCAGATCCGCTTCGTTCGACTGAATGGAGTCGGTGAGCGAGTCGGCGCTTCGGGTGTTGACCGCGTACAGCGTGACGACCGTGTGCGAGTAACTGGCGTCCAGTCCTGCAAGCCAGTGGAGTGAGCGGCCCAGCAGCCGCGACGATCCAGCGAGCTGGATCGCGCCGCCGCCGATGCGTTCGTGGTTGCGCTCGCGGGAATCGGGTGGAGCCGCGTTGCGGTTGAATTGGTCGGTTCCGAGTGCCCGGTCGAACAGATTCACATCGAGGCTCACACTGCCGAGTTGCCGCTCGGCGTTGAGCGTGACGAGGTGGCTCGTCGGAGCGAAGTAATCGCCGGGGGTGAAGTTGCTTGCAGGGCGGGAGCGCACGACATCTTCGGGAAGGGAGCCGGCCTGAAAAACTCGATGGTTCGCGCCGCTGTAACTGAGGGTGGCGTCCCACCCTCCCTTCGCGAAGCCGACCTTGCCGAACAGCGTGGCGATGCGGCTATCGGTCGCCTGGCGCCAGCCGTCCTCGTCCTCGTAGCGCCCGCCGAGGTAGTAGTCCCACGTGTTTGCCCGCCCGCCCGTCTGCAGCTTCAGCTCGAAGCGCTCGAAGCTGCCCCCCGAGAGCTCGAGCGCGTGCGTCGCCGGCTCGCCCCCGCGTCGGGTCACGAGGTTCACCGCGGCGCCGAGCGCGTTGCGCCCCAGCAACACGGACGGTCCGTACACGACCTCGACCCGCTCGACGTCTTCGAGGGGCAGGAGGTCGAAGTTCACCTCGTTGGCATCCGGCTCGTTCACCCGGACGCCGTCCACATAGACCGTGATGCCTTGCGGCATGCCGATCGTGGGAGACACTTGGAAGCCGCGCAGCGTCACGTCGAGCTGCGAAGGCGCGCCAAGCTCGTCGGACGTGGTGACGCCCGGGAGCTCCTGCAGCGCGTCGGCGAGTGTCCGGACGCCGAGATGGGGACCCTGCAGCGTCGCGGTGCGGCCGGTCAGACCGCGCATCACCTCACGGACCGATCGCAGCCGCGTGGCGGTGACGACGACGGGGGCGAGCGTGGTGGTATCGCGGGGGAGCGTATCGCGCTGCTGAGCACCGAGGGCGGCGCAGACCCCCACCTCCAGAAGCAAAGCCCACCCCAAGTAACCGCGCCGCACGCCCTTCATACGCCTCAGCCCGCCCCGATTTCATCTAGTTGAACGCGTTGAGTCCGGTGATCTCCTGCCCCAAGATCAGCGTGTGGATGTCGTGCGTGCCTTCGTAGGTGTACACCGACTCGAGGTTCGCGAGATGCCGCATCGCCTGGTACTCGGCGAGGATGCCGTTGGCGCCCAGTAGACGGCGGGTCTCGCGCGCGATATCGGTCGCCATACTTACGTTGTTACGCTTGGCGAGCGACACCTGTTGCGGCGTCATCGTCCCCGCGTCCTTCAAGCGGCCGAGCTGCAGGCAGAGCAGCTGCGCCTTGGTGATCTCGGTGAGCATCTCGGCGAGCCGCGCCTGCTGCAGCTGGAAGGCGCCGATCGGCTTCGAGAACATCACGCGGTTCTTGGCGTAGCTCACCGCTTCGTCGTAGCACGCCATCGCGGCGCCGACGGCACCCCAGGCGATGCCGTAGCGCGCCTGGGTAAGGCACATCAAGGGCGACTTGAGACCGCCCGACTTGGGGAGCAGCGCGTCTTTGGGGACATGGACGTCTTGCAGGACCAGCTCCGAGGTGTCGGAGGCGCGCAGGCTCAACTTCCCCTTCTGATCTTTGGCGGTAAAACCCCTGGTGTCGGTCGGAACGATGAAGCCGCGGATCGAGTTCTGGTCCTCGAGCTTCCCCGCCTTCGCCCAGATGACCGAGACCTGCGCCGTCGAGCCATTGGTGATCCACATCTTGGCGCCGTTCAACACCCAGCCGTCCGCCGTTTCCTTCGCGACCGTGATCATGCCGCCGGGGTTGGAGCCGTAGTCGGGCTCGGTGAGCCCGAAGCAGCCGATCACCTTGCCGCTCGCCATCTCGGGGAGCCACTTCTTCTTCTGTTCCTCGGAGCCGAAGGCGAAGATCGGGTACATCACGAGGCCGCCCTGCACCGAGGCGAACGACCGGACGCCCGAATCGCCGCGCTCCAGCTCCTGCATGATCAACCCGTAGGCGACGTTATCGAGTCCGGCGCAGCCGTACTCTTCCGGCAGATTGGCGCCGAAGAGACCCAGCTCCGCCATCCCGGGGATCAGCTGTCTGGGGAACCGGCCCTCGACGTAGCACTGGCCGATGATGGGGAGGAGGTTGTCGTCGACCCAGCCGCGCACCGTATCGCGCACGGCGCGCTCTTCCTCTGATAACAATCCGTCCAGGTTGTAGAAGTCGACGCCGTGGAATTTAGGAGGCATGAAGCGTTCTCGGGTTTCGGTTGTCGGTCATCGGTCACCCGGGGGATGGGTGGGGGAAGTTAACCCGACGACCGGTGACTGAGAACCGATGACGCCGTTAAACAGCTACCGCCGCTCCCTGTCGCTCCCGCGCGAAGGCGAACGTGTCCGAGGGCCGGAACCGCCCCTTCTCCCCTTCCCAGCGGAAGAACGTCACTTGAACGGCGCTGGGATCGATGGTGACGAAGTTGAAGCACGACGGGCGGCCGCCGCGAGTGCGAACGGAGAGTGTGCCCGTGGTCGACACGACGACCTTCCCCTCCAGCACGTCGGCCCCTTCCTGGTGGTCGTGGCCGCACAGGACGACGTCGGCGCCGGAGTCGATGATGCGGCGCTGCGCCGTGCGCCAGCGGGCGAGCCCCATGCGCTGGGAGATGTCGCCGCGCAGCACGTTGTGGTGCACCACGAGCACGCGGGCGAGATCGGCGGGGGCGCGGGCGAACAGGTCGCGCACGCGCTCGAACTCGCGGCGCGGCAGGTGGCCCTTCACGCAGACGTCGCGCAGGGTGCTGATCGACGCGAGGCTCAGCCCGTGCGAGGTCAGCGCGCTCGCGATCAGAGCGCCGGGCACTTCGAGTGTGGGGGTCAGGTCGTCGCCGAAGTACCGCCGGTACTTGCCGTAGATCGCGTCCTTGTCGATCGGGAGCAGCGGCCGGCGCCACCACTGCACGTCGTGATTTCCCGGCATCGTGAAGACCTGGCAGGTCTCGGTCGCGAGGTTGGCGAAAGCGCGGGCGCGCTGAAACTCGCCGTGCCGGGCGCGCTGCGAGATGTCGCCGCCGATCACGACGACGTCGGGCCGGAGGTCGGGGAGCATGTGTTCCAGCGCCTCGATCTGGCGGATGTCGGCGAGGCCGCCGAAATGCAGATCGGCGAGCTGCAGGATCTGAACCGTCACGACTCGACCTGCAGCGTGTAGGTCAGCACCGTCTGCCCGCCCGCCGGCACGCGGATGCGAAACCGGGTTTCCGTGGACGACAACTTCTCCGCGGGGACGCTGCTCTCGGTCACCGACCAGGTGCCGAAGTGACTTTCGCGCACGTCGACGGTGACGGGATCGGTCTTGGCGTTGGTCACGGTGACCCGGTACGACGCTGTGATGCGCTGGCGGTTCGGCATACCGCGTCGCACCGGAGGGAGTTGCTCCTGGTTGTAGTCGGTCTGGACACGCTCGGCGGTCACGTCGAAGGCGTCGCCCGATTGGACGCGCACGTCTTTCGCAGCGGGGGTGTGACCGATCGTGGCCTCGCCGATCAACTGCAGCCGACCGGACGAGTCCGCCTGGTAGAGCTGCATCGTGCCACCGGGGAGCGGGCGGTCACCGAACGGCGTTCCCTTAGCCCGCTTGAATGTGTACCAGACCTGCACCGGCACCTCGTTTTGTTCGTTGGGTTGCGGCCCGAACCAGCCACGCCAGGGGAGCACGCCCGGGACCACGAACTCCTGGATCACCGGCGTGGATGTCCGTGTGAACAGTGCGGTCGTGATGGGCACGCCGGGCTCCAACGCGAGGCGGGCTGGAAGGGTGTAAACGTGCGTTTCACCTACCGCCTGTTCGGAAGGCATCGGTGCTGGAGGCGATTGCGCGCGGGCAGGCCTGACCGTCACCGCGTCCAAGGCGAAGCCTTCCTCCTTCGCAACGCGAGTGCGGCTGATCGAGCCAGCGACGAGCTGCACGTCCGCAGAATCGGTTTTCAGTACCTGGGACGTAACCGTCGCCGCTCCACCAACCGACGCCTGACCGTTCCCGATGATCGCCTGGTATGTCGCTTCCCAATTGACGCCCTGCCCGACGTACGCCAATTGCGTGTTGGGCCGCCCCCGCGAGGCCTCGAGCGACAGGATCGCCTCGGGCGCGGTACGGACGAGATCGGCTGGGAATAGCGGTTCGCCCGGCTGGGAGAGCAAGAATCGCCCGTCAGCGAGGCGGTACTGCGGCGGGTCGACGCGCACGACAGTCGCCCGAACGGTGTCCCTGCGCTGCGAGTCTTCTGATGGCGCGAACGACAGGGTTTGACCCACGGCTCGCATCAGTGAGCCTGCTGTGTTGCTGGGATAGCGTACCGTCGCCCCTGACACCGTCACCGCCGTGTCGGGCGAAAACAGCGTCGCCGGGTCGAGCCCGTCGAACTGCGCCGTCACGGCATTGCGCCCTTTCTGCAGCGCCTGTGGCAGCGTGCGCCGCACCACCACTCGGCCGTCACTGTATATGGAAAGCGACGTCTGCCCCCTCAGCACCGCCGGGCGCACGAACGCCGTCCCCATCACCGCAAGAA
>DATFTG010000056.1:0-19918 GCA_035262265.1 Gemmatimonadales bacterium
CCCGGGCTCGCGCATCGTGCGCAGCTGGCGGGCGGCGCGCTGCGATGGCGTCTCGGTGCTCGGGTCGGTGGTGAAGCCGAACGGCGCGTTGAGCGAGAAGTGGCCCTGCTCGTAGACGGTCGGATAGTGCTTCGTCGGTTCGCTGTCGTAGTCGCGGGGCAGGAGCACCGTGGCGCCGAGGAAGATCGGCCTGCCCCACCACGCCGACAGCAGCTTGCTCTGGAGTTTGATGCGCTTTACGTACTTCGTATCGGGCGGGACCACGACTCTCGGCAACTCGCGCGCCAGTGCCAGGCGAATCGTGTACCCGGCCTGGGGATCGAGGCGGACCTTCTGCACGTCGCTCACGAGGTTGCCGGGGGAGATGTTGAACTGCTGCCCTTCCCACTGGTCGTCGTGCATCCACAGGACGTGGCCGTCGGCGCGATGGAAGTCGACATAGACGCTGACCAGTGCCTGCACGTAGTAGTCGCCCGCCGGGATGTCCTTGAGGCTGGCCACGGGATAGCCGAGCGTCGTGCCGTCGATCACCGCGGCGGTACCGGGTTGTAGGGAGTCGACGTCCACTCCGTAAAACGGCACGCAGTTGCTCTCACCGTGGTCCCCGAGGCGAGGCTCTTCGTCCTTCTTGGTGCTGATGAAGACGTAGACGCGGCCCGTGAGGGGCGTGGGGCGCAGCGTCGCGGGGATCGTGACTTCGAAGCGTGGGCCCTGGGCTGCGGCGGGACGCGCGCCAGCGACGAGAACTGCGGCGAAGACGAGAGGGAATCGCACAAGTGCTCCAACGGGGAATGAGGGGAAGCCGGAAGATATGTGTCAACGCGGCGTGGTGATCGTGTAGTCGATCGCCCGGTAGACCCACAGCCGCACCGGGCGGCCGGCGACACGGGCGGGTCGCCACAGTGCGTTCAGCATCCATTGTTGCGTTTGTTGGTCGAACGCCGTGTCCGCGCTACGGATCACCTGGACCGACGTCGGCTCAGCGCGGCCGGCGGTGTCGATCACCGCCTTCACTACGACCCGCCGGGTGATACCGTCCTGGGAGGCCAGCGCCGAGACGAGCGGCAGCGTCGAGAGCAGGATCGGACCATCGTCCACGAGGCTCGGATCGTACGGCTGGTCCGGCACGAACGCGACAGGGGTGCCCGATCCGCCCTCGACTCTCGCGCCTGCGAAATCCTTGGGGTCGAAACGCTCCTGCAGGTTGAAGGGCGGGATGGCCACTGGCAACACCGCCGGCATGGTCATCGTCTGCAACTCCTGCAGCCGCACGTCCGGGACGGGCGGCGTCGACGACGCGTCGTGTGGCACCGGTAACGCGATGACGACGACCGCTGTACCTGGCCCGGCCCGCGACCCTGCAGGTCCTGTGGCCAGCGTGGCGAAAATCGCCCCGGTGATGACTGCGACATGGATGAGGATCGACACCGACCCAGTGGCGGCGGGATGCATCGCGTCCGGTGTACGGTGATGAGCAGGCAGCTGCAAATTCAGCGGTGACGTGCGCCGTCGCAACGGAGTCGCTGGACGTTGATTCCTGAGTGGCTTTGGTGCTGCGGCCATACTCTATTATTACACGGGAGACCTTGCTGTCACCCCTTTGATCGACTTACTCTTGCCTCGTTCGGCCGTCGCCCGAATCACCTCGAGGGAGAACCCATTCCGATGCTACCCGTACGTCGCGAGCGCCGCGTGGGTCCAGCGCTCCTCGTCACCTTGGCCGTGTCCGCCTCCAGGGTCGCTGCCCAAGGCGCCCTGCCACCCCTGAAGGTGGTCGACCGGCTGTGGATCGACACCACGGCACACGCCTGCACCGACTTTTTCCAGTACGCCAATGGTGCCTGGATCGCGCGCGATACGATCCCCGCCGCCTATGCCTCGTCGGGCGTGACGCGCGACATGAGCGACCGCAACGAGCTGGTGGTGCGATCGGTGCTGGAAGACGCCGCGGCTCACCGTGCCCAGCAGCCCACCGGGTCCACCCCGCGGAAACTCGGCACGTTCTACGCGTCGTGCATGGATTCCACCGCCGCCGAGGCGGCGGGGATCGACCCGATCCGACCGTGGCTCGCGAGCGTAGACTCGATCACCACGCGCGACCAGCTGATTCCCCAGATCGCGGCCCTGCAGATGCGCGGCATGAACGTCGCGTTCCGCTACGGCCCGGAAGCCGATCCCCACGACGCGGCCCACTACCTGGTGTGGTTATCGCAGGGCGGGTTGGGGTTGCCCGATCGCGATTACTACACGAAGACCGATCCTCAATCGGATTCGCTGCGGCAGCAATACGTCGAGCACATCACGAAGATGTTCACCCTCGCAGGCGAACCGGCCGCGCAGGCAACGACCGATGCGGCGGCGATCCTGGCCTTCGAAACGCAGCTGGCCCGCGCCTCGCTGACCCGGGTGGAACGGCGCGAGCCCTCCGCCACCGATCATCCGACGACGGCCGCGGAGCTCGCGGCGGTCGCGCCGACGATCTCCTGGACCGGCTACTTCCACGCCATCGGGCTCACGGCCCCAGTCGCCAGGGTGAACCTCGCCGAGCCGGCGTTCTTCCGGCGCGTCGACTCCCTCGTCCTCACGGCACCGCTCGACCAATGGCGCGCCTACCTGCGCTACCACGTCCTCGACGCGGCGGCGCCGTGGCTGAGCACGCCGCTCGTCAACGAGGATTTTGCCTTCAGCACGCGCTTCACAGGCGCCAAGGAGCTGCTGCCGCGCTGGAAGCGCTGCCTGCGTGAGACCGACGGGGATCTGGGAGAGGCATTGGGAGAGGCGTACGTCGCCAAGACGTTCCCGCCCGCGGCCCGCGCACGTGCTAAAGCAGTAATCGACGACATTCGCGTCGCGTTCGCGGCGCGGCTGCGCCGGCTCACCTGGATGTCCGATTCCACCCGGACCCAGGCGCTCGACAAGCTCAGCAAGATGGGTGAGAAGGTCGGTTATCCCGACCGCTGGCGCGACTACACCAGACTCGAAGCGGTCGACGGGCCGTTCGTGCTGAACGTGGCCCGCGCCAACGCCTTCGAATGGCAGCGCACGGTGAACCGTCCTGGTGCTCCGGTCGACACGACCGAATGGGGGATCACCGTCCCCACCGTCAACGCCTACTACGATCCGGAACGCAACGAGATGGTCTTCCCCGCCGGCGCACTCGTGCCGCAAACCTTCGACCCCAAGGCCGACGACGGCGCCAACTACGGATCACTGGGCGGCAGCTGGGCCGGCCACGAGCTGACCCATGGCTTCGACGATGAGGGGCGGCACTACGACGCCCGCGGAAACCTGCGCGACTGGTGGACCGCCGCCGACTCGGCCCACTTCACCACCCAGGCCGACCGCATGGTGGCGCAGTTCGACAGCTACATCCAGGTCGACACCTTTCACGTGAACGGCCGGCTCACACTGGGAGAGAACATCGGGGACTTCGGCGGGATTCTCACGGGGTACGACGCGCTGCAGCGCGCCCTCGCTCGGAACGGGCGCCCCAAGCTGATCGATGGGTACACCCCCGAGCAACGCTATTTCCTGGGCTACGCGCAGAGCTGGCGGGTGCACGACCGCGACGCATTGCTCCGCACGCGCGTCACCGTGGATCCGCACGCGCCGGAGCGCTGGCGGGTGAACGGTCCGCTGTCCGACGCACCGGAGTTCGCCAAAGCGTTCGGATGCAAGCCCGGCGACCCGATGGTCAGGTCGCCGGAGCTGGTTCCACAAATTTGGTGAATCGAAAAGGCGTGAGCAGTGAGAGGTAAGAGGTGAGAAGCAATCACCGCCTGCCTCTCACCTCTCACTTCTCACCTCTCACGCAGTCGAGATCTAGTCCGCGGCCGCCTCGTCGCTCTTGTTCTTGTTGCGGAACAGCCGCATCAGGAACCAGATCGCGAAGATCACCAGCGCGATCTTGAGCAGGAAGAACACCACGCCGACCAGCGCGCCGAATACCGGCAGCAGCAGGATGCCGACGAAGCCAAGAGCGGCGAAGCCGAGCACGGGTCTCAACACAGCGAACTCCCGAAAGAGTGAGGACAGCGCGCTACCTTACGGGGCGCGGTCGGTGGCGGTTTCACGCGGGCGACTGCCCCCGAATCGCATTCAGTAAGTTGGGCAGATCCAGGGTCTTGGCGCGCGACTGGATCTCGTTCTGGACCCGCGGGAAGATGCCGCGGGCGTCTTCCTGGAACTTCTGAAACAGCTCCCGCAGATCGGCGGCGCTGAGCGTGCGGTTCTGCGCGTAGTAGCGCTGCGCCACGTGGCCCAGCGCATAGGTCGCTGAGAACGTGACCGCGGCACCGGCGGCGATTCCGCCCGCGCCGCCGATAATCCCGCCGAGCAGCCCTCCCGCGACGCCGCGCACCAGCTTGCTCACGACGCCCTCGAGCGCCTGCGCCGCGGCACCGATGCCCAGCGTTCCCGCGAGATCCTTGATCTGATTGGCGTCGAGCTGCTGGCCGTACTTGCGTCCGATCTGATAGACGAGCCGCAGCTGCAGCGGCAGGATCACGAGGTTCGCCAATCGATCGGGGAGCAGCTCCACGGCGCCGGCGAGCATTGCCTGCTGCAGGATCATCTGCTCGAGGTCGGAATCGGGCGCCCCAGAGGTACTCGATCCACCCGTCGTCGGGCCCGCGCTCGCGAGGGCCACGGCATCTTTTTCGAGCTGCGCCACCGCGGTTACGCCAAGTCCCAGTGCGCGGCGCAGCTCGTTCAAGAACGCCTGTTCCTTGGCATTGGCTGGGCCGCCGGCGTTGCAGACGACGAGCGCCAGCTCGTAGGCATACGCTCGCGCGGCATCGTCGGACAATGATTTGACGACCTCGTCGAGCCCCAGGTGTCCGGTGCGGGCCGCCTGCGTCAGGCCATCCGCATCCCTGATGCCGAGGCGGTTGGTGGCCTCGCGCAGCTGGGCTTCCTCTTCGGGCGTCGCCGCGCCGTCTGCGAGCGCGGCCATGAGGGCGATCGTGACGATCGGCCGTTTGTCGTTCTCGTTCATGGCGACTGTTGGTAGAGGTTGTTGGTGTCGGCCGCTGCCAGCTCTACGAGAAACGCGGCGATTCGTTCCACGACCGCCGCGAGGTAGCGGTCCCCTTTCTCCTTTGTCGCTGCACGCGGGTCTCCTACACCGGTGTCGTCCGTGACCGCCGTCCAGCGGCGCGGCGCCCACGCCGATCCGTCCCGCAGGCCCTCGAGTCTCCAGGGACGCGCCGCTCCCGATCCCGCTTCGCCGAGCGGACGGACGAGACCGGGAGCGACGCTCAGCATCACGCTGGTCTCGAGCTCGCCGCCGTGGTCCCCGGTATCGGTGAAGTAATGCTTCGGCTCGACCAGCTTGAACCAGCTCATGGTACAGAGGAAGCACTTCACCTGCGGCTGCAGCTCCCGCACCATCTGCCGGAAATCGTTGCCGCCGTGCCCGTTGAGAATCAGGACCTTGGGCACGCCCTGTCCATCGAGCGATCGCACCAGGTCTCCGAGGACGAGGGCCTGCGTGCTGGGGTTGAGGTTGAGGCAGAACGGGATGTCGAGCTGTCCGGCCTGCACGCCGAACGGCATCGCGGGGAGCACGGCGACCTTCGCTCCCTTCTCCCACGCCAGCTGCGCCGCGCTGGCAGCGATCGCTTCGGTTTCGATGGTGTCGGTGCCGTAGGGGAGGTGGGTGTTGTGGGCTTCCGTCGCTCCCCAGGGAAGGACGGCGACCTGATAGCCCGTCTCACGCACCGTCCGCCAGGTCACCTCGTTCAGGATATGGGCTCGGCCGGCGGCAGGCATCAATTCGGTCCTTGGACGTGGATGGACAATCATAACAACCGGCGCAGCACTGCCGCCCACCCTTCGCGAACGCTGGGGTATCGCGGCGCCCAGCCGCTCGACGCGCGCAGCTTGCGATTGGAAATCCGCTGTGAGCGGGACAGGGTTTCGGCCACCGATCCCATAGCTTTGCCGACCCATGCGGGGAAGAACCTGGGCGGCGCCAGCCCGAGCGCCAGCGCCATCGCATCGGCGAAGACGCGCCGGGTCACGGGCTCGTCGTCGGTGACGTTGTAGATCCCCGCGGGCAGCGCGAGCGCCGCGACCACGGCGTGCGCCGCGTCGTCGTGCTCCACCGACGAGCAGTAGCCGTCGGGGTCCCCGAGCAGCGGGGCGCGGCCGCGGCGCACCATCGCCACGCCGTCCTGGGAGAAGTCCGAGTCGGAACCGTAGAAATAGGCGAACCGCAGGGCGATCCCGACCTTCCCGCCGGCGCTGACACGATCCGCCGCGCTCTCGGCATCGAGCACCGTCCGGTTGTAGGACGCGGGCCGGACGGGGGATTGCTCGTCGATCCAGCGGTCCCCGGCCGGCTCGTAGACCGGCGCGAACGATTCCTGGATCAGTCGGGTGGCGCGCCCCGCGAGCACCGCGGCGGCGAAGTTGGCCGAGACGAGCCGGCGCACGCGGCTGTTTTCGCGCCACGACCACGGCAGCAGCGCGCGGCGACTGGACGGGACGTGGGTCGCCATGTTGATCACGACATCCTGGTCCCGTACGGCGTTCGCGACGCTGCCGCGGTCGAAGAGATTGAGCTCGACGGCGGTTGCACCCAGTCCCTGCAGCGCAGCACGCCCGGCGGCGCTGCGTGCGGCCGCCGTGACGCCAAACCCCGCTCGAACAAGCTCGGGCACGACGCGCCGCCCGATGACGCCTGTCCCGCCGGCGATGAAGATCGATGCGGTCGTCACGGACGGCTTGCGCGGTCCCGCGAAGGCGGCAGTTTGGGAGCATGCTGTGGCGCTTCGTTGCCGCCGTCACACTGCTGTTGATCGGCGACCGTGCGGCCGTCTCCGACGGCGACTGGCCGATGCCGGGGAAGGATTATGCCGCCACCCGCTACAGCAGCCTCGGACAGATCACGACAGCGAATGCGAATCGCTTGCACCTCGTCTGGAATTTCGCGACCGGCGTCCTCGGAGGACACGAGGGACAGCCGCTCGTCGTCAATCACACGATGTACGTCGTCACCCCGTACCCCAACGTCCTGTACGCGTTCGACCTCACCCAGGACGGGTACCCGCTGCGCTGGAAGTACCGTCCCGAAGTCTCTCCCACCGCGCTGGGCACCGCCTGCTGCGACGCGGTGAACCGTGGCGCCGCCTACGCCGACGGCAAGATCGTCTACAACCTGCTCGACGGGCACACGGTGGCCGTCGACGCGACGAGCGGGAAGCAGCTGTGGCGCACGCGGATCGCCGACATGGCGCAGGGCGAGACGACGCCGATGGCGCCATTGATCGTGAAGGACCGCGTGCTGGTCGGCCCGTCGGGAGGGGAGTTCGGCATCCACGGTTGGGTGAAGGCGCTCGACCTCGCGACCGGCCGCATCGTCTGGACGGCGTACAACGAGGGTCCCGATTCCGACATGATCGCCCGGCCGGGAACGTTCAGTCCCTTCTACGACAAAGGAGCGAACCTCGGTGTATCGAGCTGGCCGGCCGATGCCTGGCAGCGGGCGGGTGTGCCGGTGTGGGGGTGGCTGACCTACGATCCGACGCTCGACCTGGTGTACTTCGGCACCGGAAACGCGTCGCCTTACAACCCGGACCAGCGGCCCGGCGACAACAAATGGTCGTCGAGCGTCCTCGCCCGTCGGCCGGGGGACGGCGCGCTCGTCTGGGCTTATCAATTCACGCCGCACGAGAGCTGGGACTTCGATTCCAACGCCGAGATGATCCTCGTCGACCTCACGGTGCGCGGGAAGCCGCGCAAAGTGCTGGTGCACTTCGACAAGAACGGCTTCGCCTACACGATCGATCGCACCACCGGCGAGGTGCTCGTTGCCGCGCCGTTCACGCCGCTCAACTGGGCGACGCGCGTCGATCTCACGACGGGGCGGCCGCTCGTCGATTCGACGAAGCTCACCGGCGCCTCGCGCGGCAATGTCAAGAACATCTGCCCGACGCTCGAAGGCGGGAAGAGCCCGGCGTCGCCCTCGTCGTACTCGCCGCGCACCGGTCTCTTCTACGTCTCGACCAACAACATGTGCATGGATTACGAAGCGGTGCAGGCGACGCACATCCCGGGCACGCCGTACATTGGCGCGACGACGCCGTACCATGCAGGCGCCGGCGGGTACTCGGGCGCGTTCATCGCGTGGGATGCCGCGGCCGGCCGGCGCGTGTGGGAGATTCGCGAGCGCTACCCGGTGTGGAGCGGCAGCGTGGTGACGGCGGGTGACGTCGTGTTCTACGGCACGCTGGACGGCATGTTCAAGGCCGTCGATGCGCGGAGCGGGAAACAGCTGTGGCAGTTCAAGCTGGGCTCGGGGATCGTCGGCAGCCCGATTTCGTATCTCGGACCGGACGGGAAGCAGTACGTCGCGATCTGCGACGGCATTGGCGGCGATTGGTTCCTGTTGGCCGGCGACGTGCGGTCCGACGATCCCGCCGACGTCCGGCCGCCGGCGGATTTCATTCCGGACATCGCGCGGCGCACGAGTCAGGGCGGGACGGTGTGGGTGTTCGGACTCGGGACGGGGCCGTGACCATCCGCGTTGCGCTCGGCCTCGCGCTGTTCTGCATGGCGTGCAAGGGAGGCGCCGCTCCCTCGATTCCACCCACGGTGCGCTCCGAAGCGCACGTGCCCGCGGGTGGTGTGGCCCCGGCAGCGGGCAGTCTCAAGAATCCTTTCGCGGGAGACCGTGCGTCGGCGGACGAGGGCGGCAGGGTGTTCACGTCGATGAATTGCGACGGTTGTCACGGCGGCGGGGCGACGGGGTGGGTGGGGCCGAGTCTCGTGGACGGCCGCTGGCGTTACGGTGGTTCAGACGGGGAGATCTATCTCTCTATTTATTCGGGGCGCCCGCGCGGCATGCCGGCCTACGGCGGGATCCTCTCCGGCGATCCGATCTGGAAGATCGTCACCTACCTGCGCGCACAGCCGGTGCCGGCCGACGTACCGACGGAATCGTGGCAGGGCCCCTGACTTCCGCTGCGACGAACACTGGGCCGCGCGCATCCACCACCGCATGAACCTCAACTTCCCAGCCTGGGTGATCGCGATGGTTGCCGCGGCGCCGCTCGCGGCGCAGGGCTCGACTGACTCCAGCTTCGCCGCCATACAGAAACGCGGGGCGATGGTCATGGGCGTCGATCAGTATACGAGCCGCCACACCTTTGATTTGCTGCCTGACGGGGGGAGGATCTCCCTGGTGCGTGACACGCGGGATGGCGCAGGAGTGCGCGCGATTCGCGCGCACATGCAGGACATCGCCCGATCCTTCGCGGCAGGGGACTTTGCGCACGCCTTCGCCGTCCATCAGCACGAGCTGCCCGGCACCGACGTGATGCGGCAGCGGCGGGCCGCGATTCAGTACAGCGTCGACACCCTCCCCGACGGCGGCGCGGTACGGATCACGAGCTCCGATTCACTCGCCGTGCAGGCGATTCATCAGTTCCTCTCCGCCCAACGGATGGAACACCAGCGCTGACGGGCTTTTCTGGCTGTCGTGCCCCGGCTCTCGCCGGGAGCTACATTCACAACACAATCCTTCACATGTCTACAGCCATGGAGCGGCTGGCCAGCGCGCTGTCGGACCGCTACGAGATCGAGCAGGAGATCCGGAGCGGCATGGCGACCGTCTACCTCGCCCACGACGTCCGGCTCGAACTCGATCGCCGTCGCGTGGCCATCAAAGCACTGCATTCGCAATTCAGTAGCGCACACGCGACGGAGCGGTTTCTCCGCGAAGTCCGCGTAGCCGCGAAACTCGTTCATCCCAATATCGTCACCCTCATCGAATACGACCAAGTCGATAACGAGCCCTACTACGTGATGCCGTACGTCGATGGCGGCACGCTCCGGGATTTGCTGAAGGACCACCATCAGTTCCCCATCAACGAGGCCGTGCGCATCGCCACCGACGTCCTGTCCGCGCTCGAATACGCTCACAGCAGGGGCATCGTCCACCGCGACATCAAGCCCGAAAACATCTTGTTCTCGGCTGACAAGCCGATGGTAGCCGATTTCGGCATCGCACGCGCGATAACGGAAGCCAAACAGGCTGCTGAGGAGGGGATCACGGACGGTGCGCGGATCGGCACACCAGCGTACATGAGTCCTGAGCAGTGCGCGGGTCAACCAGCTGACGGCCGCTCCGACATCTACAGTCTCGGGTGCGTCCTCTACGAGATGCTCACTGGAAAAGTGCCGTTCGCAGAGGCTAACCCGCAGTCAACCATGTTACGACACATCAGCGATCCGGTCCCGCCGATCAGCACTGTGAGACCGGCTGTGCCGCTCGGGTTGGAGCGCGCCGTCCTGAAGGCACTGGCGAAGACACCTGCGGACCGGCACGCATCCGCACGGGAATTCGCCGAAGAGCTTCACAAGCGCCTCTCCTTACCGGATGGAGTGGCGCCGGCCTCTGTCGCTGTGCTCCCGTTTGAGAACCTGAGCGGCGAACAGGGGACCGACTACTTCAGTGACGGCATCACCGAGGAAATCATCAACACATTGGGTCAGGTTACCGGACTGCACGTGGCGGCGGCCACATCTTCCTTCGCGTTCCGAGGTAAGGCGGTGAGTCTCGAGGATGTCGGTGAGAAGCTGCGCGTGGCGACCGTGTTACGCGGCAGCGTGCGACGCGCAGGCTCGCATCTCCGGGTCACGGTTCAGTTGAGCAACGTCGCCAATGGCTACGTGATGTGGTCGCAGCGGTATGATCAGGAGGTCCGAGAGGCGACGGACGTGTTCGCGGTGCAGGATGAGATCGCCAAGGCCGTCTCCGGTCGCCTGCGGGTATCGTTTGGCGATGCCAGCTTCGAGTTGCCGGCAACGCCTCCGACGAAGAACCTGGAGGCCTACACCCTCTTCCTGAACGGCCGCTCTCTCTGGGGCCAGCGTGGCCTGGGGTTGAATAAGGCGCTCGCTCTGTTCGGTCAGGCGGTTGCACTCGATCCGAATTATGCGGCGGCGCACGCCGGCTTTGCCGACTGCTGCATTCTGCTGGCCGAGTATGGGGCGTTGCCACCCGGTGCCGTGCTGCCCAAGGCTCGAGCGGCCATTCAGCGGGCGCTGGAGCTCGCACCCGATCTTCCCGAGGCACATTGTGCATCGGGGGAGCTGAGCCTTGCCTTCGATTGGAACTGGCAGCGGGCGAGGACCGACCTGCGTCGGGCGATCGAGCTGAGTCCTCGCTACTCTACGGCTCACTACCGGCTTGCCCTCTACTTGAGTCTCGTGGCCGGGGACTACACCGAGGGACTCACGCATGCACGGCAGGCCGTCGAGCTCGATCCGCTCGCGCCGTTGCCGCAGGCGCAACTGGGCGTCGTATTGATGGCTGCGGAACGATACGAGGAGGCAATCGCCGCCTTGCAGCGTGCCACCGAGCTCCCCCCCGCCATGCTGGCCCCATACCTGTATCTCGGCGGCATCCTCAATCACGTCGGACGCACCCCGGAGGCGATCGAGTGTCTCATCAACGCGGCTGCCGCGTCTGGTCGCCATCCGTCGTCACTCACCCAGTTGGCGGGGTGCTACCGGGCGCTGGGCGATACCGCGAAAGTCCAGGCGATCTATGACGAGCTCACCGCTCGAGCGCGCGGCGGGGGAGAGTACATCCAGAAAACGACGTTGGCCGTGGCCGCTGGGGCGGCGGGACGAATCGACGAAGCGTTCCAGCTGCTTGACCGTGCGTTCGAAGAGCACGACAGCATTCTCCTCTTCTCCAAGCGACATCCGGCGTTCTTCCCGTTGCAGGCCGACCCGCGGATGGCCGACCTCTACCGCCGGATCGGATTCCCGAGTGAACCCAACCACTCGTCCCTCGGCTCGAATAGCTAGCTCGACGTAGGGACGCCGAGGTTGTAGCGCTGCAAGATGCCGGCGGCGATCCGCTCGGCGTTCGCCAGGATCGTCAAGCTCGTGTTGACGGCGAGCGACGACGGAATCGCCGCACCGTCAGACACATACAGCCCGGGGTGATCGAAGACTTCTCCACTCGCGTCCGCGACCCCCCGCTCCGGGCTGTCGGCCATGCGGCACGACCCCACCTGGTGGGCGGTCGAGAAGTACGGGTCGGAAAACTCCCTGCCGCTGCCGTCGATGAAGTTCACGTTCACGATGCGGCAACCGTTCTGGCCCAGGATGTTGTGCAGCAGGGCTTCGGTTGTCTCGTGGTAGCGGCGCAGGCCGCTGCCGAGGTCGAGGCTCGCCGACAGGCGCCCGTCGTCCCCGAGCTCGATCGTCGCGGCGGGCGGCGTGAGGCCGAGACTGTAGATCGCGATCACCCGGCGCCGAAAGATCTTCATGAGATCCACGTTCGCCTGTCCCCAGTAGGACGGATCGCGCGGGTCTCCCGCGAGGCGCAGGTGGGTGGTCCCCGCCACGTTGATCGGCATCGCGCGCGCCGACGAAATCGTGACGCCATGCGATTCGAGAAACTGGTAGCTGATCATGCCGCAATGCGAGCGCCCCGTGAACATGTCCCCGTCCGGCACGCCTTCGGGCAGAATCCCGGCCGCCTTCACGCTGCCATTCATCGCGATGTGGCGACCGACGTGGTCGGACAGCAGCCCGAGGTACGGCCGCGACGCCAGCAGCACGCGCGCCGTGCCCACCGTACCACCGCCCAGCACCACGAGCTTGGCGCGGTACCGCGCCGTTTCGCTGTTGCTGCGGCGTGCCAGGACTTCGTAGCGCTCCGGCACATGGAGCCAGTTGCGGTGGCGTTCGGTGGAGCGCGGGTCGCCGAGCGGATGGATCGACAGCGCCTCCGTACCACACTCCACCTTCGCCCCGGCGGCTACTGCCTGTGGCAGGTAATTCAGGTGCAGCGATTGCTTGTTGCCGTAGATGCAGCCGGTCGTGCAGAAGCCGCTGCCGATGCAATGCTGCACGGCGTAGCGGGCACGGTCACAGCTGTACCCCAGGTTCTTCATCAGCATCGAGAACACGAGACCGGACTTGGGCACCTCGTGCTCTCCGATCTGCTCCACCTTCAGCATGCGCTCGGCGATGTCGTAATAGGGATCGAGCGCCGAGCGGTCGACGCCCGACGGCCAGAGCGGACATCCGTCCTCGTCCCGTTGCTCGAATACCAGTGAGGGCGCGCGCAGCGACACCATCTCGTAGAACCCGGAGCCGCCTCCCAGCCCCTCCGCGTACGTGAAGTTGAGATGGTCCCCGGACAGTCCCTTGATGTAGCGCAAGATGTACCTGGGATCCTGTGTCTGTCGGAAATCCTTGAACGGGTTGATGTACGGACCCTTTTCGAGCATGACGACCCGCGCCCCCGCCTCCGCCAATCGCAGGGCAGGCGCGGCGGCGCCGAATCCGGTTCCGATCACAAGCACATCCGTGTGAATCACGCTCATACAGCCTCCTCAAACCCAGTTCCCGTCAGGCGTCGCAGGCCGCGACAGGAAGCGCTCGGGGTCGGGGTAGGTGATGGCCTCGATGCCGCGGAACTGGTATGCGCCATCGAAGTCGATCAGTGCGCAGCCGCGCTGGTCGTCGTAAATGCCGGCGTAGTAACTCGCCTGAGCCACGAGGATGGCGCCGGTGTAGAGCCGCGCGGTCGTGGAGTCCGCCCGGAGGCCGTCCTGCACGACCGCCGTGCGCTGCGCCAGGCTCAGGCGCTCGAACGCCGCCTCGCCCGTGCGGGCCTCGGCCCGGCGGCACAGGTCGGAGATGAAAAACCCTCGGTACGGCGCGTAGTGCAGGTCCGGGTCGCCAAAGGCGCGCGCCAGATTCGGATCACTCACCTCGGCTTCGGGAATGACGGTGAGCACGAATGCGCGCAGCACCCGCTCCGCCGGATCCCGTTCATCGAAGGCGGACGGATAATCGTGCAGCACGATGCGCAGCGGCGTGCAGGCCGAGGCCAGTCCGGCCGTCAGAACGCCCAACCGGCGCAACACATCGCGGCGTGTAAGCCCTTGGACAGACAAGATGCGGCTCTCGCATGGTGACGAGCGCACGATACGGACAGGGAGTTAAGGGCGGGTCAAGGCGGATCATGCGAGGGTCAAGCGGCCTAGCCGTGTCGGACGGTGCCCGGTAGCATGAACCGGCCCGTCATGAAACGCCCTGCACGAGGTTCCAGGGACCGTAGACGCGACTCGAGCCGCCGGCGAACGCCGCGCACGAGTCGCGGACGGCGGCGCGGCGTCCGCGACGCGATCGAGGTCCGTCTGCTTGGTCCCCCTAGAGTGCGAGTCGACGGAGCCGCGGCGCCCGGCTTGCTCATGCGCCGCAAGAACCTCACGCTGTTTCTGTATCTCGCCTGCGCCGGCCGGAAGGGCCGCAGCCAGGATCAGCTGATCGGTGTGCTGTGGCCTGATAAGTCGCAGGGCAAGGCGCGCCGCTCCGTCATCGTCGCCCTCAGCACGCTGCGCAAGTGCCTCGGTCCCGTCGTGATAACCGAGGCTGGCCAATCATGGATCGACCCTGCGGTACTGCGGCTCGATACCGATCAGCTCGAGGCCTGTATCAAGGCCGGGCGGTGGCGCGACGCCAACGCGTTGTTGACAGGCGGCACCTTTCTCGAAGGGTTCGGCAGCACCGTTTCCGATTTCGAGGATTGGCTCGGTAGCGAGCGGCGGTTCTGGAGCCGCCGCATGCTCGACGTCCGCCTGCGCGTCGGGGAGGCCGAGCTGGCGGCCGGTAGAGTCCGGGAGGCAATCGAAGCGGCGCAGCACGCCCGCCGGCTTGATCGATCCTCCGAGGCTGCGGCTATGCTCCTGATGCGCGCGCTGTTCCTCGACGGGGATCGCACCGGCGCGCTCGGCGAGTACGAAGCCTTCGTTACACAACTGCAGGAGGATTTGGGGACGACACCGAGCGACACATGCGTCGAGCTCGCCGAGCGCATTCGGCGCGAGCGCGGGGCGCCGGATCTCCCGGCCAAGACTCCCGAGCCCGCCCGTCGCCGCGCACCGCTGGTGCACCGCGACGCCGAATTGGTCGCGCTCCTGAACGCTGCGCAGCGCGTCCGTAATGAGCGGACGGCAGCCCCCGCGATGGTGATCGGTGATCCTGGAACGGGGAAGTCGCGCCTCGCCGACGAGCTGGCCGCGCGGGTGCGTCTCAGTGGAGCCGTGACCGCGGTCATCCGCTCGGTCGAGAGCGACGGGCAGACTCCCTGGAGTGGAGTGCTCGGCCTCGCCCGGGGCGGCCTGCTGGACGCGGCGGGGCTGGCTACGGCCCCCCCGGCCGCACTCGCCTGGTTTGCGGGCCAGATCGTCGAATGGGCCGACCGGTTCACGCCCCGACAGGGGACCGCGGAAACGGCACCGGTGCGCGCATTTACCGAGGTGCTGCGTGCCGTGCTCGTCGAGCAGCCGGTCATGCTGCTGCTCGACGACGCGGCGCTGCTGGACCATGAGTCCTTGCTCGCCATCGAAGCGGCGTTGCGAGACCTGTCACAGACGCCGCTCTTCGTGCTGCTGACGGTCGCCGCCCAGTCGGCGCGCCCGGAGATCGAGCAGCTGCGCGCCCGGGCGGGCCGCGATGGGGCCGGCATCGTGGTGCGACTCGGTGTGCTCGATCATCCCGGCATACTCGAGCTGGCACGGTGGGCACTGCCGTCCTTCGATGACGGGAGACTCGACCGTGTGGCCCGCCGGGTGCTGAGTGATTCCGCCGGGCTGCCGCTGCTCGCGGTCGAGCTGCTCAACGCCATCCGCGATGGACTGGACTTGCAGCGCGTGAAAGGCGAGTGGCCCAGCCCCCTGCGGACACTCGACGACTCCCTGCCGGGTGGTCTCCCGGAGGCCGTGACAGGCGCGATTCGCGTCGAGTTTCATCGTCTGTCCAAGCCGGCGCAGCTCGTGCTGCAGGCGGCCGCCGTGCTCGAGGATCGCGTGACCGCGGATCGGCTGACGCTGGCTACGAAGCTCGAGCGCGCGACGGTCAATCGTGCGGTCGACGAGCTGGAATGGGCGCGCTGGCTCAGCGCCGAAGGCCGGGGCTACTCGTTCGCCGCCCTGATCGTGCGCAAAGTGGTCGCCACGGACCTCGTCTTGCCAGGCAAACGGCGCGCGTTCCTCGAACGGATCGGTTTGATCGAAGCTTGACCGGCTGCTCCTAACGTCCTCCGACCACACTCACCGGAGGATGTTGTGCGCAGCCCCCTGTTGCTCGCGGCGGCACTGCTCGTGCTCGGGTGCACCGAACGGACGCCGTCCGGCATTTCCAGCAGTCAATTTCTCAAACCGGTCGACGGTCCGCCCTTCGGTGTGGCGAGCCCTCCAGGCGTCACGGTGCTGACGTGGAATGTCTATTACGGCACCGACCCGACTCCACTGCTCACCGCTTCATCCGACCAGGTGCCGTTCGTCGCGGCCAGTGTCTGGGGGCTCGTGCAGCAGACGAACTTCCCGGCGCGGGCGGGCGCGCTGGCCCGGGCGATCGCCGCGCAGCGTCCGCATCTCGTCGGTGTGGAGGAAGCGGCGATCTACCGCCTGCAGAGCCCCGGCGACCTGGCGTTCGGCGGGACGCAGCCGGCGACACAGGTCGTCTATGATTTCCTCGCGCTGCTCGCCGACTCACTCGCGGCGCGCGGGCTGCACTACGTCATCGCCGCAGCGGACTCGACCACCGACGTCGAGCTGCCCGTGATCACCGGCGTCGATCCGGCGACCGGGATCCCGACGTTCGACGACGTGCGCCTGACCGATCGCGATGCGGTGCTCGCGCGGGGGGATGTGCAGATCGCCAATCCGCAGCACGCCAAGTACGCGGCGTTCATCCCGGTGTCGATCGGCGGAGCCCAGGCGGGCGTGTACGAAGGGTGGAGCTCGATCGAGGCGACGGTCGGCGGCCGCACGATCCGCTTCATCGACACCCACCTCGAAACGCAGGACGCGCTCCCCGTGCAGCTGGGGCAGGCGCAAGAGCTTCTGGCATTACTCCAGAACGAATCGCTTCCCACGATTCTCGCCGGCGACTTCAATTCCGACGTGTACGGACAGGATCCGACGCGGGCCACGCCGTCCTACGGCATGATCACGGGTGCCGGCTTCGCCGACAGCTGGCTGCGGCCGGGACTCGTGCCGGCGGGATTGACCTGCTGCCAGAGTGAGACGCTCGACAATCCCGTAGCGACGTTCAATCAGCGCATCGACTTCATTTTCACTCGCAACATGCCGAGTCAAATGGAGGTGATCGGGCGTGCGGTGGTGGGCGCGGCTGCGGCGGATCGCACTCCCGGCGGGTTGTGGGCGTCGGATCATGGGGGGCTTGTAGCAACGTTCGTCATTCCGCCGGCGCGGCTAGCTGCGAATTAGGTGGGAGAAGGGGACAGGGCGGTAGAGGGGCAACCTCTGCCGCCCTCTGCCGCCCTCCACCGCCTTCAAGCGCCGACAAGTCTCCCGAGCATCGGTACCCTCCTCGCCACCATCATCACGCTGAGCGACACGAGCAACAGTCCCGCCGCAAGCAATGGAATTCCCACGAACGGCGGTAGCGACGCGCCGCTGATGCGGACGCCGAGCACACCGCTGCCCAGCACATCCAGCAGCAACGGATGGAGCAGGTAGATGCCGTAGCTCGAGGCGGCGAGCGCCCGCACCGCTGCCAGCAGGCGCGGGTGCCGGGCGAGCCATGCCGCGGGCTGGGGTTGAGTGAGGAGCACGAAGGCCACCAGCGCCATGACGACGACGTTCGGTCTGTCGTAGCTGTACAGAATGACGTTGAGGTGCTCGTCGCCCGTCAGTCGCGCCGTCGTGACGATCGTCCACAACGCCGCGAGCACAAAGAGCAGCGCCAGCTCCCAGGCGGTTTTCCTGCTCAGCGGTTTGGCAGCGAGCCACGCGCCGGCCAGCAGGTAGCCGACGTAGGTGCTCACGACGAGGATGGGGACACCGATCGACAAGCCGCCCCACCACGTCCAGAGCGGGAGCACGGCGGTCCCCACGAACCAGAGACCGAGGGTGTACCAGCGCAACGCGGGCGTGGCCTGCGCAGCGAGCGGCCGCAACAAGGGAATGGCGAGGTACAGTCCGAGCAGGACGTAGACGTACCAGAGGTGGTAGAACACGGGGCCGGCGAGCAGCTCGCGCCAGAAGCGCGACCACGCGATCGCGTGGTGGTCGCGCACAGCGATCCAGACCCAGGCGACGAGCGACCAGGTGAGCAGCGGCAGCGCGACGCGGTCCAGGCGGCGACGGAAGAACCGGACCAGCGGCTCTGCCGCACGCTCCGGCGCAAACAGCAACCACCCCGTGAGCAGGACGAAGAGCGGGACACCGGCCCGCGCCAGGCTGTCGTAGATATTCCCGGCCCAGAACGCCCCCAGACCTCCGGCGGGGCCGGGGTTCGCGACGACGCCCGCGGTGTGGAGGACCACTACCAGCGCAATCGCCATGGCGCGCACGACATCGGGGGCGACGGCACGCGCGGCAGCGGGGGACGTTGGCTGCACGGGGCCAATATAGGGCTCAACGCCGTCTCACCGGCGTACGTACATTGTGTCGTCGAATCCCGTTGGTCTCTCCGGAGGGTTCATGCGCTGGTCTCATACGTTCGCCGCCTGTCTTACCATCATTCCCGCTCTGTCGGCCGCGCAGAGCGGCGGGTCGTTGCCGCTGAAGCTTCCGACCCGCCCGACCACGCCGGCGATCACCGCCGCCGACCTGATGACTCGGCTCTATCTCTACGCCGACGATTCGATGCAGGGGCGCGAGACGGGAACGATCGGCAACGTCAAAGCCACCGACTACATCGCGGCCGAGGCGCGGCGCGTGGGATTGAAACCGGCGGGAGACAGCGGGACGTACTTCCAGACGCTGCCGCTGAAGACGCGGACGTTCGACACGGCATCGACCTTCACGGTAAACAGCACCCAGCTCGCGCCCTACACCGACTACCTCTCGCTCAGCCGATCGTCGGTCACGCTGGGATCGTTGGCGATCGTGTACGGCGGCGTGCTGGGGGATTCGGCGCACCAGATCTCGGCCGACCAGGCGCAGGGGAAACTCGTGGTCCTGCGCATGAGTGCCACGAGCTCGCTGCGCACGCTGCGGCGCGGCCCCGCGATTCCCGGTGCCGCGGCGGTGGCGCTGGTGGCGCTCGATCAGGTTCCTCCTTTCTTCCTGTCGACGCTGCGCCGCCCACAGACGTTCCTCGACGACAATACGACCCCGACTCCCGCGCAGTCGCCGACGCTGCTCATCAGCGCCGCGGTCGCGGCGAAAATGTTCACGTCGCCGCTCGATTCACTGGCGGTAGGTGCAATAGGAGGAACGGCGGCGATCGACGTGCGCTACGTGATCGCCGCGGCACCGTTCCCCGCCCGCAACGTGGTGGGGATCGTCCCTGGGACCGATCCCAAGTTGAAAGGGGAGTATGTCGCGATCGGCGCGCACAACGACCACATCGGGTTGGCGGCGCGCCCAGTCGATCACGATTCGATCCGCATTTGGAACCATTTCGTGCGGCCGGAAGGGGCGGATGACGCCTCGAAGCAGGCGACGCCGGCGCAGCAGGCGCAGGTCGACTCGACGCTCGCCGTCTACCGCGCGGCACATGCGGGGAGCGCACGGATCGACTCGATCTCGAACGGCGCCGACGACGACGGATCGGGCACGGTCACCGTCCTCGAAATTGCCGAGCGCATCGCCTCGCTGCCGCAGAAGCCGCGCCGCTCGATTCTCTTCGTGTGGCACACAGGCGAGGAGAAGGGCCTGCTCGGCTCGCGGTACTTTACCGACCACCCCACGGTGCCGCGCGATTCGATCGTGGCGCAGCTCAACATGGACATGGTCGGCCGCGGCGACGCGGGCGATGAAACGGGCCGCACCAAGGACGGCACAGCGCTGCACGGGTCGGCCGGCTATCTGCAGCTCGTCGGCTCGCGCCGGCTCTCGACGGAGCTGGGAAACCTGATCGAGCAGGTGAACACGGCCGGCCACCACGACCTGACGTTCGACTATGC